>DATDFC010000247.1:0-2542 GCA_036522815.1 Gemmatimonadales bacterium | reverse complement strand
CCCCCCGGCTCCTGCCCCGCCCGCCGCACCGCCCCCGAGCGTGCCACGCGCCGCGGCCGCCGGATCGTTGCCATTGCCGGCGGGCGCCTCCGACGTGGTGGCACAGCTCACGCGCGACCCCACCGGCCCCGCCGTGGGAGACCTGCTGGCGGCGCTGGTGCACCATGTCGAGCTGGCGCTCAAGCAGCGCCGCCCCGATCAGCTGTTGGGCGTGATCAGCGCGATCGTGCGGGTGGAGGAGAACGTCCCCGAAGCCAGCGGTGTGCGGCGCCAGTACGCGATCGCGCTGCGCCGGGTGTACACCAAGTCAGCGCTGGACGCGCTGGCGCGTCTCGTGTCGGAGCCCAAGTACCGAGCCGACGCGGTGGTCGCGCTGCGTCGGGGCGGCGCGGGAGCGGTGGAGGTGCTGATGGATCACCTGGTGGCGGCGCCCACGATGGACGAGCGGCGCTCCGCCTTCGACGCGTTGCGCCACATGACCGAGGGCACCGACCAGCTTGTGCACGCGCTTGAGCACGAGGCATGGTTCGTCGTCCGCAACGTGGCGGAGTTGATCGGCGAGCTCGGAATGGAGGGCGCGGTCCCCGCGCTGGCGCGGCGGCTCGAGCACGAGGACGAGCGGGTCCGCAAGGCGGTGGCCATGGCGCTGGCCAAGATCGGGACGCGGGCGGCGGTGGAGCCGCTGCGCCGGGCGCTGCACGATCCATCGCCCGAGGTGCGGATGCAGGTGGCGCTCGGCATCGGCGGGCAGAAGTCGGCGGCACTCGCCATGCCGCTGGTGGTCGCGATGGACGAGGAGAAGGACGAGGACGTGCTGCGCGAGCTGATCCTCGCGTTGGGCCGCATCGGCAGCTCCGACGCCGTGCAGGCGCTGATCAAATGCTCGCAACCCGCCGGACGAATCTTCGGGCGCAAGTCCGCGGCGCTGCGGCTCGCAGCGGTGGAGGGGTTGCGGCTCGCCGGGACGCCGGCGGCGCGCGGCACCCTCGACGGCCTGGCCGACGACGGCGACAAGCAGGTGCGGACGGCCGCGCGGGCCGCGGTCAGCGAGCTCGGACGGAAACCGCGCCGCTGACGCCGCTCGTCAGGTGGGAACGAAGCTGACTTTGGGGTCGAGCCGCCGGGCGAACGCCGCGAGCAGCCGCGCCGCCCGCTCGAGGTCTTCCCGCGCGACCATCTCGTTGGGGCTGTGCATGTAGCGGTTGGGCACGCTCACCAGGCCCGTCGGAATGCCCCGCAGCGCGTTGTAGATCGCGTCGGCGTCCGTGCCGGTGTCGTGCGGCGCCGCCTGGATGCTGTAGGGAATCTTCTCCTGATCGGCGCACGCTACCAGCATCTCAAAGACGACGGGGCTGACCGCCGAGCCGCGCGCCAGCACCGGACCGCCTCCGAGCTTGTGCTCGCCGGCACGCTTCTTTTCCGCCCCCGGCCAGTCGGTCGCGTGCGTGACGTCCACCACGAGGGCGACATTGGGATCGATGCCCACCGCGCTGGTGCGCGCTCCCCCGCCCGTCCAGGCGATCTCCTCGCGCGTCGTGGCGACCGCGAACACGGCGGCGTGCTTGGGCCGCTCCGCGGCGAGCGATCGGAGCGCCTCGCCCACGACGTACGCGCCGATGCGGTTGTCGATGCTGCGCGACACGATACGGCCGTTGGGGAATTCCTGTACTCCCGCGTCGAGCACCGCGGCGTCGCCCACGCGCACGCGCTCGAGCGCCTCCGTCTTGCTCGCCGCGCCGATGTCGATCCACAGGTCCGTGATCTTCGAGACCTTGTCCATGTCCTCGCGCTTCATCAGGTGCACGGCCTGCTTGCCGATCACGCCGCGCACGGCTCCCTTGGGTCCCGTGATGACCACCCGCTGGCCCACCAGCACCTGCGAGTCCCACCCGCCGATGCCGGCGAAGTAGAGGTATCCCTCGTCGTCCACGTGCGTGATCTGGAGGCCGATCTCGTCGATGTGGCCGGCCAGCATGAGCCGGGGTGTGCCCGTGGCGTTCAGCGTCGCGACCGAGTTGCCGTGCACGTCGGCCGTGACCTGGTCGGCGAACGCCTTGACCTCCTCCCGCCATACGCGGGCGGGCGCCGTTTCGAACCCGGACGGTCCGGGTGTGTCGAGCAGTCGCTTCAGGAAGGCGAGGGTATCGCGCGTCATGGCTTGGACGGGAGTGGTTTCGAGAGACGTACACGGAGACGGCGCCGCACGCTGTCGGCCGCCGCGCCGGTCGCGAGACTGGGCTGCGGACCGACGCGCACGGGCACGGCGGAGACGCGCATCCGGTGGTTCGGAGCCACCGCCACGCGCAGAATGGCGGACAGCTGCGTCCGCGGGTCGCTTTGCACGAACACGAAGTTACCGAGCGATTGCACGATCGGCTTCCCCCGGGACCACACCACGGGTTGCAGCACGTGGGGGTGGTGCGCCAGCACGAGATCGGCGCCGGCGTCGACCAGGCCGTACAACAGGTCGCGATGATAGTCGGGCGGCTCGTCCGCGTATTCCCGGCCGCCGTGCACGCTCACCACGATCAAGTCCGCCCGG
>DATDFC010000246.1:0-9844 GCA_036522815.1 Gemmatimonadales bacterium | reverse complement strand
AGGTTGTCGATCAGGCGGCAGGACGCCCCGCGCATCCCGGCGTAAAACGCGCCGAACAAGCCGGTCGGGCCGGCGCCGATTATGGTGATATCTTTGACGTCCTGCATGGGCTTCAATCGTAACGGAAGCCCCGGAGAGAAGGGAGAGGGGCGCGTTGAAGATCTACACCAAGACCGGGGACGCAGGAGAAACGGGCCTGTTCGGCGGCGGCCGGACACCCAAGGACAGTCCCCGCGTGGCGGCGTACGGCGAGGTCGACGAGTTGAACGCGGCACTCGGGCTGGCGCGCGCGCTTGATCCGCCGGAATTCTCCGATGGACTCCTCCAGACCATCCAGCGCGACCTGTTCACCATCGGGGCCGAGCTCGCCACTCCTGATCCCGACAAGCTGCACAAGGCGCTCTCCCGGAGCGGCGCGGCCCTCGGCGACTCGGAGACCGCGGCGCTCGAGGACGCCATCGATGGACACGAGGCGCGACTCGAGCCCTTGAAGAACTTCATTCTGCCCGGGGGAACGCCCAAGGCCGCCGCGCTGCACCTGGCCCGGACGGTCTGTCGCCGGGCGGAGCGTGCCGTCGTCGCCGCGGGTCGACAGGAACCGATCCGCCCCGCGATCCTTCGGTACCTGAACCGTCTGTCGGATCTCCTGTTCGTCCTGGCGCGCGCCGCCAACGCGCACGCCGGGCGCCCCGACGTCAAGTGGTGACCGTCCGCGTCGCCACCGCGGAACAGCGCACCACCTCGTACGACATCCTGATCGGCCGCGGACTGCTCGCGGAGCTGCCCGACCTCGCGCCGGCCGCGTGCCCTGCGCCCCGCTACGCGGTGATCACCGACTCGCACGTCGCGACGCTGTACGGCGAGACGCTCGTGGCACGATGCCGCGACGCCCGGTTGCACGCAGAGCTGTTCGCGTTTCCCGCAGGCGAACCGAACAAGACGCGGGAAACCTGGGCATCCCTTTCGGATCGGCTGCTACAGCGTCAGTTCGGTCGCGACTGCGGAATCATCGCCCTGGGCGGAGGCGTGGTGGGCGACGTGGCGGGGTTCGTCGCGGCGACCTACCTGCGGGGCGTCCCCTACATTCAGGCACCCACCACGCTGCTCGCCATGATCGACTCATCCATCGGCGGCAAGACCGGGGTCGATGTTCCGGCGGGCAAGAACCTGCTCGGCGCCTTTCACCAACCCCGCCTCGTCGTCGCGGACCTGGACCTGCTCGGCACGCTGCCGGCGCCGCAGCTCGCCGCGGGGATCGCCGAAGCGGTCAAGCACGGGGCGATCGCCGACGCCGACTACTTCGCATTCCTCGAGCGCGAGCACGACGCCGTCACGACCAAGCAGCCCGACGCCCTCGAGCGGCTGGTGCGCCGCTCCGTGGAGATCAAGGCAGGCGTGGTCGCCGCAGACGAGCGCGAGACCGGTCGCCGCGCGATCCTCAACTTCGGCCACACCGTCGCGCATGCGGTCGAGGCGACGGCGCAGTTCGCCGTGCTGCATGGCGAAGCCGTCGCGATCGGCATGGCGTACGAGGCCCGGCTCGCCGAGCGCCTCGGGATCGCCGCAGCGGGAACCGCCGATCGGATTGGACGCCTGCTCGAACGCTACGGCCTCCCGCTCGCGCTGCCTGAGAGCGCGACGCCGGACCAGCTGCTCGCGACGATGCAGCTCGACAAGAAGGCGCGCGCCGGCAGCGTGCGGTTCGCGCTGCCCGAGGCCGTGGGGCGCATGCACGCCGATGGCAGCGGTTGGACCGTGGCGGCGCCCGAGCGCGTGGTCCGAGAGGTGCTGGCAGGAGGGTAGTCGCAGCTTGCGACTAATTACAAGTACGTCAACAACTTCCCACATGACTCTCCACGTCTCCACATGCCGCGCAACTCGGCGTCAACGCGGCATCAACATCTATTTGTCCACATGTGATGTGGATAGTGGACAAACGGGGGAGTCGTGGCACGTGCTAAGAATTTGTGATGTGGAAAACCGAGTAGATTTGCACCATTCGCGGGCGATTCCTATATTTGGCGCCGCTCGTATAGTTTTCCACTGGTTCAACATACGTCTCCACCGTCGGAGCCCTAGCTATGGTGCGGTCGAACGGAGGCAAGGCCAAGGCGTTCTTTCGAGCCAATCCTTCCGGCGCCTTCGACCAGTACCTGCAGGACATTCAGAAGCTCCCCCTCATCAAAGATCCCGCTGAAGAACGCAGACTCGCGCGCCGCGTGCAACGCGGCGATGAAAAGGCCGCCGAGCGGCTCGTCACCGCCAACCTCCGCTTCGTCATCTCGTACGTCAAGAAGTACCAGGGACACGGACTCGACCTGTCCGAGCTGGTGGCGATCGGCAACGAGGGGCTGCTCAAGGCGGTGAAGAAGTTCGATCCGGATCAGGGCGTGAAGTTCATCTCGTACGCCGTATGGTGGGTGCGTCAGGCCGTGCTGAAAGCGCTCGCCGAGCAGACGCGCAGCGTGCGCATCCCGCTGAATCAGAACTCGCAGCTGATCCGCATGAGCCGCACCGAGACGTACCTGTCGCAGGAGCTCGGCCGCGAACCGACCGACGACGAGATCGCGATGGCGCTCCAGGACACGGTCGAGAACGTGCGCACTGCGCGTCGCATGACGGCGGCGGAGCTGTCGCTCGACGCGCCGGTGGACCGGAGCGACAAGGACGCGGCCACGCTGGGCGAGCGCTTCGCCGGCCAGGAAGGCGGCGAGATCGAGGAGAAGACCGACGGCAAGCTGATGCGTGAATTCATCGACCGCATCTTCCAGAAGTATTTGACGCCGCGCGAGCGCAAGATCCTCTATCTCTACTACGGCCTCGAAGAGGGCAGCGAGGCCATGACGCTCGAGAAAATCGGCGCGCTGATGGGCGTGACGCGGGAGCGCATCAGGCAGATACGCGAGCGGGCGTTCGAGAAGCTGCGGGAGTCGCCGGACGGACGGGCGCTCAAGGGGTTCTGGAGAGCGGCGTGAGCACCGGCAAAGGCTAGACGCACAGACGCACAGCGGTAAACAGTACGAGGGGTCAGGGAAGCTGCCTGGCCCCTCTTGCTATACTATTAACTCATGGCCCGGGACGTCGCGTCGTTGGTCGACACGCTCGCCGAAATCGTCGGCCCGCGTCACGTGCGGACCGCGCTGCCCGAGCGCGTGACGTACGCGAAAGACGGGCTGCCCACGCACCGGCGCGTGCCCGGCGTGGTGGTGCTGCCCGGCACTCGCGACGAGGTCATCGCCGTCGTGCGGCTGCTCGGCGCGCTCGGCATGCCGTTCGTGCCGCGCGGCGCGGGCACCGGTCTCTCGGGCGGGGCGCTCGCGGACGGCGACGCCGTGCTGATCGTGCTGACCAGACTGAATCGCATCCTCAAGATCGACGCCCGCAACCGGCTGGCCGTGGTGGAGCCCGGGGTCGTCAACGTCCGTCTCTCCCTCGCCGCCGCGCCGCACGGGTTGCAGTATACGCCCGACCCGTCGAGTCAGACGGCCTGCACGATCGGCGGCAACGTGGCGGAAAACGCGGGCGGCCCGCACTGCCTCAAGTACGGTGTGACGGCCACGCACGTGCTCGCCCTGGAGGTGGCGCTGGCGGACGGGCGCGTCGTGGAGCTGGGCAGCCCGGGCGGCGAGCCGTGGGGTCCCGACCTGGTCGGGCTGTTCGTCGGCTCGGAAGGCAACTTCGGCGTCGCGACCCGCATCACCGTGCGGCTGCTGCCCATCGCGCGCGCCGTGCGCACGTTGCTCGCCGACTTCACCTCGCTGCGCACCGCCGGGGAGGCCGTGTCGGCCGTGATCGCGAGCGGGATCGTGCCCGCCGCCCTCGAAATGATGGACCAGTCGTGCATCCAGGCGGTGGAGGACTCAGTGTACGCCGCCGGCTACCCGCGGGATGCCGCGGCGGTGCTGCTCGCCGAGCTGGACGGCGGGCACGAGGCGGCGGTGACGGCGGACGCGGAGACGATCGAAAGCGTGCTGCGCGCGCACGGGGCACGCTCCGTGCTCGTGGCAGCGGACGCGCAGCAGCGCGAGCGCCTCTGGCTCGGCCGCAAGAAGGCATTCGGCGCGATGGGCCGGCTGTCGCGCGACCTGGTGGTACAGGACGCGGTGGTCCCCCGCTCCACGCTCCCCGACGTGCTGGAAACGATCGCGCGGATCGCCGCCGCGTACGGCCTCACGGTCAGCAACGTGTTCCACGCGGGGGACGGTAATCTGCACCCCAACATCTCCTTCGACGGCCGCACGCCCGGCCTGCGCGAACGGGTGGACGCGGCGAGCGCGGAAATCATGGCCACCTGCATCGCCGCCGGTGGCACCATTACGGGAGAGCACGGCATCGGGCTCGACAAGCTCCGCTATATGCCGCTCCTGTTCGACGGCGATTCGCTCGCCGCCATGCGGGCGGTGCGGCACGTGTGGGACCCTGAGGAGCGGGTGAATCCGGGGAAGGTGGTCCCGATCCACGCCTGCCGTGAATGGTCAGGAGTGCGCAATGCGGAATTCGGAATGCGGAATGGACGGTCGGCCGTCGATTCCGCATTCCCCATTCCGCATTCCGCATTGGAATCATGAGTTTGCTCGATCGCGTCCGCGCCCTGCTGGGCGAAGAAGCCGTCGAGCTCGCTGCGACCGCGGACGGCGTGCCACGCGTCGCGCCTGCCTCCCCCGACGCCGTGGCGCTGCTGCTCGGCACCGCCCGCGAAGAGGGATGGCGCGTGCGCATCGAGGGCGCTGGAACCTGGCTCCCCGCCGACGCGCCCGCGGACCTGGCCCTCACCACCCGCCGCCTCGACAAGATCCCCGCTATCGAGCCCCAGGACCTCTCCGCCACGGCCGAAGCCGGAATCGGGTGCGACCTGCTGCGCCAGCAGCTCGCCGACCGGGGCACCTGGCTCGCGCTCGATCCGCCGGGGCTCGCGGGCCGCACACTGGGCTCGATCGTGGCCACGGCCACGGCGGGGCCCCTGCGCCAGGGATTCGGACCCGTGCGCGACCATCTGCTCGGCGTCACGTTCGTCACCGGAGACGGCCGGCTGGTGCACAGCGGCGGCCGCGTGGTGAAGAACGTCGCGGGGTACGATCTCACCCGGCTCGAGGCGGGGGCGTTCGGCGCGTTCGGCGTGATCGTGCTGATCCACCTGCGGCTGCGCGCCCTGCCCCGCGCCGACCAGACGCTCGCGCTCGAGGGGTCGCGCGAGGATCTGACGCAGGTGGCGGAAGACATCGCCGCCGCCGGCATTCAGCCCGCGGCGCACGAGCTCATGTCGCCGGCGCTGGCGCGACGCGAGCGCTGGCTGCTCGCGGTGCGGTTCGCCGGCTCGGCGGCGCTCGTGGCGGCGGAGGAAGCGGGGCTGCGCGCCGCCACGGGCGGTCGCTTTGCACCGCTCCGGGCCGACGAGAGTCACAGCCTGTGGATGCGCGCCGCCGAGAGCTTCGCCACCCGGCCCGTGGCGTTCCGCATCGGCGGCCTCCCCGATTCGAGCGACGAGCTGCTCGACCTGTTGCAACACCAGGTGGGAGACGAATGGATCTCGGCAAGCCCCGCGATCGGGGCGATCAGGTGGGGCGGCGACGCCACCATCGATCGCCTCAAGCGCCTGCGCCGCACGCTCGCCGGCCTCGAGGTGCCGCTCACCCTGGAGCGCGCCCCCTGGCCCGTGCGCTCCGCCGTCGGTCACTTCGGCGCGTACCGAGAGGGAGTGGGACCGCTCGTCGCCGGCCTGCGGCGTACGTTCGATCCCGGCGAGGCGTTCGTCGTGGCGGCCGAAGCGGCTGAATGACGGATCGCGGGGGGTTCGCCGCGCTCGACCCCTGCGTGCATTGCGGCTTTTGCCTCCAGGCGTGCCCCACCTTTCTCGCGACCGGGGACGAAGCCGACAGCCCGCGCGGCCGCATCGAGTTGATGCGTGCGGTCGAGGCGGGCGAACTCGCTCCGGACGACCCCGCCCTCGCGCTGCACCTCGATCGTTGCCTCGGCTGCCGGGGGTGCGAGCCCGTGTGTCCCTCCGGCGTGGGGTACGGCCGTGGGCTCGCGGCGGCCCGGGCGCTGATCGCGGAGCGGCGGGGTGTGCCGGCGCTCGCGCGCCTCGCCCTCGCGGCGATGACGGGGGCGGGCGTGTCGCGGGTGGTGTACGCTCTGGCGCGGGCGCTGCGGGCGACGGGAGTCCCCCGCTGGCTCGCCGGCTGGGGACGCCTGCGATTCGCGATGGGGATGCTGGCGGCCACTAAGCCAATGCGGAATGCGAAATTCGGAATGCGGAATCGAAGCTCGCCCGTCAATTCCGCATTCCGCACTCCGCATTCCGCATTGACCCCCGTCAGTCTGTTCCGAGGATGTGTTATGGAGGGCCTCTTCTCCCACGTCCACGACGCCACCATCCGCACACTCGAGGTGAACGGGTATGCGGTGCGCGAGGTCCCGGAGCAGGTGTGCTGCGGCGCGCTGCACGAGCACGCGGGGCTCGAGCACGAGGCGCGCCGCCTCGCCCGGGTGAACGTCGCCGCCTTCGGAGCTGGAGACGAGCCGATCGTCGTCAACAGTGCCGGATGCGGCGCGATGCTCAAGGAGTACGGCTACCTGCTCGACGCGAGCGCGGCCGGGTTCGCCGCGCGCGTGAAAGACGTCACCGAGCTGCTCGCCGAGCGGGGTCCGCGGCCCGGCGCGCCGATCGACGCCACCGTCGCCTACGACCCCCCCTGCCATCTGTTGCACGCGCAGCGCATCGCCGAGCCGCCCGAGCGTGTGCTGCGCGCGATACCCGTCCTGCGGCTGATCAAGACGCCGGACGCCGCGCAGTGCTGCGGCAGTGCGGGGTTGTTCACGCTGGTCGAGCCGGCGATGTCGCGCGCGGTGCTGGCGCCCAAGCTCGCAACGCTCGCCGAGGCCAGACCGCAGGTGGTCGCGACCGGCAATCCCGGATGCCTGATGCAGCTCGGCGCCGGACTGGCGGCAGCGGGCATTCGCGCGGGCGCGCGCCACCCCGTAGAGCTGCTCGATGAGTCGTACGCCGCCGCGGGATATTATGCTTGAAGGACGATGACGGAAGCGCTGCTGTTCGACTACAACGGCGTGATCACGGACGATGAAGAGCAGCACCGGGCCTCCTTCGCCGAACTGCTCGCCGAGGTGGGGATCCCCCTCAGCCGCGATCAGTACTATGCCGACTACCTGGGGTGCGATGACCGGACCGCGTTTGTGGACGTGTTCCGGCGCGCCGGCAAGCCGCTCGATGCACGCACGCTCGCAGCCCTGGTCGCGCGCAAGTCGCAGATTTACACACGACTGATCGGCGCGGCGCCCGTGCTGGTGCCGGGGGTGGTGGACTTCGTGCGCGCGGCGAGCGGCCGGTTCCGCCTGGGTCTCGTGTCGGGAGCTCAGCGACGCGAGATCGAGCCGGGCCTGACGGTCACGGGGTTGGCGGACTGCTTCGAGGTCATCGTCGCCGCCGAGGACGTCCCCCGCTGCAAGCCTGACCCCAGCGGCTACCTGGCCGCGCGCGCCGCCCTGGCCCGCGGCGGGCCGCTCGACCCCCAACGCTGCGTAGTGATCGAAGATTCGCTGGCCGGCCTCTCCGCCGCGCGCGCGGCCGGAATGCACTGCGTGATGCTCGCGACCAGCCATCCCGCCAGCGCGCTCGCCGCCGCCGATCTCGTGTGGACCTCGTTCGCCGGGCACGACCCGGCGGAGCTGACCACGCTGGGGGACGCGTGACCGGACCGGCCGTCCCTCCCCCGCCCGCTTCCCCGCCCCCCGTCGCCCGCCTCGAGCCCGGCAGCGTCTCACCTCCACTCGTCACGGCGCTCTACACCGGCGCCGTGATGTCGCGCGCCGATGCTGCCCTGGTCACGCTCACGGGCCCCGGAGCCGTGACGTGTGCTCAGGGGCTCCTCACCAACGACCTGGAGCAGGCGGGGGACGGCGCGTTCGTGTATGGCGCGCTGCTGACTCCCAAAGGGATGATCGTGGTGGATGCCTGGGCGGCGCGGCTGGGTACCACCGTGGGATTCACGGTGCCGGCCGACGGGCGCGATCGCGCGGTGGCGATCTTCACCCGCTCCGTACCTCCCCGCCTGGCCCGACTGCACGATCACGCGGACATGGCGATCTACCGGCTGGCGGGCCCGCGGGCGCTGGCGGCGGTGGTGGCCGCGGGTCTGGAGGTGCCGCCCGCGCCCGGGCGCGTTCTCCAGAACGCCGACGACGTCCTGACGGCCCGGGCCACGGAGTCGGCGCCGTTCGCGCTGCAGGTCACGATGCCCGTGGCACAGCGCGAACGGCTGGTGGGTCGGCTTACGGACGCGGGAGCGATCGAGGCCGAGCCCGCCATGCTCGAGCTGGCGCGCATCCTGGCGGGGTGGCCGCGCCTCGGCGCCGAAGTGGACGAGAAAACGATCCCGCAGGAAGTCCGCTTCGACGAAATCGGGGGCGTGTCCTATACGAAAGGCTGTTACACCGGCCAGGAGACCGTCGCGCGGCTGCACTTTCGCGGGCACGCGAACCGTGCGCTGCGGGGGCTGTTGTTCGATTCGGAGCCCCCCGCGGCCCCAGCCCAGGGGTGGACCGCCGTCATGCACCTCGACCGGGAAGTGGGCCGGGTGACGAGCCTCGCCTTCGTGCCGGAGACGGGCGTGGCGGGCGCGGGACGCTGGATCGGGTTGGCGGTCATTCGGCGGGAGGTGGCGTCGGGCGCGATGGTGCGCGCCGCAGGACGCGACGCCCGCGTCGTCGACCTCCCCTTCGCTTTCCCCGTCGCCGCGCTGGCATGACCCGCACTGGTAACGAAAAGCCCGGGAACTAGTCCCGGGCATCGTCACCGATTCGAGCGCCGCAGCTTAGGGCTTCTTCTTCGCGGGCGGCTTGGCGGCGGGCTTGGCAGCGGGAGCCGCCGGCTTCTTCGCCGTGTCGGCCATCATCATGTGTTTCGAGGTGTCCGCCATCGGCATCTGCATCTTCGAAGTGTCGCTGCTCATCTGCATCGCGTTGTGGGACGTGTCCACGGCGGCCGCGGCGGGCTTCTGCTCGGCCTTTTGGCACGCACCCATGGCCACGACGGCGAGGACCACTGCAAGACGCTTCATGCGTACTCCTGATAAAAAGTAGCTGAGAGGGGGAGCTCGGCGGGGGAAAACCTAGCGGCCAGCCCCCCGGAGTCAAGGGCGCGGAACCGCGCGGGGTATACTAGCCCAGCCATGCGCACCACTGACCGGCGGAGCTTTGTCGCCTGGCTCGGAACCCTCACCACGGCGCTGCGGTGGCCCCGAGCGGCTTCCCCGACGCCCGTCCTTCGGGCCGTTCCGACCGCCCTGTATCGGCAGCCCGACGGCCGTAGCAACCTGGTGCGTGTCACGGTCACCGGGCTCGACGCGCCCGCCGCCCGGGCGCGCGTGACCGACCGGCGCGGCGCGCTGGTCGGGACGGCGGGCCTCTTGCCCGACGCAGGCGGCACCGGGCTCGCCGGCGAGGTATGGGTGCCCCTGGCTGGGCCGGTGCTGTACCAGATCGACCTGGAAGTCGGCAAGCAGCGCGTGGTCCGCCAGCACGTGCGACTCGTACCTCCGCGCCGCTGGACGCTGTACTGGATCGCCTCGAGCCACACCGACCTCGGGCTCACCGACCTGCGGGAGCGCTGCGTCGAGGCGCACCGCCGCAACCTGGACGCGGCCCTGGCCCGCCTGCCGACCCATCCCGATTTCCGATGGACGGCGGAGTGCGCGCTCCCGGCGGTCTCCTATGGGGAGAATCGCCCGCCGGCGGCGGGCGACGCGCTGGTGCGCGCCATCCGCGACGGCAAGATCGGGTTCACGGCGCTGTTCGCGAACCTGCTCACGGGACTGCTCGACCACGAGAC
>DATDFC010000245.1:0-4262 GCA_036522815.1 Gemmatimonadales bacterium | reverse complement strand
GAACGACGTGGTGGGGGCGGACCTGGACGCCGCGAAAATCGAGGCGCTGCAGCACAATCGCCTGCCGATCTACGAGCCGGGGCTCGAGCCGCTGGTGACGCGCAACCAGCGCGACGGGCGGCTGCGGTTCACGACCGATGTGGGCGCCGCGATCGAGACCTCCGACGTCATCTTCATCGCGGTCGGCACGCCGCCCGACGAAGACGGCTCCGCGGACCTGAGGCACGTGCTCGACGTCGCCACGACCATCGGCCGCCACATGAATCGGCCGAAGCTGGTGGTGACCAAGAGCACCGTGCCGGTTGGCACGGCCCAGAAGGTGCGGGCGGCGATCGCCGCGCAGACCACGACCCCGTTTCAGGTATGCGCCAACCCCGAGTTCCTGAAGGAAGGCGCGGCGGTCGAGGATTTCATGAAGCCGGACCGCGTCATCGTCGGGGTGGATTCGCCGGAGGCGGCCCAGGTGATCGGCGAGCTGTACGCGCCTTTCGTGCGCACGGGCAACCCCATCATCTTCATGGACCTCGCCTCGGCGGAGATGACGAAGTACGCGGCCAACGCGATGCTCGCCACACGGATCTCGTTCATGAACCAGATCGCGCGGCTGTGCGACGCGGTGGGCGCCGATGTCACGCTGGTCCGGAAAGGCATCGGATCGGACCGGCGCATCGGCCCGGCGTTCCTGTTCCCCGGTCCCGGGTATGGTGGGTCGTGCTTCCCCAAGGACGTGAAGGCGCTGATCCATACCGGCCAGGAGTGCGGCGTGTCGCTCGACGTGCTCGAGTCGGTCGAGGCGGCGAACGAGCGTCAGAAGCGGGTGCTGTACGAAAAGCTGGCCCGCCACTTCGGCGGCAAGCTGCGTAACGTCACGGTGGCGGTGTGGGGGCTCGCCTTCAAGGCCGAGACCGATGATGTGCGGGAGAGCCCGGCGCTGGTGCTCGCCGGCCAGCTGCTCGAGGCGGGGGCGCGCGTGCGCGCCCACGATCCGGCCGCGATGGAGACCGCGCGCCGCGAGCTGGGCGACCGGATCACCTACGCGGGCAGCGCGTACGAGGCGCTCGAGGGCGCGGCGGCGCTCGTGATCGTCACCGAGTGGCTGGAGTATCGCAACCCGGATTTCGGCCGCATCAAGAAGGTCTTGTCGCGGCCGCTGATCGTGGATGGACGCAACCTGTACGACCCGCAGCGCCTGGCGAAACTGGGATTCGTCTACGAAAGCATTGGCCGCCCGGTCGCATGCGCGTCCTCGTAACCGGGGCCGCGGGGTTTCTCGGGTCGCATCTGTGCGACCGGTTGCTGGCAGAGGGTCACCGCGTCGTCGGGATGGACAATTTCCTCACCGGTAACCCCGCGAACATCGCCCACCTCCGCAAGCATCCCAGCTTTCAGTTCGTGCTGCACGATGTGGCGAACTTCGTCGAAGTCCAGGGTCCGCTCGACGGGGTGCTCCACTTCGCGAGCCCGGCGAGCCCGGTCGACTACCTCGATTATCCCATTCAGACGCTCAAGGTCGGCTCGCTCGGGACCCACAAGGCGCTGGGCCTGTCGCGCGCCAAGGGCGCGCGCTTCCTGCTCGCGTCGACTTCGGAAGTGTACGGCGACCCGCTGGTGCATCCCCAGCCGGAGAGCTACTGGGGGAACGTGAACCCGGTCGGCCCGCGCGGCGTGTACGACGAAGCCAAGCGGTTTGCGGAAGCGATGACCATGGCCTATCATCGGTACCACAAGCTCGACACGCGCATCGTCCGTATCTTCAACACGTACGGGCCGCGCATGCGCCCCAAGGACGGTCGGGTGGTGTCGAACTTCATCGTGCAGGCGCTCAAGGGCGACCCGCTCACCGTGTACGGCGACGGGTCGCAGACGCGCTCCTTCTGCTACGTGGACGATCTGATCGATGGGATCGTCCGGCTGTTCGAGCGCGGCGGCGCGGATCCCACGAACATCGGCAACCCTCACGAGTTCACCGTGCGCCAGCTGGGCGAGCTGGTGCTGAAGCTCACGGGCAGCCGCAGCACGATCATCGAGCAGCCGCTCCCCACCGACGACCCCAAGGTACGCCAGCCCGACATCCGCCACGCCCGCAAGACGCTCGAGTGGGAGCCGCGCGTGACGCTCGAGGACGGCCTGCGCCGCACGATCGAGTATTTCCGCGGGATCGTGGGATGAGCCCCCGCGTGCTCGTCACGGGCGCGGCGGGATTCATCGCTTCGCACGTGGCCGAAGCCCTGGTGGCGCGGGGCGACGAAGTCGTGGCCCTGGACAACTTCGACCCGTTCTACCCCCGTGCGGTGAAGGAGCGAAACCTCGAGACGCTCAGGCGCGGCAAGGGATTCCGCTTCGTGGAGGCCGACATCGTGCGCGACCCGCTGCCGCTCGAGGGCGTTTCGGTGGTGGTGCACCTCGCGGCACGACCGGGCGTGCGCCCCTCGCTCGAAGACCCGGCGTCGTACAGCGAGACGAACGTGACCGGAACCGTGCGGGTGTTCGAGGCCGCCCGGCGCGCCGGAATCCGGCGGGTGGTGTTCGGCTCGTCGTCGTCGGTGTACGGCGACACGACCCCCGCCCCGTTCAGCGAAGAGGCCCCCGCGGTCGCACCGATCTCCCCCTACGCCGCCAGCAAGCGCGCCGGGGAGCTGGTGGCGCACGCCTTCGCGCACCTGTACGGTATGCAGATCGCCTGCCTGCGCTTTTTCACGGTGTACGGGCCCCGCCAGCGGCCGGACCTGGCCATCCATCGTTTCACGGACCTGATCGCCCGAGGACAGCCGGTGCGCATGCACGGCGATGGGTCGAGCGAGCGGGACTATACCTATATTACGGATTGCGTCGACGGGGTCCTGGCCGCCATGGCTTGGACCGAGCGAGCCCGGTCCGGCGGCATCGCCGAGCCGATCAACATCGGCGGGGGCGCCCGGGTGCGGCTGGATCGGCTGATCGAGCTGATCGGACGCACGCTCGGCCGCGAGGTGCGGATCGAGCGCCACGGCGATCAGCCGGGGGACGTGCGGCTCACGGACGCCGACCTGCGGCGCGCCGGCCGGGAGCTCGGGTTCCGGCCCAAGGTCGGCATCGAAGAAGGGATTCGACTCTTCGTCCGCTGGTACGAGGCGATGCATGGACGTCAGTCCTGAGCATCTGGTGGCGCAGGCCCGGGAGCGATTTCAGCTCCAGGACTACTACGGCGCGATTCACCTCTTGGAAGAGGTGATCGCGACGGGCCGGGCGTTCGCCGATGCGCACCACCTGCTCGGGCTGTCGTACTCGCTGGTGGGCCAGCAGGACGCGGCGCTGGCGCAACTGGACCGCGCGCTCGCGTTGAACCCGCACTACGTCGAGGCGCTGGTGCACCGCGCCCTCGTGTTGAACGAGTTGGGGCGCGAAGCCGAGGCCGATGCGGCGTTCCGCCGTGCCGCGCAAGTCGGCGGCATACCGCGGCAGGGCTATCCGGCGCACGTGGCCGCCAAGCTCGCGAACCAGCACGCGCGCCTGGGGGACGCGTACCTCGAGTCGGGCGGGCTGGCGACGGCGATCGATCAATACCAGGCGGCGCTTGCGCTCGGACCCGCGTTTCACGACCTGCGGTATAAACTGGGACGCATGCTGCTCGAGGCGGGACGCGCCTTGGACGCACGAGAGCACTTCGAAATCATCGTACGGGCGCGCCCCAACTATCTGGACGCCGCCGCGATGCTGGGGCTCGCCTGCTACCTCGCGGGCGACGGGCTCGCGGCCAGGGCCGTGTGGGAAGACTGCCGCGAGCGCCGGCCCGAGGATCCGCGCGTGGAAGCCTACCTGGCCATGCTGGCCCGCAACGACACCGCCGCCCAAGTGCCGGCGGTCGCTACTGCGCCGGACGCCGATCTCCCCCCCCCGTCCCCCCGATCCGACGACGGCGGACGGACGACGCCACGGTGAGCCGCTGGGTTGCTGTCGCGGTCGCACTGGCGCTCGCGTGCCAGCCCAGCGCCGCCGACCACGAGGAGCTGGGGGACCGCTGGTACGGAGGCGGTTCCTATCGTGACGCCCTGGCCGAGTATCAGCTCGGCCTCAAGGCGCACCCGGGAGACCCGGACCTCGAGGCGAAGCTGGGAGCGGCCGCGCTACATGTGGGCGACTACGCGACGGCGGTGAACGCCTACATCGCCCTGGGCGAGGGAGACCGCTCGCGCGCCGGCGAGGCCGCGGACGGGCTGGAGCGCACCGCCCGGGCGGCGCTCGGCGCGAACGACCGGAGCGATGCCGCCCGCGGGCTGGCGGGC
>DATDFC010000244.1:0-4633 GCA_036522815.1 Gemmatimonadales bacterium | reverse complement strand
CCCGCGAGCCCGGAAGCCTTCACCACGAGCGGCTCGGCGTGACGCTTGATGTAGACGAGGGCCGGGTCGAGGGCGGTGAAGGTGCGGCTCGCGGCGGTGGGGATGCGCGCCTGCTGCATCACGTCCTTTGCGAACGCCTTGGACGACTCGATGCGCGCGGCGGCCTGGCTGGGCCCGAACACGGCGTGGCCCGCCGCGCGCAACCGGTCGGCCAGGCCAGCAGCGAGGGGTGCCTCCGGCCCGACGATGGTGAGGTCGATGCGGTGTTGCTTCACCGCCTCCAGAACCTTTCCGACGTCTACAGCCTCTATACCCAGATTCTTTCCGAGCTGCGCGGTGCCGGGGTTGCCGGGAGCGGCGAACAGGTCGACGTCGGGGGTGTCGCGCTTCAGCGCCCAGCAGAGCGCGTGCTCGCGGCCGCCCCCGCCGACGACCAGGACTCTCACTTCTTCTTGAAGGCGTCCGAGAAGGCCTGGGCGGCCCGCTTGGCGGTGTCCACCATGTCGTCCACGACGGCCTTCGCTTCCTTCATATAGTGCTCTCGCGCTTCGTCGATATCCTGATCCACGGGCCGGGCCTCGGCCTCGGGTCCGCGGCGCGTGTATTCGCCTCGCAGCACCCGGTCATAGTGGCCTTCTTCGATCCAGCGCTGCAGCTCCGCCGCCCGCACGGTGTTGAATGGATGGGTGCGTCCCAGCACGCCGAGGATCTTGAAGATGCGGTCGAGCGCGCCGCCCGCGGCCTCGTACTCTCTGGCCTGGGCGAGGAACGCGTTCAGGTCCATCTGCGACATGTCGCCGCCGCCCGCGAACTTGAGGTTGACGCGCAACGACGCCGTCGGGTCCTGGCACGCGAGCAGCCCCGCCCGGTCGGAGGAGAGCTCGCTCTTGCGGAACCACTCGAGCAGGGCGAGCTGGATGGGCAGCAGGGCGATGCCGGCGAGGAACGGCAGGGCCCCGAGGCTCACGTTGAGGATGAGCACGAGGATCGTGTGGTACAGCGCGTGCCCGCTCATGACGTGGCCCAGCTCGTGGCCCAGCACGTTCCGCAGCTCGTCGTCGTCCAGCAGCTTCAGGGTGCCGGAATTGATCACGATGAACGGCTTCTCCATGCCGAACGCGCCGGCATTGGCGAACGGCGTCTGCGACACGAACAGCTCGGGCCGCTCCGGCCAGTCCATCGAGGTGAGCACCTCGGTGTAGAGCTGGTTCAACCGGGGGAACTGGGTCGGACCCACCCGCACGGCGTCCGCCTGGAAAATCAGCCGCACGCCGCGCTCCCCGATGAAGCCATAGATTTTTTTCACCACCTCGTCGAACCCGGGCACCGAGCGCAGCGACTGCAGGGCCGCGCGGTCGGCGGGGTGCTCCCAGGTGACGGGGGCGATCTGGGTGAGGATGCGGCGCGGGCGGGCCGCGGGCAGGCTGGTGGGCTCGGTCATATGGTGCTCCAACTGCAAAGGTAGGTCGTCACTACGCCGAAGCCTCGTTCGTGTTTCGGCCCTGGATATCCCCAGGCTGAAGCCTGGGCCCAGCACGGCGCTGTCCTTAAGGACAGCGTCTGTGCCCGCCCACCCTTCAGGGTGGGGTTCACGCCGCCGCCAGGGCTTGTTCCAGGTCCGCGATCAGGTCGTCCACATCTTCGATCCCCACCGACAGCCGGACCAGGCTGTCGGTGAGGCCCAGGGCGCGCCGCATCTCGGGGGGCACACTCGCGTGGGTCATCGAGGCGGGGTGCCCGACCAGGCTCTCCACCCCCCCCAGCGACTCCGCCAGCGCGAAGATGCGCGTGCGTTCGGCGAACCGCTTGGCGTGCTCGAGCGAGCCCAGCTCGACCGAGATCATGCCACCGAACCCCTTCATTTGCCGGCAGGCAAGATCGTGCTGCGGGTGCGACGGCAGTCCAGGATAGTAGACGCGCTCGACCTTGGGATGGTGGGTGAGCCACTCGGCGATGCGGCGGGCGTTGGCTTCGTGCTGGCGCATGCGCAGCGCCAGCGTCTTGGTGCCGCGCAAGGCGAGCCAGCAGTCGAACGGGCCCGGGACCGCGCCGGAGGCGTTCTGGATGAACCCGAGGCGCTCGGCCAGCGCCCCGCTGTTGGTGACGAGCATCCCGCCCACCATGTCGCTATGGCCGTTCAGGTACTTGGTGGTCGAGTGCAGCACGATGTCGGCGCCCAGCTCGAGCGGCCGCTGGAAGTAGGGCGTGGCGAAGGTGTTGTCCACCACGAACAGGGCACCCGCCTTGCGCGCGACTTCGCCCGCGGCGGCGAGGTCGCACAACCGCATCATCGGGTTGGTGGGCGTTTCGGCGTAGATCATCTTCGTCTTGGGCGTGACGGCGGCCGCGATGTGGCGGGTGTCTGTCGCGTCGATGAAGCTGAATTCGAGGCCCACGCGGGCCCAGATGAGCGTCATCTGGCGGTGCGTGCCGCCGTACAGATTGTCACCGCTCACGACGTGATCGCCCGCGGCCAGCAGTTTCAGCACGCCGTCCACGGCGGCGAGTCCCGACGCGAACGCGAAGCCGTGGCGCCCGCCTTCGAGCGCGGCGACGTTGCGCTCGAGTGCTTCGCGCGTCGGGTTGCGGGTGCGGGCGTATTCGTAGCCCTTGTGCCGCCCCAGGCCGTCCTGGACGTAGGTGGACGTCTGGTAGATCGGCGTCATCACGGCGCCGGCGAGCGGGTCGGCGATTTTCCCGGCGTGCACAGCGCGGGTGGCAAAGCGCGCCGCCAGGTCGTCGCGCGAGATCTCGGTCATGGCGGGAACGTAAGGGCGCCTTCCGCGCCGAGCAAGCGACTACTACGTTACGCGCACGATGCCCCAGCCGAACTCCGTGAAGTGCCTCGTGGTCGACGACGAGCCGCGGCTGCGCCGCGTGCTCGTGCGGTTGCTCGAGGGCGAGGGCTTCACGTGCGCCGAAGCCGGGTCCGGCGTGGAGGCGCTGGAGATGCTGCACCAGGAGCAGGTGCCCCTCGTGATCTCCGACCTGCGGATGCCCCAGATGGACGGGGTGGGGCTGCTGCGCGAGATCATCGCCAAATGGCCGGACACCGCCGTCATCGTGGTCACGGCCGTGGCCGAAGTGGAGAGCGCCGTCGCCTGCCTGCAGCTCGGCGCACTCGACTACGTCGCCAAGCCGTTCCACCTGGACGAAGTGCGCGCCCGCGTGATGCAGGCGCTCGACAAGCGGCGCCTCAAGATGGAGCTCGAGGACTATCGCCACAATCTCGAGCAGCGGGTGCAGGAGCAGGCACGGCGGATCGAGGAGCTGTCGCTCGAGCGGCTGCAGGCGCTGGTGCACTTCCTGGAAGAAAAGGACCCCTACACCCGCGGCCACTCGGTACGGGTCGCGAACTACTCCACCCGGATCGCGCGCGAGATGGGGCTGCCCCGGCCCGTGGTCGAAGTCATCACGCTCGGCGCCGAGCTGCACGACATCGGCAAGATCGGGGTCAGCGAGCAGGTGCTGCACAAGGAGGGCAAGCTCACGGACTCCGAATATCGCCACATCATGGAGCACCCGGTGATCGGCGCCCGCATCCTGGCGCCGTTGATGCGCGACGTGCCGGCGGCGCTCGCCATCGTGCGGTCCCACCACGAGCGCCTCGACGGCCGCGGCTTCCCCGACGGCCTGGCGGGCGACCAGATCCCGCTCGAGGTGCGGGTCGTCACCATTGCTGATTCGTTCGACGCCATGACGAGCGTCCGGCCGTATCGCCCGGCCCTGTCGGTCGCGAAGGCGCTCCAGGAGCTGGAAGAAGGAAAGGACGCGCAGTTCCACGCGCCGGCCGTGGAGGCCTTTCTCGCCGCCTTCCCCGATGCGTCCGCGCTGCCGGTCTCGACTCCCGAAATCCAACCGCTGCATCTGCCGGCGCCGTCACCCGACACCGCACGGCGCTCGCCCCCATGACCGACACGTTGATGGTGGGGGTGTCTGGGGTGCGCGGGATCGTAGGCAAGGACCTGACGCCGGAGGTGGTGACGAGCTGGGCGCGCGCGTTCGGGAGTTGGGTGCTCGAAGACGGGAAACGGGAAAGGGAAAACGGGAAAGGGCGCTCCGTCGTGGTTGGCAGGGACGCGCGGACGTCGGGCCCCGCGTTCGCCGCCGCCGTGACCACCGGGCTGACCTCCGTCGGCTGCGACGTGATCGACATCGGTCTCGTGCCTACGCCCACGGTGCAGCTCGCCGTCGAGCACCACCACGCGGGCGGCGGGATCGCGATCACCGCGAGCCACAACCCCATCGAGTGGAACGCGCTGAAATTCATCGGATCGGATGGGATTTTTCTGGACGGGGCGGACGGGAAACGGGTGCAGGAGCTGGCGCGGGAGGGCGCGGGAGCGCGCGAGACGGCGGGGAGGGTCACGACCGACGAGGACGCGGTCGCGCGCCACCTGGACGCCGTGCTCCGGCTCCCGGGGCTCGACGTCGCCCGGGTTCGCGAGCGGCGCTTCCACGTGGCGCTCGACGCGGTGCGCGGGGCGGGCGGCCCGGTCATGCGCACCCTGCTCGAGCGCCTGGACTGCCGCGTCACCGGGATCAACCTCGAGACGGACGGTCGCTTCCCCCGCGCGCCGGAGCCCATTCCGGAGAACCTCGGCGACCTCGCCGCCCTGGTGCGCCGCTCGGG
>DATDFC010000243.1:0-6788 GCA_036522815.1 Gemmatimonadales bacterium | reverse complement strand
GTCTCTCCCGGCGGGCGCGCGAGCTGCGCCAGCTGGGAGAGACCAAAGCCCGGCGTCATCATGCGCGCCGCGCGGGCCAGCCCGCCGACGGCGTCGTGAGCGGGCACGGGGCGGGCAAGGTCGAGGTGCTCACGCAAGACTACGTTTCGGTCTATCTTCCCACCCCAGAGTGGAATGGCAGCGCCCGCTTCGAGGTGACGATTCGATAGCCATGCCGCGCATCTACATCGAGACGTACGGCTGCCAGATGAACGTCGCGGACTCCGAGCTGGTGCTCGGCGTGCTCGAGCGGGAGGGCTACGTCGCCGTCGACGATCCAGCTGCGGCGGACGTCGTGCTCGTGAACACCTGCGCGGTGCGTGACCATGCCGAGCAGAAGGTGCTGTCGCGCGTGGGGGAGCTGAAGCGCTGCAAGCGGCCGGGCGGCGTGCTCGGCGTGGTGGGGTGCATGGCGCAGCGGCTCGGCCCCCGGCTGCTCGAGCGCATTCCCCAGGTGGACTTGGTGGTGGGCCCGGACGGCTACCGCGGGCTGCCGGAGCTGATCGCCCGGGCGCGCGCCGGCGAGCGCGCCGCCGCGGTGGAGTTCAAGGCCTGGGAGCACTACGAGGACGTGCCACCGGTGCGTGAGGGAGGGGGGGGAGTAGCCCCGTCCGCGTTCGTGACGGTGCAGCGTGGCTGCGATTATCGGTGCACCTTCTGCATCGTTCCGATGACACGCGGGCCGGAGCGGAGCCGCAAGTTGGCCGACGTGGTGCGGGAGGTGACGGACCTCGCCCACGGCGGCACGACCGAGGTGACGCTCCTTGGCCAGACGGTCAACAGCTACGACGACGGCACGCACGATTTCGCGGACCTCGTGCGCGCGGTCGGGGCCGTGCCGGGCATCCGCCGGCTGCGATTCACGTCTCCCTATCCCACGGATTTCGGTGAGCGCGTCGTGGCGGCGATGGCCGAAACCCCCGCCGTGTGCGAGCACGTGCACCTGCCGGTGCAGAGCGGCAGCTCGCGCGTGCTCAGGCGGATGCTGCGGCGCTACGATCGCGACGATTACCTGGCCGTGGTGGCCGCACTGCGGCAGGCCATGCCCGCGATCGCCCTCACCACCGACATCATCGTCGGGTTCCCGGGCGAGACCGAGGATGATTTCCGGGAAACCCTGTCGCTCGTCGAGGCGGTGGGGTTCGACGACGCCTTCACGTTCCGCTATTCGCCGCGCGAGGGGACACCCGCCACGCGTCTCAAGGACGTCGTGCCCGACCATGTCGCCGGGGAGCGGCTCGAGCGGCTCGTCGCGGCAGTCCGGGGCATCGCGCGGCGCAAGAACGTCGCGCTCGTGGGGAGCAACCACGAGGTGCTCGTGGAAGGGTGGGCCAAGCGCGGCGACCTGCTCCAGGGGCGAACCCGCGCGAACAAGGTCGCCCTGTTCCCGGGGCCCGACGAGTGGATCGGTTCGTACCGCATGGTGCGCTTCACCGGCACGACGGGCTCGACCTTCGGGGCGCGGCCGGTCGGCCAGGAGCTCGCCGTCGTGGGGTGACGAACGTGACGTACGAGGTGGTGCAGCGCGAGTACGCGAAGTTACGCCCCCAGCTGCCCCGGTTTTGCGGCTGCGAGACCTGCCGCGGCGATGTGCTGGTGTACGCCCTCAACCGGCTCGCCCCGAGCTACGTATCCACGCCGCAAGGCGAAGTGCTGGTGGAGCTGCGGCTCGACAGCGACCAGGAGAAGGCCAAGCTCGACGTGGCGCTGCTCGAGGGATTCCGCAAGGTGGGGCTGGCGCCCCGCTGCGGGGCGAGGCCCGTGCAGCTGATGTAGGTCGCTAGGCGGCCCCGTCACGTGCGGCCGCCGGTTCTGTTCCTATCTATCGCATTCGGGGCCGGGCTGTTCTTGGGCCTCGATCCCGAGCGCGGTTCGCTGTACGCGGTTGCGCCCGTGCTAGCGACCGCCATCCTGCTCGCTCGACGTGCTCCACTCGGCTCAGCCGTAGGCATCATGGGAGTGGCGGGGGCGATCTGGGGGACGGCGGCGGCGCGCGAGCGCGCCGCGACCTGCGCGGGCGGGCACGCTCGCGCGGCGATCGTGCGGTTGCTCGACCCCGTTTCCACGCAGGGCGGGGTAGTCGACGCGGACGTGCTCCCCGGCACCTGCGGCGGCGCGCTGCGGCTCCGCTGGCCCGAGGATCATCCTGCCCGTGGCGGAACGGAATGGGTCGTAGCCGGCCGTTGGAGCGGCGCCGGGGAGCGGGGCGTCCTCGTCGTGCGCCGCACGCTCCAGCTCGACTCCGTGCCGCGGGGCCGGGGCGCCGTGCGCGACCGCTTGAGCGCCCGCTCCACCGAGCTGTTCGGCGCGCGCGCCGCGATCGTCGACGCGTTGGTGTTCGCGCCGAACGAGCAGCTCGACCCCGACATCCGGGAGCGCTACGTCCGCTCCGGGCTCGCGCACATCCTCTCGATCTCAGGGCTGCACGTCGGCTTCCTCGCGGCTTGGCTGGCGTTGCTCTTGCGCAAGGTCTGCCTCGCGCCCGTCCCGCGGTTCGCAGCGATGTTGCTGCTGCTGTTCGGCTACCTCTGGCTGCTCGGCCTTCCCCCGCCCGCGCTGCGCGCGGGGGCGATGCTCGTGCTCGCCGAACTGGCTCGATTGCGGCAGCGTGTGGTGGCCCCGCGCGGCGTCGTGGCCCTCTCGGCGCTCGTGGTGCTGCTCGTCGATCCCGCGGCGCTGCGCTCGGTGGGCGCGTGGCTCTCGGTCGCGGGCGTGGCGGCGGTGATCTGGGCCGATCGCGCGTTCGCGCCGGCGCCACCCGCGGTGCGGCTCGTGGCGCCCGCCCTCGCGGCCACGCTCCTCACGGCGCCGATCAGCGCTTTCGTGTTCGGCACCGTCGCGCCGATCGGCGTCGTGGCCAACCTCGTGGCGATCCCGATCGCCGGGATTGCGGTGCCGGGGCTCGTGCTCGCGCTCGGCCTGTCGTGGGTGATGACCGGACTCGCGCGGCTCGTGGCGGGGGGCGCGGGGCTCGGCCTCGCCCTGCTCGACCTCGTGGCGCGCGGGGCGGCTGCCGTGCCGGGCGGGCACGTGGTCATGATCGCGGGGTGGCAGGCGGCGGCGCTCTGGGCGGCTCTCGCCGGCGTGGCGTGGTGGTTGTGGCGTTCCCCCCGGCGCCCCTGGCTGGTCGCGGCGCGCGTTGCCTTTGCGAGCACTGTTTTCGTCGCGGCGTCCTTCCGTGCCGTCTTTCCCCTCGACTCCTGCACTTGCCTCACAGTATTCTTTCTGGACGTAGGCCAGGGCGACGCAGCTCTGTTGCGAACGCCTCACAACCGGTGGATCGTGATCGATGGCGGCCCCCGGACGCCCGAGAGCGACGCCGGCCGACGTATCGTGGTCCCGTTCTTGCGGCGCCAGGGGGCGGGCCGGGTGGCGGTGGCGGTCGCGACCCACGGCGATGCCGATCACCTGGGCGGAATGCCGGCGGTGATCGAGGCCTTCGATCCCGAGCTGGTGCTCGAGCCGGGGGAGCCGCTGGGGCGGCCGCTGTATCTCGAGTTTCTCGCCCGGGTAGAAGAGTCGGGCGCGCGCTGGCATCCGGCGCGGGCGGGCGACCGGATCGAGCTGGACGGAGTGACGCTCGAGGTGCTGAGCCCGGACTCGCTGTGGATGACGCTGCCGCTCGATGTGAACGAGCACGGGGTGGTGCTGCGGGTGGCGTACGGCGCCGTGCGGCTGCTGTTCCAGGCGGACGCCGGGCTGCCGGTCGAGGCGCGGCTCGCGGGGCGGGTGGGTCCCGTCGAGCTCCTGAAGGTGGGGCATCACGGCTCGCGCAGCGCCACCTCCGACGCGTGGCTCGACGAGCTGGCGCCGCACGAAGCGGTGATCAGCGTAGGCCGGCACAACCGCTACGGCCACCCGACGCCCGAAGTGCTCGCGCGGCTCGCGGCGCACGGCGTCACGCTGCTCAGGACCGACGAGCGCGGCACGATCACTTTCTCCACGGACGGTCACGGTGCAAGGCTCCGAAGTCATCACGATTGAGCGCTTCATCATGGAGCAGGAGCGGCTGCACCCCGAGGCCACCGGGGAGCTGTCGAACCTGCTGTACGACGTCTGCCTCGCCGCCAAGATCATCTCCCGCCACGTGCGCCGGGCGGGCCTCACCGACATCCTCGGCTCGGCGGGTGCCGTAAACGTTTCCGGCGACCTGCAGCAGAAGCTCGACCTGTTCGCCAACGAGACGGTGCGCCAGAGCGTGCAGTTCACGGGCCGCGTGTGCGTCACGGCGTCCGAGGAGGACCAGGCGCCGGTCCCGGTCCCGGCGGGCAAACCGTCGGGGAAGTACGTCGTGTTGTACGATCCGCTGGATGGCTCCGCCAACATCGACGTGAACGTGTCGATCGGCACCATCTTCTCGATTCACAAGCGCGTCACCAAGAAAACCGGCCCCGCTGGGTTAGCCGACTGCCTGCAGGTCGGGAAGAAGCAGATCGCCGCGGGCTACATCCTGTACGGCTCGAGCACGATGCTGGTGTACACGACGGGGCAGGGCGTGCACGGCTTCACGCTCGATCCGACCATCGGCGAGTTTCTCCTGTCCCATCCCAGCATCACGACGCCACCGGTCGGCCGGTACTACAGCGTGAACGAGAGCAACTGGAACCGCTGGACGCCGTCGGTGCAGCGCGTGGTGGGGGCGTTCAAGAACGGCGAAGGCGCGGTCCAGCCCAAGAACGCACGCTATATCGGCTCGCTCGTCGCCGATTTCCATCGCAATCTCATCTCCGGCGGCATCTTTCTCTATCCCGCCGCCACGAATTACCCGCAGGGCAAGCTGCGTCTCCTGTACGAAGCGGCGCCGCTCGCGCTGGTGGTGGAGCAGGCCGGGGGCCGGGCGACCGATGGCTGCCGCTCCATTCTCGACATCGTGCCCGAGGACCTGCACCAGCACACGCCGCTCGTGATCGGCAGCCGGGACGACGTCGGGTTCGCGGCGCGCATCATCGGCGCCGAGGTGGCCGTGCCCGCGCGGTGAGCGAACGCAAACCCGTGTACGGTCCGGAGGACTGGACCGGCGATCCGGCGCGCGAGCTCGGCGACCCCGGCGCGTTCCCGTTCACGCGCGGCGTCCATCCGAACATGTATCGCGGCAAGCTCTGGACCATGCGCCAGTACGCGGGCTTCGGGACGGCGGAAGCCACCAATGCGCGGTTCCGTCATCTGCTCGCCGCGGGTCAGACGGGGCTGTCGGTGGCCTTCGACCTGCCGACTCAGATGGGGTACGACTCCGACCATCCCATGGCCGAGGGCGAGGTGGGGCGCGCCGGCGTGGCGATCGACACCGTGGACGACCTGGCGCGCCTGTTCGCGGGGATCCCCCTGGACCGGGTCTCCACGTCCATGACGATCAACGCCACGGCGGCTGTGCTGCTCGCGATGTACGTGGCGGTCGGGGACGAGCAGGGCGTGCCGCGGGCCAAGCTGCAGGGGACGGTGCAGAACGACATCCTGAAGGAGTTCATCGCCCGCGGCACCTACATCTATCCGATCGAGCCGTCGTTGCGGCTCGCCACCGACGTGTGCCGCTTCGTGGCGGCGGAGCGGATGAGCTTCAATCCCATTTCGGTGTCGGGGTATCACATGCGCGAGGCCGGGGCGACGGCGGTCGAGGAGCTGGCGTTCACGTTCGCGAACGGCCTCGAATACCTGCGGCGCGGGGTGGCGTCGGGACTGGACGTGAACCAGCTCGCCCCACGCGTGTCGTTTTTCTTCGCGTCGTTCACCGATCTGTTCGAAGAAATCGCCAAATTTCGAGCGGCCCGGAGACTGTGGGCACGTCTCATGCAAGAGCGCTTCCAGGCGGACGCCGCGGCGTGTCGCCTGCGGTTCCACACGCAGACGGGCGGGTCGACCCTCACGGCGCAGCAACCCAAGAACAACGTGGTGCGGGTGGCGATCCAGGCGCTCGCAGCAGTGCTGGGCGGCACCCAGTCGCTCCACACCAACGCCTACGACGAAGCCCTGGCGCTGCCCACCGAGCAGAGCGCGACCCTGGCGCTCCGCACCCAGCAGATTCTCGCGCACGAAACCGGAGTGCCGGAGACGGTGGACCCGGTGGGCGGGAGCTGGTACGTCGAGGCGCTTACCGACCGGATGGAGCGCGAGGCCCGTGCGCTGCTCGCTGAGATCGAGCAGGCAGGCGGGGCGGCCAAGGCGGTCGGGCGCGGCGTCTTTCAGGAAGCGATCGCCAAGAGCGCCTACGCCGCACAGCGAGCGATCGAGGCCGGCGAGACCGTGGTCGTGGGCGTGAACGAGTACACCGACGAGCAGCGGACGCCGGCCGTGCCCGCGCCCGACTACGGGGCGCTCGCCGCGGAGCAGCGCAGCCGGGTGGCGCAGATTCGCGGGCAACGTGCAACGGGCAACGTGAAACGCCGCTTGCAGGCCCTCGACGCCGCTGCCCGCGATCCCGCGGCCCCCCTCATGGAGCCCATTCTCGCAGCGGTGCGGGCACGGGCCACCGTGGGGGAGATCTCGGACGTGCTGCGAGGCGTGTGGGGTGTGTATCGCCCCTCATGACGTCCCCGCGTCGTACACAATCCGTGTGGGCAGGTTCATGGCTCTCCTCTCGCTCCACCGCGGGTGCGTCCTCCCCCACCGAACGCCGGGGACTTGAGCGCGTCGGGGAGTCGTTTCCATTGCTCCGGTGTGAGCACGGCGCGCGCCCGGTCGAGCGCCTTGCGGATGTTGTCGCGTCCGGCCTGCAACCGCGGCCGCATGCGGGCGAACAGGATCCCCGGGTCGGG
>DATDFC010000242.1:0-2755 GCA_036522815.1 Gemmatimonadales bacterium | reverse complement strand
TACAATCACGGCACGAGCTACCCGCTCGCGATGCGGGACGAGCTGATCGCGGCGCTCCCGTACTTGAAGGCGCGCTACCCTCGCTACGCCGACTACGCCGGTCAGACCGTCAGCGACATCTTCTCGCCCGCGGAGCTGGCGAGTGCGACCTTCAAGCAGGCGCACACGTTCGCGACCGCGCTGGCGCGCAACAACGGAGACGGGTCGTTCACGCTCGTCCCGCTACCGCGCGCGGCGCAGCTGGCGCCGGTGTACGCGATCCTCGCGCGGGATCTGGACGGAGACGGCAAGACCGACCTGCTCGTCGCCGGAAACTTCGACGGGGTGCAGCCGGAGATCGGGCGGATGAGCGCCGGCTATGGTTTGGTGCTGCGGGGAGATGGCAGGGGACAGTTCACGCCGCTGCGGGCCGCAGAGAGCGGATTCCGGGTGCCGGGTCAGGCCCGCGACATCCAGCGGGTCCGGACCCGGCGAGGTGATCTCTACGTCGTGACGCGCAACAACGACCGCCCGCTGATCTTTCGATCCTCACGCCCCGACGCCCGTCTTGCGTCTCCCCTCTCCCGAAGGGAGAGGGGAACAAGGGGTGAGGACTAGTTGCTACCGCCGCTTCGTCCTGATGACGATCACGCCGTTGGCGCCGCGCACGCCGTACAGCGCCAGGCCAGCGGGGTCCTTGATGACCTCGATCGAGGCGATGTCGCGCGGATTGATGGCCCGCAGGGTCGCGCCGTCTCCGAGGTTGATCGGGACGTCGTCGATCACGTACAGCGGCTCGTTGCTCGAGAAGAACGAGCCGACACCGCGGATGCGCACGGAGAGGCCGCCGCCGGACGTGCGCGACGTCAGCACGCCGGTAAACCGGCTCGCCAGCAGCTGCTCAATCGGCTGATCGGGCACGCGCTGGATGTCCTCCTCCGTGAGGACTGAATGGGGAATCGCGGTCGCGGGTGCGATCGCCTCTAATTTGCTCTCGCCCCCGGCGTTTTGCTGGTGGGAGCAGGCGGTGGCGGTGACGCAGCCGAGGAGCAGCCCGATGAAACGCTGGGGGTGGGCCGAGTACATGGGTGACCTCACTGATCGGGACGCTTCGTTTTGATGAGAATGATGCCGTTGGCGCCGCGCACGCCGTACAACGCCTCCCCCGCGGGGTCTTTCACTACCTCGATGGTCGCGATGTCGCGCGGATTGATGCCGGCGAGGCTCCCGCCCGGTCCGGGTTGGATTTCGACGCCGTCGATCACGTACAGCGGCTCGTTACTGCCGCGAATCGACGTCGTGCCGCGGATGCGCACCGAGAGGCTGCCGTCGGGTGCGCGCGTGACCGTGACGCCGGGGAATCGGCCCATCAGGACTTGTTCGATGGGTTGGCCGGGCTGGCGATCGATGTCCTCGGCGGTCACCACCGGGCTGCCAACCGCCGTGGGAGGATTGGTGTCGTGCCGATGGACGCAAGCTGCGCCGAGGCTCACGCAGAGCCCCATGGGAAGGAGGGTGCGGGTCGAACACGACTTCATAGGCGTCCTCCAGTGTTTGGAGGTCTGACCGCCCCGAGCAACTGCGCGCGACGTTTCAATATACACCAGTGAGACCAAACTTGTAACCGGTGAACGCACATGCACATCTGGCTTCGCTGTACGACTCGTCTGGCCGCGTTGAGCGTTGCCGCGGCCGCCCTCGTCGCTCCCACGGCCGTCACCCAGGGGCTGCGCGTCGCCTCCCCGGACGGCCGCAACCAGGTGACCGTCGCGATCCGTGACGGCGGGCTGTATTACAGCATCGACCGCGATGGCCGCCCCCTGTTCCTACCCTCCCGGCTGGGGCTCGCGTTCCGCGGGGTGCCGCCGCTGCGTGACAGCCTGCGAATCGTGGACTCGGCGCGGACCGCGCACGACGAGACCTGGACGCAACCCTGGGGCGAGGTGGCCCGCGTGCGGGATCATCACAACGAGCTGAGCGTGTCGCTCGTCGAAACGGCGCCTCCCGGAAGACGGTTCACAGTGGTGTTCCGTGTGTTCGACGATGGGGTGGGCTTCCGCTATGAATTGCCCAAGCAAGCCGGGTTGGACGAGTTCGCGATCACGGACGAGCTCACCGAGTTCACCCTGGAAGACGACGCCCGCGCCTGGTGGATTCCCTCCAACCGCCCGCGCCTCGACCGCTCGGAGATGCTGTTCTCGTCCTCCCCCGTGAGCGTGCTGGACAGCGTGCAGACGCCGCTCACGCTGGAGACGCGGGACGGCAAGAGCTTCATCGTGATTCACGAGGCGAACCTCGTCGACTACGCGCGCATGTTCCTCGCCGGGCCGCGCATGCAGTCGCGCACGCTGCGCGTGGCGCTCCCGCCCTACGCCGACGGCACGAAGGTGTACGGCCGGACGCCGTTCGTCACGCCGTGGCGCACTATCCAGTTGGCCGACCGCGCGACCGACCTGGCGCCTTCGGTGCTGGGTCTGAACCTCAATCCACCCAGCGTCATGCCGAGCACGAGCTGGATCAAGCCGATGAAGTACGTCGGAATCTGGTGGGGGATGCACATCAACAAATACACGTGGGCGTCGGGACCGAAGCATGGCGCCACCACGGAGAACACGAAACGCTACATCGACTTCGCGGCCGCGAACGGCTTCAAGGGCGTGCTCGTGGAAGGATGGAACACCGGATGGGACGGCGACTGGATCCAGAATCGGAACGCGTTTTCGTTCACCAGGGCCTATCCCGATTACGATCTCGCCGAGGTCGCGAGGTACGCGCA
>DATDFC010000241.1:0-5452 GCA_036522815.1 Gemmatimonadales bacterium | reverse complement strand
TGTATCTCGCGGTCGTGCTCGATCTCGCGTCGCGCCGGGTCGTCGGCTGGGCGGCGGGCGCGAGCAGAGCTTCTTCGCGACCGTGAAGACCGAACTGATCCCCGACACGATGTGGCCGAGTCGCCGCGACGGCATCGAGGCGCTCCGCCAGTATCTTGCCTGGTACAACGGGCAGCGGCGTCACTCCACGCTCGACTACCTGAGCCCGGCGGCCTTCGAGGCGCAGCTCACCGCTGCCTAAACCCGTGTCCACAAAACCGGGGCAAGACCAGGCTGCACCCTCTACCGCCCTCTGCCGTCTACTACCGTCCTTTGCATCCGTCCTCTTGCATTTCCCGATCTCCCTCTCTATCACTGTGCGACCTTCAATCGGGGAGCGCGGGTGTGACCCGTCTCACACTGCGGATCGGGGTGGTGGTCGCGGGACTGGCCGTCGTCGGCACGGCCGTGCAGGCGCAGCGGCGGGTGCGGGGCGGCCGGGCGGTGCTGGTCGACCGGCCGGCCATCGGGCCCCGGATCGGCTACGACTTCGACGCCGACCATGTGTTCGTGGGCGGCCAGCTGAACCTGCCGGTGGGGCGGCGCTGGGCGCTGGTGCCGTCGGCGGAGTTCTACCCCGGCGCCACGGGCTCGCCGTTCCGGCTGAATGCGGATCTCAAATTCCATCCCCCTACGGTGTACGGGATGTTCTATTTCGGTGGCGGGTTCACGTATCTGCACGCGTCCGGGTTCAGCGACGCGGGCGTCAATCTGTTCGCGGGGTGGGAGGGGCGGCGGGCGCGGCCCTTCAGGCCGTTCATCGAGGGGAAGTTCGTGTTCGCCGACAACAGCTCGTTCAACGTCGAGGCGGGCCTCAACTTTCCGCTTTAGTCAGAACTCGAACCGCTCCATGCGGCGCAGCCCCACCCACAGGGGCAGCGCCGTGGCGGCCGTGCACAGCACCGCCGCGACCGCGAACCACGAGATCATCCAGCCGTCGACCACGACGGGCTGCCCCTGGTACACCGCCCGGACGTAGGCGTACACGGCCTGCCACAGCGCCACGATCACGCCGCCGAGCAGCGCGATCGTCGTCATCATATAGACGAGCCCGCCGAACGAGGTGGGGATTTGCGCCGCGTTCTCCGTCTCGAACTGCGGGTACAGCGCGCCGAACCCGAGCGCCAGCGCCGCGATCGCGAACGTGAGACCGCCGATCGTCAGCAGGCTCATGACCATCATGAACGGCCGGACCTGCAGCAGCACGTTGGTGAGCCCGGTGAGCAGCAGCGCGAGCACGAGCAGCGGGACCGTTCCCACCCAGTACTTGGACCAGAGCAGCGTTTTCAGCTCGAGCGGGCTCGAGCGCAACAGCCACATATGCCGGCCCTCGAGCGATACCGCGGGGAAAATGAAGCGCGCGGCGATGGCGGCGAGCACGAAACCCGCGAGCCCCAGGTTGAGGAACGAGACCAGGGTGACGAAGAAGAAACCCACCGGCTCACCGCGGTGCAGCGGCAGGGCCTTGATGTTGAACAGGTACACCACGACGAGTACCGCCAGCAGGATGAGCTGACTCCACTGGGTCGTGTCGCGGAAAAACAGCTTGACGTCCTTGAGCACGAACTCGCGCTTCGCGACGGGAAGGAAACCGAGCAGCGTGCCCACGGTCCAGCGCCACAACGCCCCCCGCACAAAGCGCTCGGCGCCCTCCTGCGCTTTGGTGAAGCCGGGGGCGAAGAGCGCCCGGTGCAGCATCGCGCCCAGCGTGACGAGCGCGGCCGCCGTGGTCCACAGCAGTACCAACGAGAACGGGTCGGGCTCGCCGCGCAGAAACGTCATGATCGCGTTCGCGGCCCACTCGCTCGGCAGAAACGGCGAGGTCGGCGTGCGGAGCACCGCGATGAAGTCGAGCAGGTTGCGGAATCCTTCGGGAGAGGCGAGCCGCTCCGGCTGGATCACGCGCAGGAGCAGGATCAGTCCACCCGCGGCTCCCAGGGCGACGATCGAGAGCAGGTCGCGGGTGCGACGCGCCGGGAACACGTTCACGAGCACCAGCGTCAGGGCGGCCCCCGCGACGGCGGGGACCACCAGCATGGGCACCAGCGTGAGGACGGCGTAGGGCGCGAACAGCCAGCCCCCGCGATACGTCACGCCATACGCCGTGAGGATGGGCACCGCCATGAGCGCCACCATCCAGGACGAGTGCAACAGCGTCTCGCCGAGCTTCGCTAGGTAGAGCCGCAGCCAGTCCACAGGGGCAGAGACGAGCAGGTCGAGGTCCTTCGCCAAGAAGAAGCTCGAGAGCGCCGTGATGACGTTCGACAGCACGAGGATGGAGACGAAGGACAGAAGCACGACCCCGAGCACCTTCCCGGCAAGCAGGGTGCCCAGGTCGGGGTCGGCGCGGAGGTGCCGCAGCACCAGGTAGAGTACCCAGTAGACGGCGAGCCAGAACGCCGTGCCCACGATCCCGAGCAGCAGCAGCTTGCCCGAGCCGCCGTGCGAGCGCTCCTCGCGGATCCGCTGGAGCGCGGTCCGCCACTTGGGCTCGAGCACCCGCCACAGCGAGGGCTGGGTCACGCGGCGCCGTCGCCCCCCGCCCCCCCGCCGTGACCCAGCACCTCCGCCAGCTCGCGCACCTGGGCGCCGCCCGTGAGCTTGAGAAACAGCTCCTCCAGGCTGGCGTCGCCGGCGCGGTGCTGCCGCCGCAGGTCGTCCACCGTTCCCTCGGCCACGATCTTGCCGTGCTGGATGATGGCGACGCGGTCGCACATCGCCTCGGCCACCTCGAGCGTGTGCGTACTCATCAGCACTGTGCCGCCCCGACTCACGAACTGGCGGAAGATGTCCTTCAGCAGGCGCGCCGCCTTGGGGTCGAGCCCCACCATCGGCTCGTCCACCACGATGTACTCGGGCCGATGGATCAGCGCGCTCGAGATGATCAGCTTCTGGCGCATCCCGTGGCTGTATGCCTCCACCAGTTCGTCCTTCCAGCTCGCCAGCTCGAACACCTCGAGCAGCTCCGCGACCCGCCGGTCGACGGCGTCGCCCTCCTGGCCATACAAGGCCGCGACGAACCGCAGGAACTCGGCGCCGGTGAGCTTGTCGTACACGAACGGCCGGTCCGGGATGAAGCCGAGTCGCTGTTTGGCGGCGGTCGGATTACGCTGCACGTCATCACCGCCCAACAGCACCCGGCCGTCGGTGGGTCGCAGGATGCCGGCGATCATGCGCAGCGTGGTGGTCTTCCCCGCGCCGTTGGGCCCGAGAAATCCGTACAGCAGGCCGCGCGACACCTCGAGTGACACGTCGTCCACCGCGACGAAGCTGCCGTAGTGCTTGGTGAGGTTCTCGAGCCGGATCATAGCACCTCGAGCTTGAGACTCCCGATCAAACGCACCAGCTCGACCTGACGGGCGAGCCCGCCGATCACGAATCGCACGTGCGCCGCGTCGGCGGGGAATTGGTCGAGCGTGGGGTCGACCGCGACCCAGGCGCCGAGGTACACCTCGGGCCACGCATGATAGTAGAAGCGGCCACTCCGGTAGAGCAGGCCGGCGACGGCACGGGCGGGGAGCCCGGCGGCCCGCGCCAGCGCCACGTACAGCACGGTGCGCTCGTTGCAGTCGCCGCGTCGGGTCTCGAGCACGCGCACCGCGCCCGGGGCGCCCGAGTCGACCTTCGCCTCGACATGGCTGGCGACCCAGTCGTGGATCAGGCGGGCGGCGCGCGCGGGATCGCCCTCACCACCCACGATCAGGCGGGCCTGCTCCCGGATGCCCGCGTCGTCGCTTTCGATCCGCGGCGCGGGCGCGAGGAACGACGCCAGGCCCGGGTCCCGCGCCGGCAGCCGATACGCCGCCGCCAGGTCGGCGCCCGCCTGGCGCCGCACCACGAGGGTGTCTCTCGCGAGCCGCTGCCGTCCCGTCGTGAAATCCGGCCCGGCGGGCGCCGCCCCGGAGAGCCGCAGCCGCAACAGCGCCAGCGTGTCGTGGTCGGGCGGCGCCCGCGCGACGAGCGCCGTGGTCGGCACCACCTCTCCGGGCCCGGGATTCGCGCTCGCGCGGGCGACCCGCGCCGTGTCGCGATGCCGGAAGTTCACGTACGCCAGCTCGAACGCGGTGCGCTCCATCGTGAAGCCCGCGGTGTTCGCCGCCCGGAGGATGTGTCCTTGGGCATCGATCCACGCCGTCATCGGGCTGCCGCCCGATCGCTCCTCGATGCGGAAGGCGCGCACCGTGTCGAAATGGACCGCCACCCAGGCCATGGTCGTCGAGTCGAAGCCCGCGCTGTCGGGCACCACCAGCGTCGACTCCGCCACGACCGTGACGTCGACCGCGCGCTGCGCGAGCAGCATCGGGTCGAAGACGGTGCTGGTATAGACCTTTCCGGGCTTGAGCTCACTCCCGAACGCGAGGCGCAGCGGGAGAATGCTGGACAGCACGATCGGCCGGACGACGGGCACGCGGGTCGTTTCGGAGTCGATCCCCGACGCCATGCTGAACGTGAGCACCGAATCGCCAGTCATGAGGCCCCGGGCGGCGAAGCGCCCGATGTCGCCCGCGAACTTGGCGTCCACACGTTCGAACCGCAGGGTGCGGGACAGCGTGGCCCGGCTCATCGCCGCGGTGTGGCGCAGCGTGCCCAGGGTCGGGATCTGGAGCACGAGGACGTCGGTCACCCGGATGGTCGTGCTCGAGGTATCGATGGTGGACGAGGCGTACCCGACCTGCCGTTCGGCGACGGCGAGGCGGTAGTACACGGCGCCCGGGGGCACGCGCAGCGCGGCCTCCGCCAGGCGCGCGCCGGTGGGCGCGAAGACTTCGCGCTTCACGAGCCAACCGAGCGACACGATCCATGCGCCCAGGATCAGCGCGGCCAGCCTGCGCCGGCTCACGACTGGCCCGCCGCGCTGCGGCGCAGCACCGCCTCGAACGCGTCCCGCTCCGCCGCCGTCTCCACCACGAAAGAAACCTCGGAAGGGAAGGCCGCGCTGCCAAGGTGGACCTTGAGGATCGGCACCATGATCTCGGCGGCGTCCTCGACCGACAGGTTGCCGGCGCCGGTGCCGATCGGTGGCACGGTGACCGCGCCGAACTCCCATTCCTGCACCTGCTGCAGCGCGGAGCGCCACGCGCGCGCGACCCCGTCACGCGTGATCGGCTCGGTGTCGCTGCGGATGACGGCGTGGATCACGAACTCGGCCGGGAGGTCGCCGCCGCCCGCCGTCACTACCGCCGCGCCCACCGGGAGCTCCTTCTGGAGCCGCAGGTGGCTCGAGAACTCGGGTCCGCCCACCGTCTCGAGCCGCCGCACCGCCGGGGTGGTAGGGTCGAGACGGGTAGTGGCGGGACGGACGATCGCGTCGGCGGAGCGGAACGCGAGGTCGTCCACGACCACGCGAATCACCGGGCGGCGGCCTCCCGGGAGCGGCGATACATGCGCGTCGCTTCGGCGGGCCGGTTCAGGC
>DATDFC010000240.1:0-15138 GCA_036522815.1 Gemmatimonadales bacterium | reverse complement strand
GGGACGGGCAACGCCGAGCTGCGGCTGTCGCGTGCCCTGGCCGACCGGCGCATCTATCCGGCGGTCGACGTCGCGGCCAGCGGCACCCGGCGCGAGGAGCTGCTGGCCGACGCGGCGACGGTTGCGGCCAAACAGCAGCTGCGGCGGGGCCTGGTGGGGCTCCCTCCGGAGAAGGCGATGGAGGGGCTGCTGGCGCAGCTGCGGCGTACCAAGACCAACGCCGAGCTGTTGAAAGCGGTCACCTGAACGTCAGTTGCCGCCGCCCACGATCTGCTTGTAGCTGTCCGGGTTCCACTGCGGTCGCGCGGTCGTGTTCGCCACGGCCTGGCCCAGGTAGAACACCAGCCGGGCGAAGCGTGCCTCCTTGTCGGCGTCGATCTTGTCCGGCGAGTCGCTCACCTGGTGGTAGTCCGGGTGGAGCCCCGTCGTGAAGAACAGGATCGGCACCCCCTTCTTGGCAAAGTTGTAGTGGTCCGAGCGGTAGTAGAGACCTTCCTGAGGCCACAGGTCGCCCACGGGCTTGATGTTGAGCTCGGGATGAGCCAGTGCGATGCTGTCGACCACCCGCCCCAGGTTGGAATGCTCACGGCCGATCACGGCAAGCGTGTCCTTCGCGTTGCGGCCGACCATGTCGCTGTTCAGATCGGCCACGACCTTGGCGAGCGGCACGGTCGGGTGGTCGGCGAAGTAGGCGCTCCCCCACAAGCCCCGCTCCTCGCCGCTCACGGTCATGAACACCAGGGAGCGCTTGGGGCGCTCGCGCGCCGTCGCGAACGCCCGGGCCAGCTCGACCACGGCGACCGTTCCCGAGCCGTCGTCGTCCGCGCCGTTGCAGATCGAGTCGGCGCCGCGCGCCGTGCACCCCTCTCCAGCGCCCGGCGTGCCGATGTGGTCCATGTGGGCCGTGAACAGCACGTATTCCTTCTTGAGCACGGCGTCGCCGCCTTCGAGGATGCCCACCACGTTGGGGGCTGACGTGCGCTGCAGCAGCTGCTGGTGCACGGCGAGCTGCATCCTGACGTCGGTAAGGGGATGGGCGGCGAGCGGCCGGTCGCCCCAGACGCGCAGCGAGTCCGCCGCAACGCCCGCGCGCGTGAACAGCGCCCGGGCCGTCGCTGCTCGCACGGCGAACACCGCCGGGATCGCGAGTCCGTTTTCCTCGCTCGGGTTGCGCACGCGCACGCTGGCAACATGTCCCGGCAGCTTTGCCCAGATCGAGTCGGGGAAGTCAGCCACGAGCAGGAACGCGAGCGGGCGCAGCGGCAGGACTTTCACGGCCATCGCGTTCGCGCTGGGTCCATACGCGATGAACACGACCGTTCCGGTCACCGCCGCGGAATCGAGCGCCCCCGCTCCCTGAGGCGACCCGGTGACGACCACTGCCGGACCCGCGCTGTCCCCACTGGGTGGTTGTCCGTCGACCAGCAGCACGTCCTGGCCGGTACGCCAGGTGGCGGGCATCGGGCCGGCGATCCGGATGCTCGCGCTGTCCGGGTCGAAGCGCTGGACTTCGAGCGGGTAGTGCTGCAGGTAGGTTCCGCTGTCGCCGCCGGGCGTGAGACCGAAGCGACGGAACTCGGCCGCCACGTACGCGGCAACCTGATCGAGCTGCGGGCTCGGCGTCGCGCGGCCGAGCATCGAGTCGGCGGCGATGATCCCGATGCGCCGCCGTACGTCCTCGGCCGTGATCGCCGCCGCACCGCCTCCCCGGGCATCCGGCGGTTGCCGCTGTGCCGCGACCGGCACCGTGAGCACCGCGAGCAGCAGGTTCCAGCGGTACCGCATCCCTGGTGGCCTCGAGAAGGGGACCGAAAAGCTAATGCGCCCGACCGTGGGGGACCACGGCCGGGCGCGCTCGCCACGTCGCTGAGCGTCACGGCTTGCGGCGTTTCAGCTCCGGCTCGGCCCGCGGCTTCTCCTTCGGGGCGTCGCGCTTCGGCTCCACCCGCGGCTCGCTCTTGGGTGGCGGAGCCTCCCGCCGCGGCTCGGCGCGCGGCGGAGGTGGCGCGGCGACAGGTGGCTCGGGGCGACGGGCCGGAGGCTCCGGCCGGTCTGGACGCTCCGGCTGCGCAGGACGAGCGCGTTGCTCGGGCTGCGTCGGGGCGTCGGGCGTCCGGGCTCGCTCGCGCGGACGGTCCCGGTCACGCTCGCCGTCGCTCTGATCGCCGGTGATCGACCGGGGTCGCGGCTGCACCAGGGGCTGTGGCACGACGCCCGTGCCGTCCGGATCGCGGCTGCGCACGCCCACCTCGCGCCGCTGGTTGTCGTCCGCGGGACGGGCGCGCACGCGCGTGATGAACGCGTCGGAGGCCTGGCGGTCCTTGAAGATGAAGCGCGGCTCGGGCCGGAGCGGCCGCGTGAACACCACGCGTGTCGCACCGTAGGTGCGATAGGGGTAATAGTACGCATCGTCGTACACGACGATCCGAAAACGCACGCAACTGTAGTCGTACGGGCTCCAGGAGGAATAGTTCACAGGCGAGTGGCAGTCATAGCACAAAAACCGCGGATAATCGTAGTGCCGCTCGACGTAGTACGGCGCCGGGTCGTAGTCCCAGTCGCCGTACGCCGGGGGTACGATGCGCTCCGCCAGGTCCGTGACCGCCACGTACGGGTCGCCGTGTATGCGACCGTCGGCAATGGCCCGATAGTCCCAATGGTCGTGGCGTTCGAGCGCATCGTACACGAAGGCGTCACGCGCGACGACGGCGAAGATGTAGCCCACGCCCGGGGAGTCGTCGATGTAGAAGGCGTCTCGGGAGTCGCGGCCCGGGACCTCGTAGTCGCGGCCGCCGCGCGCGAAGTTGTCCTCCCACGGCTCGCGCGGAAACAGCACCCGCACCCGGCCATCCGTGTCGATGCGCAAGATGGTGACGTACGCGTCCTGCTCGGTGCGAAAGTGCACCCGCACGCCCTGGCCGGTTGCATAGGGATCGTCGCCCCGGTCGGTCCAGACCTCGACGCGGGGGCGGTCGGAAGTGGCGGCGGAGCTGACGAGCAGGCTGAGCAACCCGAACGTGGTCAACATAAGTGCCTCCCACCCCCCGGAAGGAGCAGGCGCCGTGCCATCATGCGAGATCAGGTCCCGTTTCCCAACTGATTGTCGATGGGGACGTTACACCTGCGGTTGACGGCTTTCATCGCCCCCCCGTTGTCCTCTACCCGGGACAATCGGCCGATCATTAGCTTCCGCGATCCCCATGGCTGACACCGCGCGCATCGATCTGCTCGACCCCGCCGACGTGGCGCGGCTGGGCGGGATCGAAATCGTCGCCGCGGGCGTCGTCGAGGGCTTTCTCGCCGGCATCCACCGCTCCCCGTTCCGCGGCTTCTCGGTCGAGTTCACCGAGCACCGCGCGTATCAGCCGGGCGACGAGCTGCGGTACCTCGATTGGCGGATTCTGGCGCGCGCTGATCGGCTGTTCGTCAAGCAGTTCGAGGAAGAGACCAACCTGCGGGCGATGATCCTGGTGGACGCGAGCCGCTCGATGGCGTGGCGCGGCGCGCCGGCGCGGCTCACCAAGCGGGCGTACGCCGACCGGCTGGCGGCGGCGCTCGCGCTGATCCTGCTGCGGCAGCGGGATGCGACCGGGCTCATCACGTTCGATGAGGCGGTGCGCGAAGTCGTACCGCCGCGGGTGCGGGCGGGTCAGTGGGCGCGGCTGGTCCGGGGCCTGGAGCGCACGCCGGACGGCGGCGGCACAGCCGCCGAGGCGGCGCTCGGTCAGCTCACGTCGTTGCTCGTGCGCCGCGGGCTGGTGGTGCTGGTGTCGGACCTGCTGTTCGACCGTGAGCTCGCGCTCACCGCGTTGCGCTACCTGCGTCACCGCGGCCATCACGTGATCGTGCTGCACCTGATGGATCCCGCGGAGGCCGAGCTCGCGGGCGCGCCGGAGGTGCGGTTCCGGGATCCCGAATCGGCGCTCAGTGTGGTGGTCCGTCCCCGGGAGCTGGCGCGCACCTACCGGGAAACCGTGCGCCGCGAAATCGCGGCCTGGCGTACCACCTGCCGGCGCCACGGGATCGCCTACCACCACGTGCTCACCGACTTGCCCTTCGGCATGGCGCTCCGCCTGCTCACGTGACGTTCCTGCACCCGCTCGCGCTGCTGGGGCTCGCCGCGGCGGCGATTCCCGCGTTGCTGCATCTGCTCGAGCGGCGCATTCCGCCCGAAGCCGAGTTTCCACCGTTGCGTTATCTGAGCGAGGCGGAGCGGCAGAGCGCGCGGCGTCTCCGGCTGCGGCACGTGCTGCTGCTGCTGCTGCGCACCGCCCTCATCGCGCTGATCGTCCTGGCCGCGGCGCGACCGCTCGTTCCCGCTCCCGCGCCCGCCTCCCTGGCCCGCGCGGCGGTGCACCAGCGGACCGCCCTCGTCGTGATCCTCGACAACTCGCTGTCGTCCGGCGTCGTGGTGGACGGGCACCCGATGCTCGATCGGCTTCGCGCCGCGGCCCGGGCCTCGCTCGCGGCCGCCGCGGCATCGGACCGGCTGTGGCTCGTGCTCGCGGACGGCGTAGCGCGGGCGGGGACGCGTGAGGCGCTGCTCGCAACGGTGGACAGCGCCGGTGTGTCGCCCCGGCGGCTCGACCTCACGGCCGCCGTGCGCGACGCGGCGCGCCTCGTGGATGCGGAGCCGCTCGAGGGGCGCGAGGTGCATGTGCTGAGCGATCTGCAGCGAACGGCGCTGGGATCCGGCCGGGCGGCTGTGCCGCGGGGGGTCCGCGTGCTCGCGCTCGCTCCGCTCTCCGAAGTGCCGGCGAACCGGGGAGTGGGCTCGGTGCGGGCCTCCGACGCTGCCGTCGCGGTGTCGATCGTCGGGACGCCGGGCGCCCGGCCAGCGGCAGTGACCCTGCAAGTGCACGGCCGCGAAGTAGGGCGGGCACTCGCCGCACCCGGTTCGACGGTCTCGATCGCGCTGCCGCCGGGGGGCCCCGGGTGGTGGGTGGGCGCAGCTACTCTCGACGCCGACGAATTGCGGGCCGACGATCGGCGCGTGTTCGCGTGGCGGGTGGCGTCCCCGGCCCGAGTCACCGCGTCCAGCGGGGCGGGGCCGTTCGTGGCGGCGGCGCTGGCGGTGCTCGAGCAGGGCCAGCGGGTGCGGCGTGGCGGCGACGTGGTGATCGGGGATCGGCTGGAGGGAGGGGCCGCGGTCAGCGTGGTCGTGCCGCCCGCCGACCCGACCCTGATCGGGCCGCTGAACCGCGCCCTGGCGGCCCGCGGCGTCCGGTGGCGGCTCGCGGCGGCCGGAACTCCGGGACCGGTCGCGACGGCGGCAGTGACGGGGATCGACGGAATCCAGGTGTCGCGGCGATATCGCCTCGACCCCGTAGGGGAGGGGGGACGCGGGACGGGGCAGGACAGCGCGGTCCTGGCGACAGTGAACGACGAACCGTGGCTGGTGCGGGACGCGGTCGTGCTGCTCGTCGGCAGCCGGTTGGACACGGCATGGACGGCGCTGCCCGTCGCACCCGCGTTCGTCCCGTTCCTGGACGCGCTCGTGAACCGTCTGGCGCGGGGGGAAGCTCCCGTGTCCGAGGTGGAGGGCGCGCCCGGGGTCGAGTTTCGTGCACGCGGCTCCGATACGGTTGGCGCGATCGTGTCGGGCCCCGACCCACGGGAGTCGGATCTGACGCCCGCGCCGGCCGCGCTGGTGCGGGACGTGTTGGGCGCGGAAGTCCTGGACGCCGCGGCGCTCGCCGCCGCGCGGTTCGCAGGCGCGGGCAAGGGCGACGCGAGCGGCCCGCTGCTGGTGCTCGCGTTGCTCGTGGCCGCGGCGGAACTGGGGGTCGCCACCTTCACGCGCTGATGTCCCTCTCCTTTCTGATCGATCGTTTCGACGCCCTGCCGGCCACGCGGGCCCTGGCGGACGCGCTCCCGGGCGCCGGGGGCCGCCGGGGCATCGCGGGTCTTCCCGGCTCCAGTGCCGCCGTGCTCCTGGCCGCGCTGGCGCGGCAGCGCGCGCAGCGCGTGTTCGTCGTGGTGACGGCGACGCCGACCGATGCGGAGCGCTGGCTGGCGGACTTGCAGGCGCTGGCGGGCGACGCCGCCGCGCTGTACCCCCAGCGCGAGGCGCTCGGCGCCGAGGAGCCGCACGTCGAGATCGCCGGCGAGCGGATCGAAACTCTCGAGGCGCTGCTCTCGGGGCGGATTCGTCTGCTCGTGACCACGGCACGCGCCTCGGCGGAGCGAACCGGGGTGCCGGCGGCCCTCGGAAACACGCGGCTGTCGCTCCAGGCGGGAGGCCGTGAGACTCCGGTAGGGGCGCAGCATGCTGCGCCCCTACGATTCGCCGACGTCGTGCGGCGCCTCGAGGAGATGGGGTACACCCGCGTGGCGACCGTGACCGAGGTGGCGCAGTTCAGCGTGCGCGGCGGCATCCTCGACGTGTACGGCTTCGGGATGGCGTCGCCGGCGCGGGTCGAATGGTGGGGGGACGATATCGCGTCGCTCCGGGCGTTCGATCTCGACTCGCAGCGGTCCGCCGAGGCGGTCGAGCGGATCACCGTCCTGCCGGTGCGAACGGAGGGAGAGCAGGCACGCACCGTAGGGGCGCAGCATGCTGCGCCCCTACCACACCAGCCCCTACCACGTCAGTCGCTCCTCGACCTCCTCCCGAGCGACAGCGTCGTCCTGCTGGAGCAGGAATCCGCGCTGGCGCAGGAGGTGGATCGCGCCTGGGCGGAGGCGACGCACCATCTCGACGTGGCCCGACGGCTGGGCGAGGAACCTCCGCCGCGCGACGCGTTGTTCGTCGATCCCGCCGCGTGGCGCGACCGCCTGGCGAGTTTCCCGCGCCTGGCGCTGAACGCCGCGGACGGTGATCTGCGCCTGCCCGTCGCACCGCCCGAGGCGGTGGATCGGGACATCAAGCGGCTGCGCCAGATCGTGGCGGGCGAGCCGCCCACGGTCATCCTGTGCGACAACGAGGGGCAGCTCGAGCGGCTCGAAGAGCTGCTGGATACGGAGCGCGCCACGCTGGTGGTGGGCGCGCTCGACGGCGGGTTCATCGTGCCCGGTCTGCGGGTGCTCACCGATCACGAGATCTTCCGGCGGGCGCGGCGGCTGCGGCGGCCCCGGCGCTACCGCGAAGCGGTCGCCAGCGCGGCCACCCGGGCCCTGCGGGGCGGCGACTTCGTGGTTCATCTCGAGCACGGCATCGGGATCTACCGTGGGATCCAGACGATCGCCGTCGGGTCGGACGGCGGCAGTCTCGAAGTGGCCGTGGTGGAGTACGAAGGCGGCGCCCGCCTCAACGTTCCGCTGTATCGGCTCGACCAGCTAGAGCCGTACCGGACGGCCGGGGACGGCGAGGCGCCCCCGCCGCGGCTGCACCGCCTGGGCGCGACGACGTGGCAGCGGCAGCGCGACAAGGCGCGCGCGGCGATTCGCAAGATGGCGTCGGAGCTGCTCGACCTGTACGCGCGGCGTCAGCTCGCGCCCGGCTACGCGTTCCCGCCCGACACGCCGTGGCAGCGCGAGCTCGAGTCCGCGTTCCTCTATGAAGACACACCCGATCAGCGGCGCGCGTCGGAGGAGGTCAAGCGCGACATGGAGCGGGCGCGGCCCATGGACCGGCTGCTCGTGGGCGACGTGGGCTACGGCAAGACGGAGGTGGCGCTGCGCGCGGCGTTCAAGGCGGTGCAGGCGGGCAAGCAGGTCGCCGTGCTCGTCCCGACCACCATTCTCGCGGAGCAGCACGGCCGTACCTTCCGCGAGCGCCTGGCGGACTATCCGGTGAAGGTCGAGGTGTTGTCGCGGTTTCGCGGCGCCCAGGACTCGAAGGACGCCACGCGGCGGATGGCCCGCGGCGAGGTCGACATCGTGATCGGGACGCATCGCCTGCTGTCGCGTGACGTCACATTTCACGACCTCGGGCTCCTCATCGTGGACGAGGAACACCGCTTCGGCGTGCGGCACAAGGAGCGTCTCAAGGCGCTGAAGCTCGCGGTCGACGTGCTGACGCTGACGGCGACGCCGATCCCCCGCACCCTGCACCTCTCGCTCGCCGGGTTGCGCGACCTGACGCTGCTCGAGACGCCTCCCAAAGACCGCTCTCCCGTCGTCACGTTCATCGAGCCGTGGGACGACGGGCTGATCGAGGAGGCGTTGGCACGGGAGCTCGACCGGGCGGGTCAGGTGTACTTCGTGCACAACCGTATCGAGACGATCGATACCGTCGCGCAGCGGGTGCGGGCGCTCGCGCCGCCGCGGGCACGCGTGGCGGTCGCGCACGGCAAGCTCAAGGAGGCGGCGCTCGACGACGTGATGTCGCGCTTCGTCCGCGGCGAGGTGGACATCCTCGTGTCGACCATGATCGTCGAATCGGGGCTCGACGTGCCCAACGCCAACACGATGCTCGTGAGCCGCGCCGACCAGCTCGGGCTGGCCCAGCTGTACCAGCTGCGGGGCCGCGTGGGCCGGAGCCATCGCCGGGCGTACTGCTACCTGCTGGTGCCCGACCTGGTCGATGCCGACGCGGAAGAGCGCCTCCGCGTGCTCGAGCATCACACCGATCTGGGCTCGGGGTATCGCATCGCCCTGCGCGATCTCGAGCTGCGGGGCGCGGGCAATCTGCTCGGTGCCGAGCAGTCGGGGTACGCGCAGGCGGTGGGCTTCGATACGTATCTGCGGTGGCTGCAGGAAACCGTCGACGCGCTCAAAGGGACCGGGGACGGCGGGCGGGGGACGGGCGCGCCGCCCGAAGTGGTGCTCGACCAGCCCGCGCATCTCTCCGACGACTACGTGCCGGACGAGGCGGCGAAGCTCGAGCTGTACCGCCGGCTGGCGCGGGCCGGAGCGGCTAGCGAGATTGAGTCGGTGCGTGAGGAATTGCGCGACCGTTTCGGGCCGCTCCCGGACGACGCGCGGCGCCTGCTTCTCGTATCCGAGCTGCGCGCGCTCGGCGCCCGGGCGGGACTGGAGATGGTCCTGGTGAAGGGCGACGAGGCGCGGCTCACGTTCCGGCGGGACGCGACCCCGCGCCTCGCCCGTCTCACGGCGGCGCTCGACGCGGTGCAGTTCGAGGCCGAGGTGCGGCGCGCGGCTCCGCTCTCCTTGCGACTCCGGCGGCTCGGCGGCGAGGCGATCGGCCCCGGCCTGGTCCGCGCGCTCAGCGCGGTCCTGGCGGACGCTCACGATTGACGGGAGCTGGCATGCGACGGCTGAGTCTGTTGACGATGATGCTCCTCCTGGCGGGCTGCGGCGCCCTGCGGGACGCGTTCTCGGCGCATACCGAGGTCGTCGGCACCGCCGCGGGCCAGACGCTCGGGGTGGAGCGGTTGGCGAGCCTGATTGGCCGGGCCCCCCGCATTCCGGTCCGGCCCGACGTGCTCACCGGCGTCGCGAACGTCTATCTCGACTACGCGGTCCTCGCCACGGCGCTGGGCCGCGGGCGCGACCTGCACGATTCGTCGCTCGCCCTCGCGGCGGAATGGCCGCTCGTGGTGCAGCTCAAGTGGGAGCATTACCACCAGCGCCTCCTCGCCGCCCGGGCCCAGCTGACGGCGGCCGACGCCGACTCGGCGTATCGCGCGGGCACGGTCCGCCTGTTCCAGCATATTCTCATCCGCGTGCCGCCGAGCGCCGTACCGATGGTGGAAGAGCAGCAGAAGAAGAAAGCCGAAGGCGTGTTGCGGCAGGTGGCGGCGCGGGGCGGAGCCGGCTTCGGGCAGCTCGCCCGCCGCTACTCGGAGGACCCGGGCTCCAAGGCCCGAGGCGGCTACCTCCCGGCGACGCCGCGGGGGCAGTTCGTCCCCGCGTTCGACAGCGCGGCGTGGGCCCTGGCCCCCGGCGGACTGAGCGGCGTCGTGCGCTCACCGTTCGGATTTCACATCATCCGCCGGCCGCCGCTCGCGGAAGTGCGGGATTCGTTCCGGGTCGATCTGGAGAGCTCGCGCGCGAGCCGCCTCGATTCGCTGTATTTCGACAGCCTCACCAAGGCGCGCGAGCTCAAGGTCGCAACCGGCGCGCCGGCCCGGGTCCGCCAGGCCGTGCCGCAGATCGTGACCGCCCGCGACGACGAGCACACGCTGGCCACGTTCCGGGGGGGCGCGTTCCGCGTGAAGGACCTGGCGCGCTGGCTGCTGGCGCTCGATCCCAATGACGTCCGCGGTATTGCGACAGCCTCGGACGACCAGCTCACGCAGTTCGTGAGATTGCTCGCCCAGCGCGACATGCTGCTCGAGCAGATCGATTCCGCCGGGGTGGTCCTCACGGCAGACGACTGGCGTCACGTGCGCGCGGAGCACGATTCCGGCGTCGGCCGGCTCGAGGGGCTGCTGCACCTCTCGCCTCAGCTGCTCACGGACTCCGCGGCGACGCCCGACGCGCGGGTCCGGCTGGCGATGACGCACATGGAGGGCTACCTGGACGCGGCGGTCACCCAGGGGAGCGCGCAGTTCCTGCCGGTGCCGCCCTTCCTGGCCGCGGCGCTCCGCCGCGGCGAGACGTGGTCGATCAACGACGCCGGCATCGCGCGCGCGGTGGAGCGGGCGCAGGCGATTCGCGCCGCCGATACGACCGCCCGACAGGCGCCGGGCACGGGTCTCAAGCGCGCCCCCGGCCCGCCGCCCATCGCGGGCGACAGCGCGGCCAAGCGAACGCCGAGCTGACATGCGGCCCACGGGAGCGACGGTCATCGTCATGGCGTGGGCCGCCCTCGGGAGGGGAGCACCGCGGGTGGCGGCGCAGGGGCGCTCGGCGACGGCGCGGGCCGTGGACCGCGTGGTGGCGGTGGTGGGCACCAAGCCGATCCTCGCCTCGCAGGTGGAGGAGCAGCTCGTGCTGGCGCAGTCGCAGGGGTCGAAGGTCCCCGAGGACTCGGCCGGCCGGGACGCGGCGCGGCGTCAGATCCTGTCGCAGATGGTGGACGAGGAGCTGCTGGTGCAGCAGGCCGAGCGCGACACCACGATCAAGGTGACCGATCAGGAGGTCCAGGACGCGGTCGAGCAGACGGTGCAGAACGTGCGCAAGCAGTTCACTTCGATCACCGAGTTCCAAGCGCAGCTGCGCGCGGCGGGGTTCGTGTCCGAGGAAGAGTGGCGCCGCTGGCTCGCCGACCAGCAGCGCCGCTCGATTCTGCAGCAGCGCCTGATCGAGGCGCTGAAACAAAAGGGCAAGCTGCGCCCGATCCCCCCCTCGGACGCCGAGATGCACGACTTCTGGGAGGCGAACCGGGCGCAGCAGCCCAAGCGCCCCGCCGCGATCTCGTTCCGCCAGATCGTCATCGTGCCGAAGCCCGATTCCGGCGCCAGCGCGCGGGCGCTGCAGCTCGCGGAGTCCCTGGTCGTGGCGTTGCGCGCCGGCGCCAACTTCGCGGAGGTCGCGAAAAAGTATTCGGCCGACAGCGCCTCACGGGAACAGGGCGGCGAGCTGGGCTGGTTCCGTCGCGGCGTGATGGTGAAGCAGTTCGAGGACGTGGCGTTCCGGCTCCGTCCCGGCGCGATCTCCGACGTCGTGCCGACCGAGTTCGGCTACCACATCATCCAGGTGGAGCGGGCGCAACCCGCGGAGATCCTGGCCCGTCACATCCTGATCCAGCCGACGATCTCGGCGGCGCAGCTGGCGATCGCCCAGCGGCAGGCGGACTCCGTGCACGACGCGTTGGCCCATGGGGCCCCGTTCGACTCGCTCGCGCGCTCCTACGCCGATCCCAACGAGCCCAAGCTCGCCGATGCGCTGCCCGTGTCGCAGCTGCCACCCGACTACGAGAAGGTCGTGGGCTCGGACACCGTGCCGGGCCTGAAGCCCATGTTCCAAGTGGGCGCCGGGAGCCCGCGACCGCGGTTCGTCGTGTTCGAGCTGGTCAAGCGCCTCCCCGAGGGCGAGCTGTCGTTCGACGAGGTCAAGGACCGCATCCGCGACGGCCTGGGCCAGCAGCTCGCCGTCAAACACTACCTCGACCTGCTGCGCCGCACGACCTACGTCGACGTCCGGTTCTAGCGGCGTGGCCCCCCGGCTCGCCGTGACGCTCGGCGATCCGCGGGGGATCGGGCCCGAGGTCGTCGAGAAGGCGCTCGCTCTGGGACCGCTAGACGCGGAGATCATCATCGTCGGGACCGGGAAGCGGGGAGCGGTCCCTTCCGGTGCAGCGGCGGGTACCGCTCCCGGCTCCCTGCTCCCCCAAGAGGCGGGGAGGATCGCCGGCGAGGCGGTGGAGCAGGCCGTCCGCCTCGCGCTCGCGGGCGAGGTCGACGCCATCGTCACCGGCCCGGTGCACAAGCACGCCCTCCACCTGGCCGGCTTCCGCTATCCCGGTCTCACGGAGCTGCTGTCTCATCTCGCGGGCGATGTGGACGTCGCCATGATGCTCGCCGCCGGCGCGCTGCGCGTGGTGCTGGTCACGACGCACATCCCCCTCAAGGACGTCCCCACCGCGGTGACGACGGCGCGCGTGGTGGCGTGCGGGCGGATTGCCGAACGGGCGCTGCGCGACTGGTGGGGGATCGGCGCGCCGCGGCTCGCGCTGTGCGCGCTCAACCCGCACGCCGGCGAGTCGGGCCTGTTCGGCGACGAGGACGAGCGCGTGCTCGCGCCCGCGGCCAAAGCGCTCGGCGCCGCGGGTCCGCTCCCGGCGGACACGGTGTTCGTGCGCGCCCTCAAGGGCGAGTTCGACGCCGTGCTCACCCCCTATCACGACGTGGGGATGACGGCCATCAAAGTGGCGGGGTTCGGGAAGGGCGTAAACGTCACGCTCGGCCTGCCGTTCCCGCGCGTCGCCCCGGACCACGGGACGGCGCTCGACATCGCGGGGCGGGGAATCGCGGACCCGGGGTCGATGCGCGCCGCGCTCGAGCTCGCCGCTCAGCTGGCGCGCGTCGGCCGCTAGCTCTCGGCCTTCACCCCGCGGGGATTTTCGGCGCCGACGCTGCGCCGCACCACGCGCACCTTGCCGACGCGGCGGCCGTCCATCTCCAGGATCTCGAACACCGCGCCCTTGACCGCCACCTGGTCGCCGACCTTGGGGAGGCGGCCGATCGCGCCGAACAGGAACCCGCCGATGGTGGTGTAGTCCTGCTCGTCGAGCTCGAGCCCGAACACCCGGTTCACATCGCGCAGCGGCGTCGCGCCGGAGATCACCGGGGCCGCGCCCGGTGGCGCGACCCGCAGCTCCCCGCTCGGCTGATCGTACTCGTCGTAGATCGGACCCACGATCTCCTCGAGCAGGTCCTCCATCGTGACGAGTCCGGCGGTGCCGCCGAACTCGTCCAGCACGATCGCGAGGTGGATCTTCTGGCGCTTCATGTCGGCCAGGACGTCTTCCACTTCGCGCGTGCCCGGCACGAACATGGCGGGCCGCAGCACGGCGCGCAGCGTCCCGCCTTTGGCCGCGCGCAGACCGGCCAGGATGTCCTTCGCATGCACCACGCCGAGGATGTCGTCGAGCGACTCGCCGTACACGGGGTAACGGGAGCGGCCCGCGATGGCGACCTGGTCGGCGGCCTGCTCGAGTGTCAGGTCCGCCGGCAGCGCGACCATCTCCGTGCGCGGCGTCATCACTTCGCGGGCCGTCTTCTCGCTGAACTCGAACACCCCCTGCAGCAGCCGCGCGTCGTCGGCGTCGAGCTTGCCCCGTTTGCGGCTCTGCTCGACGAGCATGCGCAGCTCCTCCGGCGAGTGGATCTGCTCGAGCTCGGCGGTGGAGCCCTTCAAGCCGAGCAGCCGTCCCACGCGCCCGGCGCTCCAGTTGAGGAGATCGGTGAACGGGCGCGTGATCCAGGAAAAAAAGATGAGTGGGGCCGCGACCCAGCGGCTCGTGCCCTCGGGATGGGTGATGGCCCAGGCCTTGGGCGCCTGCTCGCCGAATACGACATGCAGAAACGACACGACGGCCACGGCGACGGTGGACGCCACGCCGCCGCGCGTGAGGAAATCGAGCAGCGGCGGCAGCGCCGCGAACCAGTCGCGGAACAGGTGCGCGACGGTGTCTTCGGACACGTAGCCGAGCAGGATCGACGCGACCGTGATGCCGAGTTGCGCGGCCGAGAGCTGGCGGTACAGGTCCTGGAGGGCCGCCTGGACCGTGCGTGCCTTGCGGTCGCCACGCCGCACCATCGCCTCGATGCGGGTGCGCCGCGCGGCCACGAGGGCGAACTCGGCCGCGACGAAGAACGCGTTCGCGAGCACCAGCGCCACCACGGCGAGCAGGCGCAGCCCGAGCGATTCCGACACGGGGCCAGGCATAGAGGCGGGAACATAGGGCGTGTTGCCCGGTGGCGGAACAGCCGGATATTTTGAGGGACGAGGGACGAGGGAAGAGGGACGGGTGAGCGCGACGCTCCCATTGGATGTGCAGTGCACGCATCGGGCACCGCTGCGCCACGAGAGCCGCAGACGGCTGGCGCTGGTGCTCGGCATCACCGCCGCGGTCATGCTGGTGGAAGCGGTGGGGGGATGGCTCGCCCACTCGCTCGCCCTGCTCGCCGACGCCGGGCACATGCTGGCCGACGTCGCCGCCCTCGGCCTGTCGCTCGCCGTCGCCTACCTCGCCCAACGACCGGCCACCGCGGAGCGGACGTTCGGCCTGCTGCGACTCGAGATCGTGGCCGCCCTGGTGAACGGGGCGGCCCTGCTCGCCATCTCGCTCGGCATCGCCCTCGAGGCCTACCAGCGATTTCGGGCGCCGTCCCAGGTCCACGGCGTCCTGTTGCTCGGCGTCGCGGCGGTGAGCCTCGTGGCCAACGCGGCAGGCGCCGCCATTCTGCATCGCGGGCACCACCATTCGCTCAACCAGCGCGGCGCCTACCTTCATATCGTGGGCGACGTGCTCGGCTCGGCGGGCGCGCTGGTCGCCGGCGCGATCATCCTCACCACCGGGTGGGTGCAGGCCGACCCCCTCATCTCCGTACTGATCGCGGTCCTGATCCTGGCGAGCGCCTGGCGCCTGGTGAAGGAAAGCACCGACATTCTGCTGGAGGCCGCCCCGGCCCACATCCCGCTCGCCGACGTGCACGACCGGATCGCCTCCGTTCCCGGCGTGACGTCGGTCCACGACCTGCATGTCTGGACGGTCACGAGCGGCGTGATCGCGATGAGCGGCCACCTCGTGGTCCAGAACCCCGGCGACAACCAGCGCGTGCTCGAGGCCGTGCAGCAGCGCCTGGGCGGCATGGGGATCAGGCACGTCACGGTTCAAATGGA
>DATDFC010000239.1:0-36500 GCA_036522815.1 Gemmatimonadales bacterium | reverse complement strand
CCCGCCTCGAGCTCCAGCTGGCCGATTCCGACGGCCGCGTGGTGGCGCAGGCGCTCCAGGCGCTCGGGCGGGTCGTGGCCGAGGGCGACACGAGCCTCGCGCCGCGCGCCCGGGCGCTGCTCGCCCATCCGGATGCCGCCGTGCGCAGCATCGCAGCCGATCTGCTCGGGCGCCATCCCGCGCTCGCCGACGTGGATGCCCTCGCGACCGCATACGAGCGTGCGGCGGCCGACTCGTTCCCGGACGCCCGGCTCTCCGCGGTCGCCGCGCTCGGCGCCATTGTCGCCACCGGCCCGGAGGGCCGGCTGGCGGTGGCGACCCGATTCGTGGCCCGCACGCCCCGCCCGCCCGGTGCGGACGACTACCTGGTCCGGCGCCTCGCCGCCCAGAAGCTCCCCGACGCCGCGACGCGCTGGGGACCGGCGGCCCCGATTGCGACGGGGCGCTCGCTCGACGACTACCGCGCCGTCGTACGGCGCTATCTCCTGCCGGTGCGCCGGGGCGACCCGTCGCCGCGCGTGACCATCGAGACCGATCGCGGCGCGATGGTGGTCGAGCTCTTCCCGGCCGAGGCGCCGCTCACGGTCGCGGCCTTTCTCGCGCTGGTCGATCGGCGCTTCTTCGACGGCGTCCGGTGGCATCGGGTGGTCCCGAATTTCGTGGTGCAGGACGGCGATCCGCGGGGCGACGGCTGGGGCGGGCCCGGATTCGTGCTGCGCGACGAGCTGAATCCGGTGCGTTACGAAACGGGCACCATGGGAATGGCCCTGTCGGGGCCCGACACCGGCGGCAGCCAGTTCTTCATCACGCATTCACCGCAGCCGCATCTCGACGGCACCTATACGGTATTCGGAAGGGTGATCTCGGGGCTCGCGACCCTCGGAAGCGTGGCACAGGGGGAGCTCATTCGCACCATCCACCGCTCGGGCTCTCGGGGTAACTATTGAGACCGCAACGTGTTTTGCTTGACCGGCGGATAGCACTCTCCTACATTGGCGCCTGTGCGCTGTTGCTCGGCTGCCCGCACGCGGTGCCGCCGCTCGTGCCGATGCCGCTCGCGCCGGCGGAGTGGGACAGTGCCAGAGTCTGGGCGGCGGCGACCGTGCCCGCTCGCCAGAGGCTGATCCGCTTCCGCTGGAAGTATCGCGATGCGGGCAAGAGCTACGCCGGCAGGGCCGCCGTGCGGATTGCGCCGCCGGATTCGCTGCGCATCGATTATGCCGGGCCGTTCAACTGGGGAGCGGGCGCGGCGGTGGTGGTCGGCGACTCCACCGTGTGGGCCGATCCGGAAAAGAACTTCCGCTCGCTCGTGCCGGCCGTGCGGATGCTGTGGGCGGGGCTCGGCATCGTGCGGCCGCCGGCGCTGGGCGCGGGCGTGTTCGGGCTCGCGCTGTCCGGGCCGGACAGTGCGCGCATCTGGCGGTTCGTGCAGGGTGAGGACACGCTCGACTATCGTCTGGCCCGGGGCGGCGCGCGTGTGCTCGAGGCGGAATGGCGGCGGCAGGGCAAGGTCGTGGCACGCAGCCGCGCCGAGTTGGACGTTCGTGCGATGCCGGCCAGCGCCCGCATCGACTTTCCGGAGGGCCCGGCGCGTTTTGAGTTCACGGTCGGTTCGGTGGACACGATGGTGGCGTTCGATTCGGCGACGTGGCGCAGGCGCCACTAGCGCCCTCGCGCTCGCGCTGACCGGTTGCCTGTACAGCTTCAAGGGCGGCGGCCTGCCCAACATCAAGACGGTCGCCATCCTGCCGTTCGACAACCAGACCGCCGAGCCGGCGCTCACCAAGGAAGTGAACGACGCGGTGCTCGAGGCGTTCCAGGGCCGGCTCGGGCTCCGCACGGCCGGCGAGAACAACGCCGACGCCGTGGTGCGCGGCAAGGTGACCCGCTACGATCCCGACGTGCCGCTGTCGTTTCAGGCGGGGCAGCGAGTCGTCGACGTCACGCAGCGCCAGGTGTCGATCACGCTCGACGTCGAGATCCTGGACCAGCGCGAAGGCAAGACGCTGTGGCAACGGCAGGGCCTCAGCGAAGTGGGGGAGTACCGGCCGCCCCAGGAAGCGGACGGACGCAAGATCGCGCTGCAGAAGCTGGTGCGGGACCTGGTGGACGGAGCGCAGTCGCAGTGGTGAACCGGCGGGGCACGAGCTCGCTGGGTTGTCTCGTCACCCTGCTCCTCTTCGTCGCGGTACTGTACTACGGCGTCAACATCGGAGAGCTGTTCTTCCGCTACTACCGCCTGCTCGACGAGATGCAGACGCAGGCCCAGCTCGCGCCGTCGCTGGACGACGGCACGATCCGGCGCCGCATCCAGGCGGCCGCGCAGGACATCGGCCTCCCGCCCGAGGCCCAGCAGATCAAGATCGCGCGCCGCGCGTCGCCGCGCGAGATCGTGATCGAGACCGAGTACGCCGAGACCGTCACCCTCCCGCTGTTCACCCGCACGTTCACGTTCCATCCCAAGGCGAGCCAGCCGCTGTAGCGCCCGGTGAGCACGGCCGAGAAGATCCGGGCCGCCGAGGCGGCCGCGCGCTGGCGCCAGCGGCACCCCGGCCCCGTCGTGTTCACCAACGGCGTGTTCGATCTGCTGCACGTGGGGCACGTCGCCCTGCTCGAAGCCGCCCGCGCCGAGGGCGCCGCGCTGATCGTGGGCGTGAACAGCGACGCCTCCGTGCGGCGGCTGGGCAAGGGGAGCGGGGGTGAGCGGCCGGTGGTGCCCGAGCGGGAGCGGGCCCGGCTCGTCGCCGCGCTCGCGGCGGTGGACTGCGTCGTGGTGTTCGACGAGGACACGCCGCTCGCCCTGATCGAGCGGCTCCGGCCCGACGTGCTGGTCAAGGGGGCGGATTACGCGCGCGACGCGATCGTGGGCGCGGACCAGGTGGAAGCATGGGGTGGGCGCGTCGTGCGCGTGCCCCTCGTCGCGGGCGTGTCGACGACGGACCTGCTGGCGCGGCTCCGTGGCGGGGCCGGACGGTGACGTCTCCTCCCGCGGCGTCGAGGAAACTGCTCATCGCCACCCGCAACGAGGGCAAGATCCGTGAGATCCGCGACCTGTTTCAGAGCCTGCCCTTTACGCTGACCTTCCCGGTGGACCAGTTTCTCGAGCGGCTGCCGGACGAAGCCGATCTGGAGCGCGGCACCAGCTTCGCCGAGAACGCCGTGGCCAAGGCGCGCTACTTCGCCAAGCGCGGCAATGTCCCGACGCTGGCCGAGGATTCCGGGCTCGAGGTCGATGCGCTCGAGGGCGCGCCCGGCGTGTTCTCGGCGCGCTGGGCGGAGATGCACGGCGCGGGCGCCGGCGACGCGGCGAACAACAAGCTGCTGCTCGAGCGCCTGGCGAATGTGCCCGACGCGCAGCGCACGGCGCGCTATCGCTGCGTGGTCGCGTATCTCGAGACGCCGCTCGCGAAGCCGCAGCTGGTCGAGGCGACGTGCGAGGGGCGCGTGCTCACGGAGCCGCGTGGGCGCGGCGGCTTCGGCTACGACCCGTTGTTTTTCTCCCTCGATCTCGAGATGACGTTCGGCGAAGCGCCGCTGCCGGCCAAGCAGCGCGTCTCGCACCGCGGGCGCGCCATCCGCGCGCTCGTCGAAGTCCTGGTGCGGCGCGCGGGGTAGCGGTGTCGCAGCGTCGCGCCCGCGCGTCGCGCCGGGCCCGCTGGTCTCAGTTTTGCCCGTAGCCCGCCTCCGCGTGAAACGAGTATGGCAGCGTGGGGACCTGGCGCCGGCGGTCGTGCTCGGCGCCGAGACCGCCGGCCTCGGCGTGGTGCGCGCGCTCGGCCGCCATCGCGTGCCCGTGGTCGTGCTGCACTATGGTGCCACCGACACGGCGCATCGCTCCCGCTACGTCACTGCACGGGCGCAGGTCGCCGCTCCCCACGCAGACGAAACCGCGTTCGTGGCGGATGTCCTCGCGGCGGCCGAGTGCTACGGTGGGGGACTGCTCGTTCCCACGTCCGATGAAGCCGTGGTGGCCGTGTCCCGGAACCTGTCGGTGCTCACGGATCGCTACACCGTGGCGTGCACCCCGTGGGAGATCACCGCCACGTTCATCGAGAAACGGCTCACCTACGAGCTGGCGCAGCGGATCGGCGTCCCGTGTCCGCGCACGGTCGCGCCCGCGTCGCGCGACGAGGTGCTGCGCTACGCCGAGCACGCGCGCTTGCCCTGTCTCGTCAAGCCGTCACGCGGCTACCGGTTCGTGGCGCGGTTCCATACGAAAATGTTTCTGGTGCACACGCGGGAGGAGCTGGTCGCGCGCTACGAGCAGGCGACCGCCGCGGGCTGCGAGGTGGTGCTGCAGGAATTCATTCCGGGTGCCGATGGCGCAGGCGTGAACTACAACTCCTACTGGTGGGACGGCGTGCCGCTGGTCGAGTTCACCGCGGTGAAAGTGCGCGGTGGGCCGCCGGCCGTGGGCTCGCCGCGCGTGGTCGAGAGCCGCTTCGTGCCGGAGGTGCTCGCGCCGGGACGCGCCATCCTCCGCGCCATGGGGTTCTCCGGCTATGCCTGCACCGAGTTCAAGCGCGATCTCCGCGACGGCCATCTCAAGCTGATGGAAGTGAACGGGCGACATAATCTGTCGACCGCCCTCGCCGTGCGCTGCGGCATCGATTTCCCCTGGCTGCAGTATCGCCATCTGGTGCACGGCGAGCTGCCCGCGCCGGCGCGCTTCGAGGAGGGCGTCTACTGGATCGACCTACTGCGGGACGTGGGCTACAGCGTGACGCGTCGCCGCGCCGAGCGCTATCCGTTGCGCGACTACCTGCGCCCCTACGGGCGGCGTCACGTCTTTGCCATCCCCGCCTGGCGCGACCCGGCCCCCTTCGTGTGGGAGTGCCGGGGTCTGCTGGCGCGCCTGCGAGGAAAACGTCGCAAACGGCCGGCGGCGGCGGCGGTTTGGACGGCGGCGCCGGACTAGTACTCGATGTACACCGGTACGCCGGCACGCTGCGACAGCTCAGCCGCCCGGCCAATGGCGTTCCCGATCTGTGCCGCCGTGGCATTGGGCCCGACGTCGATCGTTGGGGCCGTCGGAGCCGCGGACGCATGGTCACTCTGCGCGCACGTGACCTTGATCGCCATGGGTGTGTAGATCCCCAGGGTGAGCGCGTCGACCAGCTGGTTCAGAAAGCTCAGCTGGGTCTCGACCTTGGCCACGCCGTGAGGGCATTTGCTGGCGGTTTCGACGATGCTCGGCGACACCAGCCCCCAGAGCCACACCGACGCCCAGCTCTTATCAATGACGACGGTAGACGGGGTGAGGCCCGTTTCGATGGTGGCGTGGTAGCAGCCCGCGGCACAGACAAGCAGACCGGCAACCGAGAGTCTGAGAAGGCGGTTCATGGGTATTCCTCCGGGCACCAAGGGAGGAGAAAATGTACGTGCCGATGCTGGGTTGGTTAGAGTAATGCTACCAGCAGGCCGATGAGGCGACTATCTTGGCGATGGCGATCGCATTGACGGGGCGTAGCGCAGTCCGGTAGCGCGTCTGGTTTGGGACCAGAAGGTCCCGGGTTCAAATCCCGGCGCCCCGACTCTTACTAACTACTTGAATCTGCTTTGGTTCATAGTTGTGAGTAAGGACTCCGCGCACTTGGGGTGCCTGATATTCTCTCTGATATTGAGGACGGAGCGAACGATTGGAATGGGCGGTCTAGGCTGCAACAAGATTCAAGTCTTCCCTTTCTGTTCTCTTTTGCGTTCAGTGTAGAGCCGATACAAACCAAACGCCACCAGGGGCCAGATCACCCCAATGAAGCAACCAGCAAAGCCCGGCCCCGGATACCGGTGGATGCGCTTTCGTGAGCGTTCCGCAGTGTCCCAAGTCATCCAGGCGAAGACCGTCACGCTCCCTAGGAGAACGTAGACGACCAGTGCATCCACGATCAAGCGTTTCACGTCTGGTTGCCTCCGAGCTCGGGTGGTTTGAACTCCCGCAGCACCGTGGGGTCACTCACTACCGCGTAGAGCATGCGCACGTCCGGCTGTTGGTAAATCTGCTGCAAGGTGCTGATGTCTTTCCAGCCTCCAGCTTCGGCGACGTCGACAGGCGAGAGGTGCTTCTTGCTAGTCGCCCACCCCCGCCGAAACGCGTGCCACAATGAGCCGGCCTGTTCGGCAGCCTAGCGAGCGGCTCCGCCTCCAAGAGGCATCCGTTTGCGGTTTCTACGCTCACGGGCTGCTGCAGCTTCTTCTGGCTCTTGTTGGTTCTGGCCAGCTGGGCGCTGGTGCAATACGCATGGACCCATCGTTAGAGGGCATGACAAAGCCGTGCATGCCAAAGAAACCCCCGGTGTTCCGACGTGGAGGTCCACGTGGCTCACTGACAATTCGCCTCGGCGCCAGGAAGTGAACTAGGGAGAATGCTCAGTCCGAGTGAAGTGATCGAGCTGCAGAACCGGTCCTTCGAAATCCACTCCCTCGATATCCAACTAACGGCCGGCTCTGAGCGGTTCCCCAGTTTCAGGGGTCCGGGGTCGATCCGCCAGAACTCGAAAGGCATGATCACCTTCGAGTTGTATGATCCAACACGGGAGCCCGATTTTGGCCGCCAACCCGGCACTGGGGCACCCGGAGACCTCGTCCCTGAAGGTCACTACTACAAATTGAGTGCCGTCGACCTAGAAGAGCGTCATTGGACCGCAGAACGGATTCTGCCCCATCACGGAGGGCGAATAGGAGTGCCCGGAGTTGTGTGCAGCGGTGTGATCAGGGAGATCCAATGTCCCGAGGCGGGGAAAGCAGATCACTGGTTGCGGCTCTTCATTCCGGGCTCGTTCGATATTCCGGCGAACTACATCACGAAGCAAACCCGAACACGCTCCGCTTTGGCGGGAGTACCTCAAGAAGAGGAGATCGGCCACTCCACAGTCATCGATACGTGGAAACTCGATCTACAAGGACTCCACGTCATTGTAGAGGTCAGTGAGAAAGGGCTCCTCGTAACCACGTGGTCGGATAGTGAACTATCTGCGGGTCTCGATAGCCGGCTTGAAGAGACACTCTGGTTCGTGCTAGCGCACCCGTGCAGATGGCTGTTCAAGATGGAGAGTAGAGGGGGCCATGGAACAACGGCCATCCGAAGTCACACGTCTACGGACTTCAAGTCACGTCTACGGCCGCCAGTGGATTGGGCGTACATTCCCGTCGAGTGCGTGACGATCTTGTTTCAACAGTATCTCGCGTATCTCCAGGTGTACAAGGAACCACGCTTCCATCCAACATCTGTGAATGTCCTCCAAGTGCTCCGGGGTAGCGCGCAGAGTATCGAAGCCGAGGCACTCGCGCTAGGGGTGGCCATCGAGAGCCTTCTGAATCGGGACTACGCTGACTGTGGGCAGCCGTTACCTCAGGATCGGGCTCAGGTCGATCGTCTAGAGAGTCTCATCAACCAGTCCACCCTTTCTTACCAGATCAAGAATCGGGCGTTGGGAGCGGTGTCTCGCCTCAAGAGCACGAGTGCGGGCACTTGCCTACGACAGATGCTCGGCCACACTGAGCACGTCACCACAGAGTTGATCGCGGCATGGTCGAAGATTCGGAACGCGACGGCTCACGGAGAAGACATCTCTGAGCCTTTCGAGGAGATCGTGAGCTTGTGTAACAAGGCATACGTTCTATTCAACGTTCTGATTTTCAATCGAATCGGTTTCGTCGGTGAGTACAAGAACAGGGCGCTGCCGAAGTGGCCTGAGGTCAAGTTCGCACCGTTCTGGCCCCCTCCTCCGACCTAACCGGGGGCGGAGTTCAAGAAGAGTTCAAGACCCTGCAAGAATGATCATGTGTTTCTCACTCAGATCGTGTCTGCCTCATCGCGAGAGTCACCATTTCAGGGGGTTTTCGCGAGAGTGCTGCCGACATTCCCCTGGGGTGGAACCGTGTCGCTTGCCCCCCGGCTCTGCATCGAGAGCCCCCGGGCTACCTTGCCCGGGCCCCGATGCCGGGCGGGTGGTCATTAGATTGGCTCCGATGGATGGATCGACGGTTGCTTTGGTCAGTACGCTCTGCAGTTCTGCCCTCGGTGCACTAGGTCTGTATCTTGGCTATCGCGCCCGGAGCCAGCCCTTCCGTCAAACTCTCTACACGCGACAGCTAGACCTGCTCATGGAGGCAGCGGTCCAGGCGGACAGCGTGCACACCGCCTGTCTGCGAGTGCTGCTCGCGAGCGACGCCGAAGGCGAGAAGACAGCACGGACCGCCGCTTTGACGGAAGGGCGTCTGTTCCAAGCGCTCTTGCCCAAACTGTCCGTACTGTTGCCGGTGGAAGTGTGGAAGGCGTTTGTCGACTTCCACGAGGAAGCGGGCCGTTTCCTGCGCGACAGCCCAAAGCGGGAGAGTCGCTACAGCAGCCTCACCGAGCGCTACGCACGCCTAGCGGTACCGATGCGAAAGTTCGCGGGGGTCGATGCGCTCAGCGATGAGAACGTCAAGCAGTTCGGTTCAGGGGAGGACCCTGACGTGAGAGTCGCTTGGCGACTACCACCGGAATGAGCGCGTCTCTAGACACCATCCTGGCAAGCCTTCATGCAACGCTGCTTCAACTCCCGTCCACCGCAGCGCATTTGGTACCAGACTTGGTGCTACGGTCCTATCTGCACGATGCTGAGGAGAACGGGAAGGTTGTTCAGTTTCTTCTCCCCAGCACGCTTCGCCATCGTGCTTTCCCTAATGTTCGGGCCTGCTTCGAAGCCGCCCAATTGTCGCTCTTACTTGCCTCCGACCCTAACTACGACCTAGCAGGAGCGAAAGCATGGGTGTACGGACATCGCAAGGATCTCTACCAAGGCAGTGAAGCCGAGCGCGCCGGTCTCCTCGACGATCTACCCGAGCAACTTCCGGCAGATGAGTTCTTCGCCAACCAGTTTCGGGAGATGAAGGAGACGTGGAACTCCTTCGCCCCAGGGAAGGGAGCACTCCTTCACGAGGCCAAGATCGCACTCGAACGTCAGCCAAAGCGCCCAGACAACTGGGCGGGACTTAACATTCCCGAGGCCCTCGAAGAGCGTCTCGGCGCGATGCCAAACCCTGAAAGCATCGAAATTCCACCAGTGAAGGCCAGCGACCTACTACGCTCTGCGTACGCCGTACTTAATCGCGAGACGCATCCACACAGCTTGCGCCTGGAACCCAGCACCATACACAGCTCAAACGGGGGCGCAGTAACCTTCGTCTTCGATCCAGTTAACTCAGCCGAACAGGCCGATCTCGCCGAGAAGATTACTGCTTCGTCTCTCAAGCTCGCTTTGGCCGCCGCGTCACTTCGCCGCCGAATGGGTGGGTAGGACTTCATCGTGTCGCATTCCCGCCCTTCGGTGCCGCAAAATCGCCCTGGTAAGCCTGGAAGAAGCCTGGTATTCTATGTGCAACCTCATGCACAGGTCGGGGAATCCTGAGTAGAGTTAAATCCTGAGTAGAGTTAAATACATATATTCCATCCTTTGACCGCTCAGGACGGATCGCGTAGAGTGGAGCCCCCTTTACGGAAGGGGCACTGGCAGGCCGCCGTGAGAGGGTGCAGCTTGGGGCACTACGGCCAGCCCTGATGAGCGACAAGTCCAGCAGCCACCCTGATTTCCCTGACGGCCTGGTAACAGCGTTCATCACCTGGCGCTTGCGTACCAGAGACGTTGAGCTAGCCCAGCTTCTCGCAGCTGTTGGTCGTATGCCAGGAGGCAGAGCTGGTAAGAACACGGCCCGCGTAGTACTGAAGGGCGACAAGAGCTACCATGTGCACTTTGAGATTAGCCGCGATGGAACTCGGCATATATGGGTCGAGTTAGAGCTCGTGCGCGGAGCTGCCCGTGAGGAGGAGGCTGAATCTATCCAGAGAATGTTTGAGGCCATCGCCGCGCATATGAGGGAGTCTGAACCTCGTGACACATTCGATGGGTTGGCGGGTGCAACCTATGAACTTGATTTGACCAAGTGGGAACCTACGGTCAAACTCCCATTCGGCATGCCAGGTGGTGGACTGGCACCGATCCCCGGTGCACCGGCCATTGTTGGCGTTGATGTCGAGTTCCAAGAGACTCCTCCTCAAGTGCCGATACGTAGAGCGTTCGTTTCAACCTTCCCGAGCGCCGAGATGTTAGTCGTGCGATTCATGCTCGATCTCGAAACCAAACTCGATGAATCAGTCCTGCCGCGATTGGTAGGAGAGGCCAAGACGTATTTGCCCTGGTTTGCTCGCCGTCGGATGAAAGAGGTCGAGAGTTGAAGACGGGGGCGTTAAAGGCCGCCAGAAAGGCACTGAAAGCAGAGAAAGAAGTTCGTCTCGATCCCTTTCACGTCGTATCGCATTCCCGCTCTGAGCGGCATGTTGACGTGATCCTGCGCCACGACGACCTGCTGCACCACGAAGACGTCGACCTCGTGGAACGAAGTGAGAATCGGAAGTTGTACTTCTACGATACGACTCTGCGATCCCAACAGCTTCCGTTGTTAATGGTGGAAGCTAAGATGGTTCCTGTTACTGACGCTGCATACTTTCATGGGGCACTCAAGCCGGCCAACGTCAACGCGTCCGTGCATATAGGAGGCGTGTTTGCTGCGTACCTCACCAGTATGCTCGTAATGTTTGTACAAGAGACGGCAAGACTAGAGCCTGAACATCTCCGGGCGGTCGAGGGGCGGCTGAAACGCCTTGAACGAGTTGTGCTGGCCAATCCGCTCGCGGTCGAAGAGAGGGGGCGGGTCAATTGGGAAGACATTGAGAGAGCGCTTTCTAAGGCTGCAACCGCTTTCCAATGGCGAGTCGAGTGGAACGTTGACCGCGAAAAGGCTAGTGTAGTTGGTCGCGTGCATGGCCTGGAGTACCGCCTACTGGCGCGACAGAGGTTGGACTTCTATGAGCACATCGCGTCCGCGGTGGACAAGGAGACCTTCAAGGCCGTGTCCTTCGACCTAGAGCCTGCCGAGTAAGGCTGAGAGTCCCCTGTGATGTTCGACCCACTCCAATTCGCAAACCTCGGATACCAACTAAGTGAGGATGATGACTACACAAGCCTTGACGCGAGGACCCGTACGACGTATGGCCGTGCCTATTACGCCCTGATGCTTGCCGTACGAGTTGCGATTCGGAAGGCAGAGAAGAAGAACCCAGACGTAAAGATCGACGACCACGGCCACCTCTGGCGTACTTTGGAGAACACAGGAGTCCCGAAACTGATGGGTCTCGGAAGGCTCCTGAAGGACTTCTACGAAGCCAGAGAGAAGGCTGACTACCACGTAGACCCGGCTGAATCGAAGTGGGCAAGAAACTTCACCGACCCGAGGTATGCGCGGGCCAACGCAGAAGTGGCTCAGGATACCATTCGTCGCCTCTCGACCTACGACTTCACGCCTGTTGTAGGGAAGGTGTAGGTGTAAACAGAACCGCAATCGCCAATCGCCTTCATTGGGCGAAGAAATGCCCCGCGCACTTCAGTGATGTTCTTCCTGACATTCACTGCGGAACTTCAGATATGGCGCCTGATGAGAGGTAGGAGGATCTACGAGAATGCTGGCAGGATTGCGCATCTCACGCTGTACGGCCACCTTCAAGACGGCTTTCGGGACCAGAAGGTCCCGGGTTCAAATCCCGGCGCCCCGATTCTGTAAGTCCAATCCACTTAGCCTATTCCACAATGACTTCCGCCGACTAACTGACGCGCACTCCTGACAGTATTGTTCATCGGGGGTCGACACCGCGTCTTTAGGCAATCCCATGAATCTTTATGCGCTCTCGCTCGGCATCGGCGCCGTCGGGTTGTTGGCGATGGCGCTCACCGGCCTCGGTCGCCACGGACACCACCACGCGGGCGCCAAGCTCGGCGGACGCGGGCGGGCGGGGCATACCCGCGCGGTCGGCCGGTCGGGCCACCCGCACGCTCCACACGCGGGCGGCGTGCGCGCGACCGCGCTCGCCTGGCTCTGGAGCCTCACGTCGCCGCGCGTCTTGTTCAGCCTGCTCGTCGGATTCGGAACGACCGGCATGGCGCTCCGGGGAGTGCTCGCCAATCGACTCCTCTTTGGTGCGGCGGTCGCGGGCGGCTTGCTGTTCGAAACCGCACTCGTCGGCCCCGTGTGGAACTTTCTGCTGCGCTTCGCCTCCGCGCCTGCCCTCACGCTCGAGAGCTGCATCCTGGACGAGGTGCGGGCCGCCACCCGCTTCGACGCGAGCGGCCACGGGCTCGTCGCGGCGGAAGTCGATGGGCAGGTGATTCAGGTGCTGGCCACGCTCCGTCCCGAAGATCGGGTCACGGGCGTTCGCATCCGCGCCGGCGACCGGCTCCGCATCGAGGACGTGGATGGCCCGCGCAATCGTTGTCTCGTGTCGTACATCGGACCCGTCGTTCCTTCGCCGTGAGGTGCCTATGTTGCCCCAGTGGCTCCTGATCGTAGCGATCCCCGTCGTGGTGCTCGTGCTCGTCCCGTTCATCGTCGCGGGGTTCCTGCGCGACGTCGACGCCGGCACGATCCGCATGGTGAGCTGGCTCAACGGATCGACCGTGATCTATCGTGGCCCCGGCAAGTCGAAGGAGATCCCGCTCCTCACGACGGGTACGACGCTGTCGAGCAAGGTCATCAACGTGGATCTGGACATCACGGACCAGACCGCTGACGTCGACGACTCGAGCACGCCCCGGCCGATCAAGGTGCGCGTGCTCGCCAGCGCCATCGTGTCGGTGGGCGACTCGGACACGATGATCAAGACCGCCGCCAATCGCTTCTTTGCGAAGCCGGAAGAAGAGCAGCTCAGCACGCTCACCGACCTGCTGACGAGCTCCGGCCGGCGCGCCATCAACCTGCTGACGCATGACCAGCTCTTCTCGGCCAAGTCGTCGAGTCACGGAGCGAAGACCAACCTCCCGGCCGTCGCCCCCGCGCCGGCGACCGCGCTGGTCGACGCCGAAGAAGAGGACGACCCCCTCGCCATCATCATCCGAAAGGCGTGCTCGCGCGAGCTCACCGACCTGGGGCTGGTGTTCAATTCGCTGAACATCAAGGTCGTGCAGTCGGAGGTCGCGGAAGCGCGCCGGCGCCAGTCGGCGGCCGAGGCCCAGGCCAACGCCGACATCGTGTCCGCGCAGCAAGCCCGCCGGGCCAAGGAAGCGCAGCTCGAGGCCGAGCGGGCGATCTCCGACAAGCAGCGCGACCTGGAGCAGACCAAGGCCGCCAACGCCGCCCTCGTGGCCCAGGCCGAAGCCAAGCGGCAGCAGGCCATGGGGGTGCAGCGCGAGGCCGAGCTCGACGCGACGCAGATCGCCCAGGCCAAGGCGGACGCGGAGAAGGTGCGCATCGACGTCGAGGCCAAGGCGCGCGCCGAGGCGCTGCGGATCACGACCATCGCCGAGGCGACGGCGGAGAGCATCCGCCGGGTCAACCAGTCGATTCAGGCGGGTGGGGAAGCCTATTTCCGTTATCGCCAGATCGAGCTCTTGCCGCAGATCGCACCGATCATCGCGCAGGGACTCGCCGACGCGAAGCTCGTGACCATCTCGGGCGGCGGGGCGGGCGCACCCGAGACCACGGCGCAGAACATCACGGCCGTGATCCAGACGGCGCTCGCCGCACAACTCGTGACGCGCGGCGGCCTGCTCGATCGCCCGGCCGACGACGGCGAAGCAGGTCGACAGGGAAACGGCGGTGAGGCCGGTGCGCCGGCGGCGGCAGTGCCCGCGCCGGAGCTACCGCCGGCGCCCGAGCGCCCGCGCTGGCAAGGTTAACGCCGCACAGAGCGAGCGGCCGTTGTTGCGTGCACGCATCACCAGGGGTCGGTCTCGCACCTCCGCCGATTGCTTTCACGGGCCGACCTTGTACCATAGATGGACACTGCGGCTGGGGAGGCATGATGAAGCGGGCGGCGGCACTGGGTGCGTTCGGATTGGCGGTGGCGGTTGCGGCATGCGCGGCATCCCGCATCGTCCTCACCGTTGATGTGCTGAGCTTCCTGCGACCGGACAGCCTCGACGCGTTTTCCTTCAGCATCCCCGGCGGCGTGGGGCAGACTGACCTCACGGTGTCACGGCCGTTCACGCTCCCATCGCGCTTCGGGCCGGGCAAGGTGGACTCCGTTGCGGTGACCGCCGGCGCGATCCTCGAGAGCACTCAGGGCGGCGGGACCGTCAACCTCGACGTCTTCTTCGCCAAGGACGAGGCCAGTCTCTTCACCGGCCAGCCCTACGTCGGCGTCAACGCCACCGTGTCGGGCGTGCAGACCGATACCCTGCTGCCAGTGACGACGCGCTCGGTGAACGACACCGTCTTCAGTACACCTACCGTGTGGGTGGGCGTTCGCGCCCGCCTCGCGACCGACCCCGGCCCGGACTTCGCCGGCCGGATAGCGTTGACGGTGCTGCAACTGCGCGTTGTCATGCACGACCAGGGCTTCTAAATCCTCCAGCTGCATGCCGGATGCCCGTGCCATCAATATCCTGCTCGTCGAAGACAATCCCGACGACGTCGAGCTGACCCGGCGCGCGCTCGAGCGCGCCAAGGTCCGGAACCAGATCTGGACCGTGAGCAAGGGGACCGACGCGCTCGCGTTCCTGCGTGGCCAGCCGCCGTACCACGACGCGCCCCGGCCCGACCTCGTGCTGCTCGACTTGAACCTCCCGGGCTTGGACGGCCGCGACGTGCTGCTGCGCATCAGGGAAGATCCCGAGCTGCGCGGGCTCGCCGTCGTGGTCCTCACCGCCTCCGACGAGGAGCGGGAGCACCTCGCCGCCCTCGCCGCCGACGCCTTCCTCACCAAGCCCGTCGATCTGGAGCGCCTCGGATGGCTGGTGCGGATCATGGCCAACCTGGGGTGGGCGATCGTCAGGACGGACAGCTGAGGCTCCGCTGGAACCGCCGGGCGGCCCCTGGTGTTTCCACCGATGCAGCCCGAGCGGAGGAAGACAGTATGCGCAGGAAGGCTCGCCGAACCGCGCCGCGCCGGCCCTGCCGTCACCCGCAGCAATATGAAACCGACTGGCTCGGCCGGACCTATTTCGGCTGTCCCATCTGCAATCGCTGGAAGTTGACCAAGCCGAAACCCGCGCCCGCCGACGGCAAACGCCTGGCGGCGTGAAGAGAACAGGGGCCAGGACATGAAGTCCTGACCCCTTCTCGTCACTCCCCATACGGTATCCAGATGTTCTTCACCTGCGTAGCCTGGCGCAGGAACTCTTTGCCTTCACCCTGGTTCTCACCCGTCCAGTCTCTCGCCTCCCACTCCACCCACGTCCGTTTCATGTTGCCCGCCGACGCGCGCTCGACCTGGGCGCCGGCCGCCTGATTGCCGAAATACCACACCGCGTCCACGTCGTCGTGCTCGGCGAGCACCTTCGCCAGCGCGTCCTTGGCTCCGGTGACGATGTTGATCACGCCCGCCGGCACGTCCGACGCCTCGAGCACCGTATACAGCTCCGCGGCCGCGAGCGGCCGTGCCTCCGACGGGATCACGATCACTGTGTTGCCCACCGCGACCGCCGGGGCGACCAGGGACACGAGCCCCAGCAGAGGATGCTCGTCGGCGCAGGCGATGCCCATCACGCCGATCGGCTCGTTCATGGCGAGGGTGATGCCCCGGATCGGCGTCTGATGCACCGCGCCGTCGTACTTGTCGGCCCACGCGGCGTACGAGAATAGTCGCGCCACCGCGGCCGCCACTTCGCCGCGGGCGGCCGCGTCGCCCTCTCCCGTCATGGCATCGAGCAGCCCGGCGAACTGGGCCGCCCGCACTGAAAGGTTCTCGGCGATATAGTAGAGAATCTGCCCGCGGTTGTGGCCGCTGGTGTGCGCCCATCCCGCCGCCGCGTGCGCCGCCTCGACCGCGTTGCGGATGTCCTTGCGGTTCCCTTCGGCCACTTCCGCGATGAGCGCGCCCGAGGGCGCCAGGATCTTGCGGCTGTAGCCCTGATCGGGGCGGACCTGCGCGCCGCCGATGAAGAGCTTGTAGGTGCGGTCGATGGGCGGGATCGCCTCGGAACGCGGAACGCGGAAGTCGGAACGCGGAACAGGTGCGCGTTTCTTGTTCCGCGTTCCGCGTTCCGCGTTCCGCGTTTGTTGGAGATACTCCCACATGCCCTCCCGTCCCCCCTCCCGCCCGAACCCCGACTCCCGGTATCCGCCGAACCCCGACGCCGCGTCGAACAGGTTGGTGCAGTTGATCCACACCACGCCCGCCTTGATCTTGGGCGCCACATCGAGCGCGAGGTTGATGTTCTCGGTCCAGACGCTGGCCGCGAGCCCGTAGGGCGTGTTGTTGGCCAGCTCCACCGCCTCCGCCGGCGTGCGGAACGTCATCGACACGAGCACCGGTCCGAAGATCTCGACCTGGGCGATCGTGGCCGCGGGCGCCACGTTGGTGAACAGCGTCGGCGGATAGAAATAGCCGTCCGTGGGGCACGCCCACGACGGCTGCCACAGGGTGGCCCCTTCCTCCACGCCCCGGTTCACCAGTGTGCGGATGCGGTCCAGCTGTACCGGCGCGACGATCGCGCCCATGTCGATTGCCTTGTCGAGCGAGGGGCCCACTCGCAGCTTCTCCATGCGGGCGCGCAGCTTCGCGACCAGCCGCTCGGCGATCCCCTCGTGCACCAACAGCCGCGACCCGGCGCAGCACACCTGCCCCTGGTTGAACCAGATCGCGTCCACCACGCCCTCGACCACGCTGTCCAGATCGGCGTCGTCGAACACGATGAACGGGCTCTTGCCGCCGAGCTCGAGCGAGAGCTTCTTGCCTGAGCCCGCTGTGGTCTTCCGGATGATTCGCCCCACCTCCGTCGAGCCCGTGAACGCGATCTTGTCCACGTCAGGATGCTGCACCATCAGCTCGCCGGTGCGGCCGTCGCCCGTCACCACGTTGAGCACCCCCGCGGGGAGCCCAGCCTCCTGGGCGAGCTCGGCGAGGCACAGCGCCGTGAGCGGCGTGAACTCGGCGGGCTTGAGCACCACCGTGTTTCCGGCGGCGAGCGCCGGCGCCACTTTCCACGCCACCATCAACAGGGGGAAGTTCCAGGGCACGATCTGCCCCACGACTCCCAGGGCCTCGTAGCCCGCGAATTCCACCCGAGCAAGCTGCGCCCACCCCGCATGATGGTAGAAGTGTCGGGCGACGAGCGGGATGTCGAGATCGCGCGTCTCGCGGATCGACTTGCCGTTGTCGAGGCTCTCGAGCACCGCCAGCAGGCGCGAGTGCTTCTGTACCGCGCGAGCGAGCGCGTACAGATGGCGCGCGCGAGCGTGGCCGGACAATGCGGACCACTCGGGGAAGGCCTTGCGGGCGGCGGCGACGGCGGCGTCCACGTCCGCCTGGCCCGCCTGCGTGACACGGGCCAGCGGCGCCGTCGTGGCTGGATTGACGACGTCGAACGCGTCGCCGTTTTTGCTCTTGATCCAGCGCCCGCCGACGAACAGCCCGAACGCGCGCCCGTGCCGCTCCAGCCACTCGAGCGCGGGCTTGTCGCTCTCGGGAGCCGGCCCGTAGGCCATCGTCTCGAAGATCTCACTCACCGTGGTCATGCAGATCTCCTAACCACGCATCTCGCATCCCGCATCCCGCATCCCGCATCCCGCATCCCGGCTTCATACCATCGGGTGCCGATGAGCCGCCGAGTACCGCCCCGTCACGAAGTGCTCGAGCTGCCGCTCGATGTCCGTGAGCAGCGCCGAGGCCCCGATCCGGAACAAGTCGTTCTTCAGCCAGCGATCCCCCAGTTCTTCCTTCATGAGAATCAGCCAGTCGAGCGCCTGCTTGGCCTTGCGGATCCCGCCCGCCGGCTTGAACCCGACCGCATGGCCGGTGCGCTCGTGGTAATCGCGGATCTGACGCGTCATCACCACGCCGACGGGGAGCGTGGCATTGACCGGCTCTTTTCCGGTCGACGTCTTGATGAAGTCCGCGCCCGCCATCATCGCGACCTGGCTCGCGCGGGCCACGTTCACGAGCGTCGCGAGGTCACCGGTGCCGAGGATCACCTTCATGTGTGTCTGTCCGCACGCATCCCGGAACGCCCGAATCTCCTCGTACAGCGCCTCCCAGTCTCCGGCGAGCGCGTGCGCGCGGGTGATCACCACGTCGATCTCCTGCGCTCCCGCCGCCACCGATGCGCGAATCTCGTCCACCCGCTGGGGCAGGGGATTGAGCCCCGCTGGGAACCCGGTCGAGACCGCGGCCACCGGGATGCCGGAGCCCGCGAGGGCGGTGACGGCGTCCGCGACGAAGGCGTGGTACACGCACACCGCGCCCACCCGTATCCCTAAGTCGGCGACGCCGAGCGCCTCGATCAGGTCCTGGCGGACGGGTTGGCGCGCCTTGGCGCACAGTCGCCCTACGTTGCCGGCGGTGTCGTCACCCTGGAGCGTGGTCAAATCCATGCAGGTGATCGCCCGCAGCAGCCAGGCGGCTTGCCATTCTTTCTTGACGGTGCGGCGGGTGGGGATGGTGGCGGCGCGGCGCTCCACCGCGCTGCGGTTCACCCGCAGCGCGCGCACCAGATCGAGGTCGAGCGGTGTGCCGGGATTGCGGCCCGATTCGGGGACGACGCGCAGCACCCGCCCGGGTGCAATCGCCCTGACTTGCTCGTGTCCCCGTATCGTTTCCATGGCCCAGCTCAGAATCTAAGGCTTCTTCTCCTTGGTCGTATCCCGCTCGGCGGCGCGACCCTTCGGCGCACGTCGCTCCGGCGCGGGGCGCTCGCGAGGAGGCTGGGCGTCGCGCTGAGGTCGCGGCTTGCTCGCCGGACGCTCTTCCGGTGCGGGTCGCTCGGCAGGCTGGGGCGTGGGGCGCGGGCGTTCCGAGGGCCGTGAGGGCTCGACACGCTCTGGAGGCCCGGCCCGGTCGGGACGCTGCTCCGGCGCCGGCCGCTCGGCCGGGGCGGGCGGCGGGAGTGCGCGTGGCGGTGGGAGCCCTTCGCGGGTGGGACGGAGCACCGGAACGGGGTGGTCCTGCGCCGCGACGGGCACGGCGGGTCGCACCAGAGGCGTCGTCCGGCCCGGTGGCGATTGCCGGCGCAGCGTGCCGAGCGTCGCCGCATCGAGCGGCCGGCCGGGGTGAGCGCGCAGCGCCTCCCGGCGCACAGTAAACGGCACCGGGGGTGGCGGCGGCTCACGGCGGACGACCACCTCACGCGTGGTCACGGCGGGCGGCGGTCGGCGCACCGTCATGATGTCGGGCCGCCCCAGCACACTGTGCCGGTCGGGGACGACGCGCGCAGTGTTGCCCACCACGCGCGCCTGGTCCAGCCGCTCGCGCGGCACGACGATCACGCTCTTGTCTACGGCGCGCGATCGCACGAACGCCTCCTGGGAGACGACCGTGAAGGCGTCCGGAGCGCGGCGATTGCGGTAATTGATGGTCGTCACGTTCACGTTCGTCACAGTGATGTTGGTGACGTTGACGTTGGTCACGTTGACGTTGCGGAAGTATCTATTGCTCACGCGGTACGCCGGCACGTACGGCTCCTCGGGGCCGAGCGGGAACCACGCCACGCCGGAGTTGCGCCCGCCCACGAACACCACGAGCGCGGGCGCGTACACCGGCCGCGCGACGCGCCGGCCCGGCACCCAGACCCACCCGCCGTCCCAGTACGCCCAGCGGCCGTAGTGGAACGGCGCGAAGCCCCACGGCGCGTCGTCGACCCACGTCCAGCCCCACGGCTCCACCCATACCCAGCGGCCATAGCGGTACGGCGCCCATCCCACGATCGTGGTATGGGGTGACCAGACGGGACCGTAGTCCGGTGTGTCACGCCATTCGCCATTGTCGTCGAGATCTTCGGAGCCGATCGTCTCGCGCGACACGTACTGCGACGAGCGGGAGTCGTCCCAGCGGCGGTCGCGCGTGGAGCACCAGTCCTCCCACTCGTCCGGCCGCGCCGCGTCGCGGATGTCGTAGCTGGGCGAGTCGCCACCCGCGACGACCGCCGCGTCCCCCGCGTGCACCGGGAAGGCCGAGCCCGCGGCGGTGACGTCCGCCTGGCCGTGCCGCACGGTGACGGTGGTCGTATCGCCCGTCGGATCGACGTCCACGCGGTAGGTCCCGGACTGCAGCAGCGAGACCGCGCCGGTCGGCGTGTCGATCTCGAAGCTGTCGTCGTCCCCGAGCTCGCGCACGCGCACTTCGAGCGAGCCTTGCGACAGTCGTACCTGGGTCGTGCGGTCGTCGAGCGCGAGGAAACCGAAGGCGCTTTGCGGCGCGAGCCGCATGGCGCTCGAGCCGACCGTCAGCTCCGCACGCGCATCGGCGTCGGTCCAGACGTGGTCCCCGGCGTGCAGCGGATAGTTGATGGTGGCGTCGGTCCAGTCGTCCACGGTGCCGGGACGGAACGAGACGCTGCCCGAGAGGAAGCTGAGCCGGCCGACCCGGCTGGGAGGATCGTCGTCCGGTCGGTCGGCCTGCCGGGGCGTGGGCAGCAGGACCAGGACCAGGGCCGGCGTGATGAAACGGGCGAGGCGCATGGGCGATCTCCTGTGGGCGAGCCGCCCAAGGATAAGGCGTCGCCGGCCAGGGACCAAATCGGGAGCCCGACTTAGTGCCCGCCCCTCGCCGTCGGCGGCAGAATGCCGTTCAACCGCAGGTAGTTGGCCAACTGGCTGTAGTGATCGGCCCAATCCTCGTGCAGCTCGAAGATCATCGCCGCCCGCGTGGTTTGCCCCTCGTACCCGGGAATCTTGTCGCCTAACCCGGCGTCGCTCAGCTTGGCCCATTGGGTGCGGCAAAAGGCGAAAGAGCGTGAGAGTCGTGAGATCAGCTTCGGCACGCTATCCGCAGGAGTCAGCTTGGGCTCGGTGGGGGCTTTCGCCCCGCCGAGTGCGGCGCAGCCGAACTCGCTGTCTCCGGCGATGTGGAGCACCACCTCGGCCACGCTCATCTGCGCCGGCGTGGGCTTGAACTGATACTTGGCCGGCGGCATGTCGTCGGCCGCGGCCACGAGGTTGCGAGCGAGTCGCTCCGCGTCTGCCCGGAACGCCGTGGTGACAGGGCCTGGAGTGGCCTGCTGAGCGCGCCCTGGCTGATGGATAAAGAGGAAAGCGGATATCAGGGCTAGGGGATGGGTGAGACCTCTCATGTGGCCCTCGTATAGTCGTGGCGGATATTTGTGGCGCTGGCGCGGTCGAGTGCGAAGGTAAGCTCAGCCTACCCGGATCGCTACGGTCCCCGTAGACCAGCCGCCGTCGCGCATTAAGTTCTTCAGCAGTAACGTCGCGCCCGTAGCTCAGGTGGATAGAGCAGCAGCCTTCTAATCCGTTCGGGCCACGTCACTGACGCGTAAGTCGAGGTGCCGCAACACGACGGTCGGCGACAGAGAGCGACTTTCCCTGCGGGTTGCCAAGGATCATTGGCAGATAAGAGGTCCCATGACGCAGAAGCCGAAGGACGCGGTGATGTCAGCCGCGACGCGCAAGCTCTGGATCGACTCCCTCAGTGCGTGCTCGACGCTTGAGGAGCTCGTACGCGTCTCCCTGATGGCTTTTCGGAACGAGCCAGCCAACCTCAGGGCCTTCATCGACGGAGTCATCAAGACGGCGCTGAAAACCACGCCGTGGTCGATGACGACTGGCGTGAAGCCGGCGCGCGGCGCAGCACGACGTGCCGGATTGTCAGTCCCCGGCGTCAGTCAGGGGACGGGCCGCGCGGCGGGTGGCCGCCCGGTCTCCACCGACGACGAGCAGCAGAGAGCCGACCGCCATGCGGAGCAGATAGCGGAGTTTTTTCGATCGATCGACGCCCTCGACCGCCAGCTCGCGCGCGCCAAGGGACGGCCAGCGATTGCCGAGCGACAACTCTTGTTCGTCATCGCGGCGGATTTCGCGACCGACGCACTCCTTACGATCGACAGGACATACGTCCCCGACACTCTCCGTGATCAGATCAACAAGGAGCGTCAGACCCAAAGCGACGATCCCGTTCAGCGCTGGACCGACGCCATGAAATGGCAGCGGCAACACCAAGGACTGGTGCCCTCGCTCGAGCAGAAAGGCCCGATCGTGCGCACGCTCCGGCCCGATGCGACCGCGGCGGAGCGGCAGGCATTCTGGGCGGCGGTCTATCCGCCCGCCGACCTGTCGCGGGACTGGACGATCGAGCAGACCCGCAAGACCGGGCAGCGGTTAGCCGACCGAGCGGAGAAAATGCACGGTCACCGCGTGTTTGGCTCCTACCTGTGGCAGAGGTTCTACCGTTCGTAACCACCGGCCGCACGCCGGGTTAGCCTAGATAATTCCATTCTGACCGCCAGCTCCACGTAGGGTAGGAGGAGCGCCGCCGAAACGCGGCTCCTCCTGGGAACCACTACGTCCACGAGCGAACGCTATGACCCGCCGCCCAGAGACCGTGCCTCAGTCGACCGACGTTCTGACGACGTCGGAGGTCGCGGCGTGGCTCAAGGTCTCCGAGCGGACGGTCGAGCGGCACTTCGCCTCCTTCCTGCCGGGCAGGTACTTGGTTAGTCACGTCCTCGCGTGGATTGAAGAACTACGAGAGGAACGCCGAGCAGCATGATCAGCGACAAGGCAGCGCGTCCGCTGCAGCTGCGCACGCTCGAGCAGATGCTCGATGACCCGGACGCGCTCAAGCCGCCGACGGCCATCATCCCGCGTCTCGCCTGGGAGGGGCGGCTCGTCCTGCTCTCGGGGCGTGAGAAGCTGTCAGGAAAGAGCACGCTGTTGACGGCCGGCGCCGCCGCGGTCACGGATGCCGTGATGTTCCCCGAGACTCAAGAAGAGCAGCGGCAGTTCCTCGGTGAGCCAGTGGCGCCCGGCAGCGTGTTGTGGGTGTCGAGTGACCAAGAGGCTGACGCGGATATCGCCGCTCGCGCCGTGCGCTTCCATGCTCACGCGTCCGGTTTTCATGTGCTGTGGCCCGGTAGCGAGCCACTCCGGGATCTCGAGGCGGCCTGGCATCGCCTCCACATGCCGAACCTCGTCGTGATCGACACGCTCGCCAGCTTCGCGCAGGGCATCGTCGAGACGGCGTCAACCTCGGACCAATGGGGCGAGCTCATGCAGCCGTTGCTGCGACTTGCCCGACTCGGCGTGGCCGTCGTCGTCCTGCACCACGCGACGAAGTCGACGGGCGAGTACAGGGATTCGACGGCGATCGCCGCGAGCGTCGACCAGGTGATCTCGCTCAAACCGGTCCCTGATCACCCCACATGGCGCCGGGTCGAAAGTATCGGGCGCCTCGGCCGTGACACGTTCACGGTGGCGCTCGAGGACGACGACTACCGTCTCGTGTCCACCGTGGAGGTGGCGGCCGAATCGGACGGCGGACGGAAGCGCCAGGCGCTCCGCGAAGCCTTGGGTACTGGCGAACGGTCCGCTCAAGAGGTGGCCACCGCAATAGGGTGTGACCGGAGTTGGGCCAAACGGCTGCTAGACGGTGATCCCGGGGTCACGTCGAGGTTGGCGCAGACCGCGGAAGGGCAGACACGCCTGTATCGCCTCGCCACAGCAGGGGCTCACGATGAGCCCTTCTAACCCCGTGCGCCCTGTGTGTGTGCCACTGCGCTATGTCGCTTGTGGGCACACGCACAAGGGTGGCATCTACCGTGGACACAACAACTTAGCCCTGTGCGTGTGTGCGCACAGAGTGCGTCGGACGCACAGGGTGATGACACCCTGCTACCGTCCCCGTGATCGAGCCCGAAAGGAACCCGAAGATCGTATGATCGCGCCGGATGGCAACAGACTACGAGGCTGTGGTCTCATGCGTCGTAACTACTTGTCGCTGTTAGCGATACCGAGCGACGCCCAACTCTCCGACCCATCGAATCACGGCATCCGCGGTGGGCGAGCGGTGGCCTGGCGCAAGAAAACACCCCCCGGGGGAGGGGGAAAATCGGGCTGCGGGCACGGGATGGCACCGATGAGCAATGCGTGTGGCCGTGGCCGGGACATCGCGTTGGCCGGGAGGACCGCATGAGCCGGGTGAGCGGTGGCGTGACGAACTGGCACGGATCCCCGGACCGGCGGCGGGTGAGGGCGACGTGCGCGAACTGTGGCTACCGACAGGGCCGCTACGACGTGAACAGGGACGGGGTGCTGATCGTGGAGTGCGAGCGCTGCGGCTGTACGACGATCGAGCCGCGGCAGGTACGGCGAGTCAGGAGGGCAGCGTGAGCAACTACGCCGCGAAGAGGCAACGACAAGTCGAGCGTGAGGAGGCCGCCGCGATCGAGGGCCGCAGCGTGCCTTACGCGCGGTGGGTCGAGCTGCGGCAGTACATAACAGCAAAACACGACGTCGAAGAGATCGAGAATCGTCCGCCGATGGACTGGTACGGGCAGGCCTACGGGCTCGAGACGGCGCGGTCGTTCGCATACCGGAACCTGCACATGACGCACGTGGCGGCGATCCGGTGGGCCGTGGCGCTGCGGGAGCGGGTCAAGGCCCACGTGGAGCGAGACGGCGACGCGATGCCGGAGATCGCCGAGGAGGGCGCGTGGTGGACGACGGCTTGAACTATCTCACGCCGCAGGACTACTGGGTGCTCGACGGTTACGCGCGGCTCGAGGTGCGCGAGAAGGAGGCGCAGCAGCGTGAGGAGCACTTGATCGCGTGGCAGCGGTCGTTGGAGGCGCGCGAGCAAGCGGTCCCGCTCGAGGTGCCGCCCACCGTGGAGGAATACGCGGCCAACCTGAAGGCGTGGGACGCGGGGATCGACGAGCGGTTGAAGGAGGTCACGCGGCGTGAGCAGGACGTCGCCTACGTGACGTCGCGGCAGAACGAGCAGCGGCTCGAGGAGCAGCGCAAGCGGTTGAACGATTGGGAGGTCGATCTGCGCGAGCGCGAGTTGTTCCTCGAGGGCCGACGCGCCCGGCTCGAAGCGGAGAAACACGTCGTACGGGTTCGGATGCAGTTGTTGAATCTACCTACAGAGGAGGAGTAACACCGATGCAACGGACGGACACGATTTTTCTCAACGTCTTGGACCAGACCGACCCGGAGCTGATGGCGGCAGCGCGCCACATCGACCGGACTGGGCTCTTACGCGTGATCTGCTTGCCGCCGGGTGAGGGCCGGCCGCGAGAGCCGCATTTCTCGATCGTCCCCGACGAGGCGTTCAAGGACCACAACACGTACAACGCGATCGTGAAGGTATGCGAGGTCCCCGGCGTGATCATCCGTTGGGCGTCCGAGGTCCCGACGAAAGCCGAGGGCTTGGCGGCCGACGAGGCGCGAGCGAGAGCACGTGGCTTCACGGAGACGGAAATCGAAACGCACCTCCGCCCGTGGGTCGCTGAGTTCAAGGCGGCGCAGCAGGCGGCGATGTGGGAAGCGGAGAAGGACTACAAGTCGGCGGTGGAGAACTACGCCCAAGCCGTCGAGGGCACGCATCCCGTCGTCTCGGGGAGTGACACGGTCGATCTGTCGGGCGAGAAGCGACCCGGAGCATAACGTGGGCGCGTCGGTCCAGCGCGGATGTACGATCGAGCATCCCCTGGCCGGCCGCTTCACGGATTCACGCAGTTCACCGCAACACAACCTTAGGAGGGTAGCACGATGGCTGTTATCGCATACACCGACCGCGGCGGGGTTCGCAGCTGGGTCGCCACGCACAACAGCGGGGCGGCGCTTCGCTGGACCGAGAACATCGCGGAAGCCGCCGAGTTTGTCGACCAGGCGGCCGTCCTGACGTTCCTGTCGGGCAAGGATGCCGGCACCGTCGCCAACGGGCAGATCGTCACGCAGACCGCTGGCGTCGCGAACTTCGGCAAGAAGCAGCACTAATGACCAACCTGACAACCGCGCACCGGGCGAAGGGGGGGAGGGCCACACGCACCCGCCCCCGCACCGTGGGCGTTGACGAGTTGCCGACGGAGCCGCGGGACACGCTCGAGGGCCTGCAGGCCTGGTGCGCGTGGGCGATTACCGCGATCGCGACGGGGCAGCTCGACCGGAACACGGCCAACGTGATGCTGAAGGCGTTGAGCCTGCAGAAGGTCGTGACGCACGCGCTCGACGTGGAGAAAGAGGTCAAGACCCTCAAGGAGACCGTGAAACGCCTCCAGGGGGCGACGTGACCACGTTGAACCTCGACAAGCTGAAGCTGGCCGTGGGCGACCTGATCGAGCGGGGCAACGCCTCGAGCGCTCACGGCGACCTGCGGCGCTACGCCGATGACCCGCTCGGGTTCTGCCGTGACGTCCTCGACGTCGATCCGTGGTCGAAGCAAGAGGAGATCGCGCTCGCCGTCCGTGATCATCCGCAGGTCCACGTGCGCGGGGCCAACAACCTCGGCAAGGACGCCGTCGCGGGCTGGCTCGCGCTCTGGTGGGCCTACGCACGGGAGGGCCTGGTGCTTCTGACCAGCGCCTCCGAGCGCCAGGTCCGCGAAATCTTGATGCGGCGCGAAATCGGCGGCGCGTTCCGGCGGGCGCAGTTACCGGGCGAGCTTTTGACGACGGGCCTGCGGGTCGGCGAGGAAACGCGGATGCTCGCGTTCACTTCCGACGACAGCTCGAGATATACGGGCTTCCACCATCCCCGCGTGCTGGCGCTGGTCAGCGAGGCCCAAGGCGTCGACGAGGCCGCGCTCGAAGGGCTTTACACATCAGCTGGTGGCGAGCAGGACCGGCTCGTGGTCTATGGTAATCCGGTCTCGCCGACCGGATGGTTTTATCGGACGTCCCGGCCGCACACCGCGTGGCACAAGATCCAGGTCTCCGCGTTCGACCTGCTCGGATCCGGCCGCCGGATTCCGGGCGCGGTCACGCAGGCCGGCGTCGATCGACTCGCTGCGGAGTACGGGACGGACTCGCCGATCTACCAGGCGCGGGTCCTGGGCGAGTTCCCATCACACGCGATCAACGCGCTCGTCCAACCCGCGTGGCTCGAGCGGGCCGCGGCCGCGTGGGACGCGCGGACGTTGGAGCCCGACACGCGGGGCAAGACGATCATCTCCGGTCTCGACGTCGCCCGCTCGGAAGCCGGGGACGCATCGTGTCTGTGCGTCACGCAGGGGCCGGTCGTTCGCTCCTTCCACATCTGGCGGGAGTCGGATACGACCGTCCTCCGGCAACGGGTCGAGGCGCAACTGCGATCGCTTCGGGTCTATCCGCGTTGGGATAGCGATTGGGGCGTCGTCGGGATGACGCCGGACGGCTTACCGCCCGTCGCGGGCCGCGTCGTCGTGGACGCGCACGGGCTCGGCGGCCCGGTCTACGACGAACTCAAAAAGCAGCGGTGGAGCGTCGCCGAGTTCTCTGCGGCGAAGCGCGCCACGGAGCCTGACCGCTTCGTGAACGCGCGAGCGGAGGCGTATTGGACGCTGCGGCAGAAGCTCGAGCAGGGCAAGCTCGCGTTGCCGCGTGACGGAGCGCTCTTCGAGGAACTGCAGGCGGTGACGTGGACGCAGAACGCCCGCCAGCAGATTCAGGTCGTCGCCAAGGATGAGATCCGCGCGAGTATCGGAAGGTCGCCGGACCGCGCCGACGCGCTCGTCCTCGCGTTGAGCGGGGCGGGGAACAGCGGGTATAGCGGACTGGCGTCCTTCGCGAGCTGGTGAAGCCGCAGGGGTCGGCGTACTACGCGTCGTCGGGTAGACGGAGCCGGACGCGTTTGAGCAGGGCATCCCTCGTCCACGGGAGCCGCAGTTGTACCCGTTCCCAATGGAACCGAAGCCACGAGAGTTGCGGCCCATCGATGTGGCGCAGGTAGATCCGGCACGGGCGACCTCGCGTCGCGCGAAAGGTGTAGGCGCGATACCAGAGGAAGCCGAACTCGTGTTGCCCTGCCGTGGTTCCGGCCGCGAGGAAGCGCCTTGGTTTGTGCGGCTCCAAACTGCGATCTGGGGAGTTCCAGAAGAACGTCAACGCTCCCCGCCACGGAGCGAATTCTCCGCCATGTACCCACAGGCCGGCCACGTCGATCGTCGGTTCAAGCGCGACGGTCGCGACCCCCAGGTTCGTCGCCTCGAACTCGACGAACGGCACCCCCTTGTGGTCTTGGTTTTCCCTGAGGATCCGAATGCCGAGGCGTGGCCGATTGCGGAACCAGTCGATCAGGTTGCGGAGTCGCTCGAGCAAGTACAAGAGGCCGCCCAAGACGCCGACCCACGTGACGATGTTCGTGACCAACTCCTTGAGCTGCGGCGTGGTCACGGTTCGAGCAGGGACCGGGGAGCTATCTCGCGTCCGGGGCGCGTTTCGCCTTGTCCCACAGGTCGATGAGCAGGTCCACGTAATGCGGGATCGGGGCCGGGTTCTTCCGGCTCACCCAGCGCCGCACGGTCTGGGGCGCGACGTGCAGCCAGCGGGCGAACTGCATCTGACTCATGCCGTGCTTCTTGAGCGCGGCCCGCAGCTGATGGGCGGTCACGGGCCGCAATTTACGGGTCGGCATGGGCTTAAGATAGCACCTTGCGTGCTAGCGCGTCAAGTGCTATCTTGGGTCATGTGCAGGACGATGCGGGACGATCCGATACCGGGGGAAGGGGCCAACGAGCACATCCGAAATGCGCTCGCAATCCTGCACACGCCCCTGCTGACGGTGGACCGCGAGAATGCGGCCATCGTGAGCGCCGCAATCGCCCGGCTCTGGAAGGCGCTGGACCAACTCGAACAGCGGAGGCAGGTATGACCGCACCAGTGCAGCCGAAGAACGACGCTTTATCGTGCCCACGCGCCGAGATCATCTCCGAGATTTGGCAAGGCGTGGCGTTCATTGAAGAGGCCCGCGCGAGACTCGCCGGGCAGATTCGACAGTCGCCAGCCCGCGACGCCGCGTCCCGGGCGCTGGCGGAAGCGAACACGAAGCTGATCCTCGCCGCGCAGTTGCTCACCCCGACCGAACTGGCGCAACGCCCCAGCGACGCGCTCGAGCTGCCGCCTCGGCCGGTCCGCGTATGATGGCGGCTAAGACGCTCCGACTCGTCGTCGCGCAGACGCGGAGCAATCCCGCCGGGACGTACCCGATCGACGTCCGGCTCGACGGTGGCAAGGTCCGCATCGCGTGCCGGGCCGGGATCACGTCACGCCGCTTCGCCCGCGAGCTCACCGCGATGCTGCGCGATCTGTGGAAGCAGCCCGCCCACCAGGCGCTTGTGCGTGACGTCGCGGCGGGCCGGCGCGGACTGTTCGAAGTTCACGCGGCCTACCTGACCGGGAAGCTCGACAACGTTGGCCCGACGCGCCACGAGGACAAGGAAATCGACGTCACTGGATGGTTGGCGGGCCTCCAAGCCTCGGAGAGCCACAAGCATCACCTCAAGCAGATCCTCGGCACCCTGACGAAGGGCGCCCGCTCGCCGCACCTCTCCGACCTGCCCGATCTGCTCGAGGCGTACCGCACCCGTTGCGTGGCTGCGGAAACGCCCCGTAGCTTCAACCGAGCGAAGAACGCCGCGCGAGCGCTGCTGCGTGACACCGTGGGCCGTCGCCACGCGCTCTACCTGGCCGTGGCGGACGTGCAGGGCATGAAGGAGCGGAAGCAGGGGCTGACGGGCCTGACCGTGGACGAGGCGCGAGCGGTCCGGTCCCGGCTCGAGAAGCTGGACGGGACGTATTTGGCCGCAGAGGCGGCGCGCGCCTGGTGGGCGCTCGTGACCACAGGGTGCAACCCGAAAGAGTACTTCGTCGACGGCTTCGAGGTGCTGGCGGATCGCGTGCTGATCCACGGGAAGAAGAAGGCCGGTCGCGACCGCTTCATCCCGCGTGTGTGTGACGTGCCGGCGCCCGAGTTGTCGCAGGTCCAGTTCGCGAAGCTCCTGCGGCGGGCCGGCGCCGCGCCCTATCATGGGCGCAAGACGTTCGCTCGGGCGATGGAGACGGCCGGGATTCCGCGGACGCGACGTGAGATATACCGCGGTCACGGCACACGGGACATTGGCGACCTGTACGAGCGGTACGAGGTGGATGCGTTCCTGACGGACGACGCGGCGGCGCTGAAGCGGGTGTTCGGGATCGAGACGTTGGCGATCACCCCCGCACTTGGTATTGTTGCCAAGGATCCTTGGCAGACTCGAAACGCGGAGAAATCGGTCGGCGCTGGAAAGTAAAGCAGGGCAGGGACTTGCGCCCGTAGCTCAGGTGGATAGAGCAGCAGCCTTCTAAGCTGTTGGTCGGAGGTTCGAGTCCTCCCGGGCGCATTCACCACAACCGGAGGGCAGGGTACCATGCCGTCGCGACATCGTCTCGTTCACACGCTCCTCGCGGCGGCCTCCCTGGGGATGCCGATGCACCTGTCCGGTCAAGCGCCCGCCCCCTCGCGCACCGAGCTGCTCGTGCGCATCGACGACATCGGCATGAGCCACGCGGTGAACCAGGCGCTGCAGCAGCTCGCCGACACCCACATGCCGCTCTCCGCCTCCGTGCTGTTCGTATGCCCGTGGTACCAGGAGGCGGTCGAAATCCTGCGCCAGAATCCCCAGATCGCGGTGGGCGTGCATCTCGCGCTGAACGCGGAATGGAAGGGCTACCGCTGGGGCCCCGTGCTCGGTCGGGAAGCCGTGCCCTCGCTCGTCGACACCGTGGGGTACTTCAGGCCCTCGACGGAGCAGTTCCTCGCGAGCCACTACGACTTGGGCGAGGTGGAGCGCGAGCTGAGCGCCCAGGTCGAGCGCGCCCGGCGCTCCGGCTTGAGAATTGACTACGTCGACTATCACATGGGGACCGCCGTGGCGACCCCCGCGCTGCGTGCCGTCGTGGAGCGGATCGCGGAAAAGTACGGGCTCGGCATCTCCCGTTACTTCGGCGAGACCGACCACACCATGTTCGACACGCCCATCGCCGAGAAGCAGGCGGCGTTCGCGACTTATCTGAACGGCCTCGCTCCCGGCAGACCCAACCTCGTGGTGGTGCACGTCGGCCGCGCCACGCCGGAGGTCGCCGCCCTGGTCGACATGAACGACCCGACCCAGAACACGTCGGCCGGTGAGCCCCTCATGGCCAAGCACCGCCAGGCCGAGCTCGACATGCTGCTGTCGCCCGAGTTCGCGCGCCTGCGCACCGCGCGCACCATCACGCTGCTCACCTACGCCGACCTCATGCAGCGCGTGGGCCGCGCCGGCATGCGGCGGCCGGGCAGCTAGAACTCGAGCTTCTTCAGAAACTCGCAGTCCTTCCGCGCGCTGCCGAGCGGATCCTCCTGGCCTTCCTGCTCGACGTAGCAGAACTTGTGGTCGATGTCCGGAACGGCGGCCAGCAGACGCTTGAAGTCCACCGTCCCCGTGCCCAGCACGGTGTCGTGCGAGCGGTCCGGAACGACATCCTTAAGATGAAAGCTCCAATACCGTTCGCGGTAGCGCTGCAAATAGGCGAACGGATCGCCGCCCCCCATCACCATATTGCCGACGTCGAGCTGGAGCCGCACCACCTTCGGGTCGGTGCGCTCCACGAACACGTCGTACGGCACCTTGCCCTCGATCAGCGGCATGTGGTCGGCTTCGTTGTGGAAAGCGAGCCAGATGCCGGCGCGACGCGCCGCGGCCCCGGCGGTATTGAAACGATCGGCCCACTCCCGCCAGTCGTCGAGCGTGCCGGAGGTCTCCCCGGTGAAGCTCGGCACAATCAGGTACTCGTGGCCCAGCCGGTGTGCAATCTCGAGGCTCCGGTTCCACCCGACAAACAGCGAGATCGGCGAAATGTGCGCCGAGGGCGCCCGCAGGCCCTCGCGATCGAGTGCCGCCCGTACCTGCTCGGTGCTGCGCCCGAAGTTGCCGAACGACCACAGCAGCTCGACGTCGGTGTAGCCCATGGCGCGCACGGCCGCGAGCGTCCCGTCGGGGTCCTTGTGCATCGCGTCCCGCACCGAGTACAGCTCGAGCCCGATGCGGTTGAGTGAGCGCGGGACTCGGGCCTCGGGACTCGGGGCTCGGGGTCGCAAAGCCGAACCCAGTGCCACAGCACCCAACGTCTTCACGAAATCGCGCCGCCTGGTCATTGTTCCCTCCCCAATTGGTCACTAGTCCCGAGTCCCGAATCCCGAACCCCTAGCCGGTATTGCGGAGCCCCTGAGCGATCCCGTTCAGCGTGGACGCGAGCCCCGCGCCGACCGACCCGAGCGCGGGGTCGTCGGGCGCCGCGTGCCGCTTGCGCTCGAGCAAGGTCACCTGCAACAGCGACAGCGGATCCACGTACGGGTTCCGCAGGCCGATGGCCGTCTGCAGCATGGGATTGTCGCGCATCAGATAGGCGCTTTCCCGAATGCGCAGCAGCGCGGACACCGTGCGACGGAACTCGTCTTCCAGCTGGTCGAACAGCGCGAGGTCGCTTGCCTCCCCGAGCTCCCGCACGTACATGCGGGCGATGGCGAGATCCGCCTTGGCGCAGACCATCTCGATCTTCGCGAGCAGGTCGTCGAAGAACGGCCAAGCCTGCGCCATACGGCGCAACAGCGCCAGTCCTTCGGAATCGCCGCCCACCGCTTCGAGCGCCGTCCCCACGCCCAACCATCCCGGCAGCATCAGCCGGGTCTGGGTCCAGCCGAACACCCAGGGAATCGCCCTGATCCCTTCCATCGTTTCACCTTCCAGCGCGCGGTACGCGGGCCGCGATCCGAATCGCACGTCCGCCAGCTCCCGCACCGGTGTCGTTTCCAGGAACAGCCGGAACAGGTCGCGCGCCCCGCTCCCGGACACCGCCGCGCGGTAGCGCGGCAGCGCCTCACCGGCCAGCCGATCCATCATCTCGCGGAACTGCGCTTCTTCGCCCGGCCGCAGCCCGTCGCGCCAGTCCTCGAACCGCTGCAGCAGCACGCCGGAGAGCATCAGCTCCAAGCTCCGCTCGGCGAGGGAGGGCAGGCCGAAGTTCTGGGACACGATCTCACCCTGCTCGGTGATCTTGATCCCGCCGTGCACCGTGCCCGGGGGCAGGGCGGTGAGCGCCCGCGCCACCGGCGAGCCGCCGCCCCGGCCTACGGTGCCGCCCCGGCCGTGGAACAGCGTCCACGACACGCCGGCGCCGGCACACGCCCGTGCCACTTCTTCCTGCACCCGGTACAGCGCCCACGCCGACGTGAGCAGACCCGCGTCCTTGGCGGAGTCCGAGTAGCCCAGCATCACCTCCTGGTGCCGCCCCCGGGCGGCGAGGTGGCGCTGCCACATGGGGTCGTCGAGCAGCGAGCGGACCACGAGCGGCGCGTGCTCCAGGTCTTCCAGGGTCTCGAACAGCGGCACGACGTCGATGCGCGAGAGCGGGGGCTCGCGCGCCAGGTCCACCAACCCCGCCTCCCGCGCGAGCAGCAACACGCGCAGCAGATCGTCGGCGGAGCGCGTGCGCGAGACGACGTAGGTCGACGCCGCCGCCCCGCCGACCTCGTCCTGGATCGCGCGTATGGCCTGAAACACCCGCAGCGTCTCGTCGGTCGGCCCCGCGAGCGTGACGTGCGGCGCGTGCAGCGGCCGCCGGCCGGCCAGCTCGCGCCGGATCGCCGCGCCATCGAGTTCCCCCAGACCCACGGTCGCGCTGAGGTCGCGCAGCGCCCGGGTGTGGGCCCCGGCATCTTCCCGGACATCGAGACGGTAGCCGTGGAAGCCGTGCGAGCGTACCTGCGCCAGGAGCGGCTCGACCAGGGTACGCCGGGCGTGTGCCGCGCCGACCGCATGCAACGCCTCGGCGACGAGCACGAGATCGCGCTCCAGCTCGCCCGCGGATCCGTACCCGGGGGGATCGGCCTCTACCCGGGCCCGCATGAAGCTGATCTTCATGCGGAGCGGCTCGTCGGCGTTACGGCGGCGATTCTGCTCCCACACCGCCGGCAGCGCCACGCGATCGAGCTCGAGCGACGCCCGCAGCTCCGGTGTTACGGCGGCGAGCCGCTCGGACACCGAGAGGCGCGCCGCCAGCTCGGCCAACGCCCGGCCGTAATGGCCCAGCACCGCCCGCCGCGCGCTGCGCGCGGCGCCGAGCGTGATCTCCGCCGTGACGAACGGGTTGCCGTCCCGGTCGCCGCCCACCCAGCTCCCCAGCGTGAGCGGGGTCAGCGGCTCGGGTCCGAGCCCGGTCCCGAATTCGTCCTCGAACGCTTGTATCAGACGCTCGCGCGTGTGCGACGCGGCGTCGAGCAGGCGGTCTTCCAGATACCACAGCGCGTTCGCCACCTCGTCCACGACCGACGGACGGTCACGCCGCACTTCCTCGGTGAGCCACAGCAGCTCCACCTCGCCCTCGAGCCGGCCCTCGATGGCGCGGCGCTGGGGCTCGGGCGCGGCGTCTCGCGCCAACAGACCTTCCGCCAGCCGCGCCTGAAGATCGAGGATGGTGCGGCGGGCCGATTCCGTGGGATGGGCGGTGAGCACCGGCCGGACGTCGAGCGTGTGCAACGCGCGCGCCACCGCCGCGGCCGGATGCCCGGCCTCGCGCAAGCGTCGTAACGACCAGCGCACCGAGCCGCGCTGCGCCGCCGCCTGGTCGTCCTGGCGGGCCCGGCGCACCCGATGGGCCTGCTCCGCGGCGTTGATCAGAATGAAGAACACCGTGAACGCACGCGCCGTGAGGCGCGCGGTCTCGGGGTCGAGCGAGCGGGTCCGGGCCAGCAGCGCGTCCAGGTCCGGCGCCCCCGGCACGCCGAGCCGTCGGGCGCGGCACGCCCGCCGGAGATCCTCTACCGCCCGCAACGTGTCCTCGCCGGCCAGCCGGCCGACCACGCGGCCCAGCGTCCCGGCGAGCCAGCGCACGTCCTGGCGCAGCGGCGCGTCCAGCGGGCGGGCGACGGGCGGCGGCAGCGGAACGGACGCGGCGACGTGGGCGGTGGTCATGGCGGTGATGGTGTCCGCATGATCGCGGGACCCGGGGCCGGGCGCAAGGCGCGTGCGGCTGGCGGCGGGCCCGATTTCATGGTTGATTGAGCGGCACTGCAATGGCCCCCCCGTTGACCCGTCGTGACTTTGTCTCCGCGACCGCGGCCCTCGCCGCTGCGAGCGTCGCGCCCGTCTCATTGCGGCGTCCGTCGCGGGCCGATGGTCTCGTCGTGCTGTTCCAGGGCGACTCGATCACGGACGCGGGCCGCGATCGGCAGGTGAGCGAGCCGAATCTGGCGCGCGGCCTCGGCAGCGGGTATCCGCTGCTCGTCGCCGCCGCCGCGCTCGCGGCCCATCCCGATCGCGCGCTGCGGTTCTACAACCGCGGCGTGAGCGGCGACAAGGTCCCCGACCTGGCGAGCCGCTGGGCCACCGATACGCTCGCGCTCGCGCCGGACGTGCTGAGCATTCTCGTCGGGGTGAACGACTTCTGGCACAAGCTGTCGAAGGGCTACACCGGCACCGTGCAGCAATACGAGGATCAATACGTGGCGCTGCTCGACCAGACCCGGCGCGCGCTGCCCCGGGTGCGCCTGCTCGTGCTCGAGCCGTTCGTGCTGCGCTGCGGTGCCGTGGACGACCGCTGGTTTCCCGAGTTCGCCGAGCGGCGCACGGCGGCGCGCCGCGTGGCGCAGCACGCCGGTGCCGGCTTCGTGCCGCTGCAGGCGGCGTTCGACGACATGGTGCGCCAGGGAGCTCCGCAGTACTGGGCGGCGGACGGCGTGCATCCTACGCCCGCCGGGCACGCCGTCATCGCGGAGCAGTGGCGGCGCGCCGTTCAACTGTAGCGGGTCGGCCTACCGGGTTCGCTCGAAGCGATCGAGCACAAACCGCAACCGAAACACCGCGGCATCGAGGTCACGCAGGCTCCCGTCGTCGAGCGTGCCCGACTCGGCGACGTTGGTGAGCAGCTCGAGCGCGTCGCGGATCTGGTCGCTCAGGCTCTGGGGGGAGCGGCGCTCGCCGCCCGCGCGGCGGTCTCTGCCGGAGCGTTGCTCCACCGGCACGCGCACCACAACCCGGCGCCGGTCCTGAGACGTGCGGCGGTCGGCCTGCGCGCGGCGCTCGGCGAGCGGCTCCATGAGGACGGAATGTGCCATGGGGGTTGGGGTTCGGCCAGCGAGGCATGCGGGCGGGGAGGGGGGGAGGGGCCCGTATCTTCAACAATGAGACCCCCTTGACCGGGGTCGGGACACCCGGTTAGCATTGGCGTCTGCGCACGAACTTTTTGCGCACGGCTCTTTGAGAACTGATGGTCGAGCGTGTGGAGTGCGGACCCGTTTGAACGGCGCGCGGTCAGACGCGCGTCGCGAGGGTTTGACTCTGATGTGATACGGACGACACACGAATAACGCGAAGTCGTTCGCATGAGCTGTTCGGATTCTTCAATCATTGGAGAGTTTGATCCTGGCTCAGGACGAACGCTGGCGGCGTGCCTAACACATGCAAGTCGTACGGGACCGGGGGCAACTCCGGTTCAGTGGCAGATGGGTGCGTAACACGTGAGCAACTTGTCCGTCGGCGGGGGATAGCCGGCCCAACGGCCGGGTAATACCGCATACGTTCGTTCGGGGGCATCCCTGGACGAGGAAAGCAGCCGCAAGGTTGCGCCGGTGGAGGGGCTCGCGGCCTATCAGCTTGTTGGCGGGGTAATGGCCCACCAAGGCGACGACGGGTAGCTGGTCTGAGAGGATGGCCAGCCACATTGGGACTGAGACACGGCCCAGACTCCTACGGGAGGCAGCAGTGGGGAATATTGCGCAATGGCCGCAAGGCTGACGCAGCGACGCCGCGT
>DATDFC010000238.1:0-10493 GCA_036522815.1 Gemmatimonadales bacterium | reverse complement strand
GTCCGCTCGTCGCCGTCGGCCTGGTGCTCGGACCGGGCATCGGCTTCCTGGGCCCGACACTGGTGGGCGCCCTCGCGCCGGTGACGGCGCTCGCGCTCGGCTGGCTCGGCGCCATGCTCGGCGCGCGATTCGAATGGCGCTACGTGCGGCGCGTTCCCCGAGAGGTGTGGCTGTGCGCCGCCCTGTCGGCCGTGAGCGCCTTCGTGGCGGCGGCGCTCGCCGTCGCGCTCCTCGCCCGGCTCGTCCCGGCGCTGGGCACGGCCTGGACGCCGCGGCTGCCCGCGGTCCTCACCCTGGCGGCCGTCGCGGCCGCGTCGGGACCTGGCGCTGTCCGGCTCGTCGCCCGCACGCTCGGGCTGGACGAGCTCATCACCCGGCGCATCACGCGTGTGGCCGTGCTCGAAACCGCCGCCGGCACGCTGGCGCTCACGGTGCCGCTCGCGCTGCACCACCCCTCCGCCGGCACCAACACGGAGCTCGGGTGGCTGGCCGCGCTCGTCTTCGCCGTGGGCGGTGGCGCGCTCGTTGGCATGGCGTTCCTGTCGGTCAGCCGGCTGCGGCCGGGGGCCGCCGACCTGGGATTCGCGCTCGTCGCCACGCTGCTGTTCGGCGCGGGACTGGGCTACGCCGCCGACCTGTCGCCGCTCATCGTCTGCGGCCTGGCGGCGGGGCTGATCGTCAACACCTCGACCCGGCGGCACGTGGTCCGCGAACTGTTCGCCGATTGGGCGCCCCCCCTCACCGCCGCATTGCTGATCGTGACGGGCGCGCTGCTCACGCTCCCGACGGCGTGGATTCTCGTCGCCGCCCCGCTCGTGGCGCTGGTGCGCGTGGCCGCCCAGTGGGGCGCGGTGCGGCTGGGACGCGACGTCCTGCGGCTGGACGGCGTCCCGCCCCACGCCGGACTCGCCACGGTGGCACAGGGCGCGACCGCGCTCGCCTTGGGCGTCAACTGCTTCATGATGTACGGCGCCAGCACCAACGGGGTCGTGGGAGGGGCCGCGGTGCTCGCCACCGTGGTGGGGGCCGTGGCCGTGGCGCAACTGGCCGCGCCGGCGCTGCTCAGACTCGCGCTCCGGGCCGGGCCGGCACGGTTGACACCCGCGCCCGAGACGGCCGAGCTTAGTCCACGATGATCCCGACCTGGGTGGCGGTGGTGGCGGGGATTTCGCTCGCGATTCTCGCCCTTTCCGCGATCGCCATCGCGGTCTCGTCCGTGGCGGCCGCCTTGGGCGTGCGGGCCTTCCTGCACATGCTGCGCGACCTCGCGGGCCCCGCCGTGGGGGACGTGCGTCAGCTGGTGGGGACGATTCGTACCGAGGCGGACAGCCTGGTCGGCACGTCGCGCGAGCTGCGGCAGCGCATCGTGAAGGCGGCGGACGCTGCGCAGACCCGTCTCGCCGACCTCGATGCCCTGTTCGAGGTGGTGCAGGAAGAAGTGGAGAGCACCGTCCTCGACGCGGCGGCCAGCGTGCGCATGGTGCGCCGCGGTCTCTCGCTGGTCGACTGGGGCCGGCGGGCGCTGAAACGCGGGAGGAAGCACTGAGGGGGCGACGCCTCCTCGCCGCCGCGGCCGCCGCCCTCGCCGGCGTGGCGCTGTTTCCCGCCGTGGCGCACGCCTGGACGCCAGGCACGCACGTCTACCTGGGCGAATCGGTGCTCGCCAACCTGCACCAGCTGCCTGGGATCGTCGCCGACCTGCTGCGCGCCTTTCCCTACGACTTCCTGTACGGCAACATCGCCGCCGACACATCGATCGCCAAGAAGTACGCCCCGGTGGGGCGGCATTGCCACGCGTGGCACGTGGGACAGGAGATCTTCGACCTGGCGCCCACGGACCCGCTCAAGGCGTTCGGCCTCGGCTACCTGTCGCACCTCGCGGCCGACTCGGTGGCGCACAATTTCTTCGTGCCCCGTCAGCTGCTGCTCACCTCCGGCACGACGGCGCTGGGCCACAGCTATTGGGAGAGCCGGTTCGAAACGCACCTGGGTGACGCGTATGCCAAGGAGGCGAAGGAGGTCATTCTGCGCGACCACGCGCCCAGCGATGCGCACCTCGACTCCATCATCTCACCCACGTTGTTCAGCATGGGCACCAACCGCCGGCTGTTCCGCGGCATGGTGCATCTCACCGAGAGCGAGAGCTGGCGCTGGGCGTTCCAGCTGCTGCTCGAGAACACCCGCTGGGACCTGCCCGACGCCGACGTGGAGCGCCACATGGCCGTGGCGTTCGAGTACGTGATGGAGATGCTGGGCGAGCGCGACGCGGCGGCGCGGCGGCTCGATCCCGCCGGCGATCAGGCGCTGCGGCTCGCGAAGCAGATGCGGCGCCAGGCGCTGCAGGAGGGAGGCCGGGAGGACCCCGACCGGATGCTCGAGACGGCGGAGCACCATTTCGGCCTGCCCACCCCGTCGCTCGCCTACTGGAAGCAGTCGCAGTCGCAGCGCCCCTGGCGGGACCGCGACCGCAGCGACTAAGCCACCAGTTTCTCTTCCAGCACGCGCTGCGCCAGCTTCGGGTCCGCTTTGCCGCGCGACGCTTTCATCACCTGCCCGATGAAGAACGGCATGAGCTTGGTCTCGCCGCTCTTGTAGCGCGCCACCTCGGTGGGGTGCGCCGCCAGCACCTCACTCACCCAGCCGGTGACCACGCCCGTGTCCGCCACCTGAATGAGGCCGAGCGCCTCCGCCACGTTGCGCGGCTCGCCCCCGTGCTCGGCCACTTCGCTGAACACCCGCTTGGCCGCTTGATGGCTCAGCGTGCCGCCTCGCACCAGGCCGATCAGATTCGCGAGCGCACCTGGCGGCACCCGTAGCCCGTCGCCGTGATCCTTCGCGTCGGCGAGCACCTCGGTCATCACCCAGTTCGCCGCGACCTTGGCGTCGGCTCCGGACCCCGCGTGCACCACCGCTTCGTAATAGTCCGCCACCGCGCGCTCGGCGGTGAGCACCGCCGCGTCGGTCACGCTGAGCGCGTACTTCTCGACGAAGCGCTCCCGTTTCTTCGCCGGGAGCTCCGGCAGGAGGGCCTGCTGCTCGGCGATGAACTCCTCGCGCAGCGCGAGGGGCGGCAGGTCGGGGTCGGGAAAGTAGCGGTAATCGTGGCTCCCTTCCTTGGCGCGCTGCGGGCGCACCGCATTCGTCTTCGCGTCGTATAACAGCGTCTGCTGCTCGACCTTGCCCCCGGCTTCGAGCACGGCGATCTGGCGGTCGCGCTCCACGGTGAGGGCTTTCTCGACATAGGCGAACGAGTTGATGTTCTTGACTTCGGTTTTTGTCCCCAACACGACTTCACCAACACGGCGCACCGACACGTTCGCGTCCACGCGCAGGCTGCCCTTTTCCATGTCGCAGTCCGAGACCCCCGCGTACTCCAGCACCTGCTTCAGCGTCAGGAGATAGGCGCGCGCCTCCTGGGGAGAGCGGAAGTCGGGTCCCGTCACGATCTCGATCAAGGGCACGCCGCAGCGGTTCAAGTCGATCGCCGTCTGCCTGGGGAACCGGTCGTGCAGCGACTTGCCGGCGTCTTCCTCGACGTGCAGCCGCTGAATCGTGACCGTGGCGATCCCCCGGTCCGGCGACAGGTACGACAGCGACCCGTCGGTCGAGAGCGGCTGCTCGAACTGGGAGATCTGATAGCCCTTGGGGAGATCAGGATAGAAGTAGTTCTTGCGCGCGAACACGCTGCGCGGGTGCACCGTGCATCCCAGCGCCAGGGCCGCGCGCACCGCGAGCTGCAGCGCCAGCCCGTTCGCCATGGGGAGCGCCCCCGGCAGGCCCAGACACACCGGGCAGACGTTCGTGTTGGGGGGCGCACCGAACGCCGTCGAGCAGCCGCAGAACATCTTGGACACCGTGCGCAGCTGCACGTGCGTCTCCAGCCCGATGACCGTCTCCCACTCGGTCGTCGCCGTCCCGGCCATCAGGCCTCCTCGGTCGCGGGCACGACCCGCTCCAGCGCGTACGCCGCCTCGAGCATCTCGTCCTCGAGGAACGCCTGGCCGATGAACTGCCCGCCGATCGGCAGTCCCTTGATGCGTCCGATCGGGATCGAGATGGCCGGCAGGCCGGCGAGGTTCGCCGTCACGGTGAAGATGTCGGACAGATACATGGCGACCGGGTCGTTGACCTTCTCGCCGGCCTTGAAGGCCGGGCTGGGCGTAGTGGGCGTGAACAGGAGGTCGACACCGCGGTCGAAGGCGTTGCGGAAGTCCTGCGCGATCAACGCCCGCATCTGCTGCGCCTTGCGGTAGTAGGCGTCGTAGTAGCCCGACGACAGGACGTAGGTGCCGAGCAGGATGCGGCGTCGCACCTCGGGACCGAACCCCTCGCCCCGCGTGGTGCGATACAGGGCCCGCACGTCCGCCGACCCGTCGAAGCGGGGACCGTAGCGGGCCCCGTCGTAGCGCGCCAGGTTGGACGACGCCTCGGCCGGAGCCAGGATGTAATAGGTGGGCACGGCGTACGGGGTGTGAGGCAACGCCACCTCGCGCACCGCGGCCCCGAGCTCCTTGAACAGCCGCACGGCGCGATCGCACGCCCGCCGCACGGCGGGGTCCAGGTCGGCCGGGAAGTATTCCTTCGGGATCCCGATCACGAAGCCCTGCATCGATTCCGGTACGTTGGGCAGGCGCAAGGGATCGCGGTCCTCACAGGTCGAGTCTTTCGGATCGCGACCGCTGATCACCGACAGCACGCGCGCCGCGTCGTGGACGCTCCTGCCCAGGACGCCGATCTGGTCGAGCGAGGAGCCGAACGCCACCAGCCCCCAGCGGGAGACGCGCCCGTAGGTGGGCTTGATTCCGACGACGCCGCACAACGATGCCGGCTGGCGCACCGAACCGCCCGTCTCAGAGCCGAGGGCCGCGGGCACGGCGCCCGCCGCCACCAGGGCGGCCGAGCCGCCGGAGGAGCCGCCGGGGACGCGCGTCTTGTCGAACGGGTGCAGGGTCCGCCCGTAGGCGGAGTGCTCCGTGGACGAGCCCATAGCGAACTCGTCGCAGTTGGTCTTGCCGGCGATGAGCGCGCCCGCCGCCTTGAGCTTCGCGACGGCGGTCGCCTCGTACGGCGAGCGATAGCCCTCGAGGATCTTCGACCCGCAGGTCGTGGTGAACTCGAGCGTACAAATGTTGTCCTTGACGGCAACCGGCATGCCGTACAGGACCCCGGACGGGTGGGCGGCCTGCGCCTGCGTCACCAGCGCCTTGCGGAGCTCGCGCACCGGCGTCAGGCAGGCGTTGAAACGCTTGGCCTTGACGAGGCGATCGGCCGTGGCCTTGGCGCTGGCAAGCGCTTCGCTCGGATCGGTCATCCCAGGCTAAAGCCTGGGCCCGGAACAACACTGTCCTGAAGGACAGTGCAGTATTGGGCCCACTCTTCAGAGTGGGAATACACAGGTGCGCATGCTCCGCGTCTCATTCTAGTCTCACCCCTCCTCCTCGAACTGCCCCAGCTTCGGCACGAGGAAGAAGCCGTCCTTGAAGGCGGGCGCCAGCGTCTCGGGGCCGAAGGCGAGGGGGATGGGCTTCACTTCGTCGACCCGGAAGCGCAGGGCGTCCGGGCCGGGCACGAACGGCTTCACGCCTTCGCTCGCGGGCACGGCGTTGATTTGTGCGACGTAGTCGAGAATGCGCGACATGTGCTCGGCCAGGAGGGGCAGCGCTTCCTCACTCACGTCCAGCTCCGCGAGGCGCGCGATCTTCAGCACTTCGTCGTGTGTGACGCTCATGCGCTCTCCCACTCGCGCTCGAGCCCCGCGTAGGCGACGAGCAATTGCTTGGTGCCGATCTCGCGATCGTCGAACTCCACCGTGACCTTCAGCTCCCGTCCCGCGCCCGAGACGACGCGCACCACGCCACTCCCGAACTTGCGGTGTCGCACCCGCTCGCCGGCGGCGTAGCGCGGCGCGTCCTGCGACACCTCCATCTCCCAGTCGAGGTCCGCCGGCGCGGCCGCGCGCGCGCGCGCACCCGCGCGCCGCGCGCTCCGATCCCCGCGGTCCCACTGCGGTGTCGTGCTGCGCTCCTCCACCACCCCGGGCGGAACCGCCTCGAGAAAGCGGGACGGCTCCGACAGCTCGAGCCGGCCGTTCCGGTAGCGCGTGCGCGCCCATGAGAGATACAATTTTTCGCGCGCCCGCGTGAGTCCCACGTAGCACAAGCGTCGCTCCTCCTCGAGCCCCCCGGGCTCACCCGCCGAGCGGGCGAGCGGGAACAGTCCGTCTTCGAGACCGCCGAGCGTCACCACCGGCCATTCGAGACCCTTCGCCATGTGAACGGTCATCAGGGTGACGCCGGTCGGGTCGCCGCTGCCCTGATCCGCGGAGGTGACCAGCGCCGCCTGGGTGAGGTAGCGTTCGATCAGCGAGGAGCCACCCGTCTCCCCTCCCCCGTCCTCCGTCCCGTCGTCTTGCTCCGCCGTCTCGGCCCACTCGGCCGCGCCGGCGATCAACTCCTGCACGTTCTCGAGCCGCTCGATCCCCTCGGGCCCCTCTTCGGCGAGGTACTGGGGGTAACCCACGGCCGCGATGGTCTGCTCCAGCGCCGTCGCCGGGTCCGCCTGGCCGTAGCGCGCCCGCAGGTCTTCGAGCAGGCGGGTCAGTCCCACGAACGCATCCCGCACATTGGGCCGCACGTCGGGGATGCGGCCGGCCGCGCCGGCGGTCTGGAACAGCGATTGTTTCCACTGGGTCGCCGCCCGCACCAGGGGCGCGAGCGAGGCGTCGCCGATCCCCCGGCGCGGGACGTTCACCACGCGCAGAAAGGCCTGGTCGTCCGCCGGATTGGCGATGAGGCGCAGATACGCGAGCACGTCCTTCACCTCGCGGCGCTCGTAGAAGCTCACGGCGCCCACCAGGCGGTAGGGGATCCCCCGGAACCGAAAGGCCTCTTCGAGCGGGCGCGACTGGGAGTTGGTGCGGTACAGCACGGCCATTCCTTCATAGGGGATGTCGTCATCGGCGGCGCGCCGTGCCAGCTCAGCGGCCAGCCACTCTGCCTCGTCGCGCTCATCGGCGGCGGTGAGCAGCGTGACCGGCTCGCCCCCCTGCTTCGCCGTGAACAGCGTCTTGCCCAGTCGGCGCGCGTTCTCCGCAATTACCCCGTTCGCGGCGTCGAGGATCACCTGGGTGGAGCGGTAGTTCTGCTCCAGCTTGATCAGCGTGGCCCCGGGGAAGTCGTGCTGGAACGACAGCATGTGCCGCACATCCGCCCCGCGCCACCCGTAGATCGCCTGGTCGTCGTCGCCCACCACACAGAGGTTGGTGTGCTGGGCCGCCAGCTGTCGCACCAGCCGGTACTGCGCCGCGTTGGTGTCCTGGAACTCGTCCACCAGGACGTGGTCAAAGCGCCGTTGCCAATAGGCCAGCCGCTCCGGGTGCTCGGCGAAGAGCGTGAGCGGGAACAGGAGCAGGTCGTCGAAGTCCATGGCGTTGGCCTGCTTCAAGGCGGGGGCCAGCGCGGCGTAGATCTCCGCCGCCACGCGCTCCAGCGGGCTTTCGGCGCTCGCGCCCAACTCCTCGGGGAGGAGCATGCGGTTCTTGGCGCCGGAAATGATGGCGTGGATCGCACGGGGCGGATTGGCCTTGGGCGAATGACCGCGCTGCTCCAGCAGCCGTTTGACCAGCGCTTCGGAGTCGTCCTGGTCGTAGATCGTGAAGTTGGGCCCGAAGCCCAGGAGGGGCGCCTCGCGCCGCAACAGCCGGGCCGAGAGCGAGTGGAACGTCCCGATCCACAGGCCGCGCGGATCGGCGCCGAGCAGGGTCGCGACCCGGGCCCGCATCTCCCCTGCTGCCTTGTTGGTGAAGGTGACGGCGAAGATACGCCAGGGCGCCACGCCGCGCTCCTGGATCAGGTGGGCGATGCGGGCCGTCAGCACGCGCGTCTTGCCCGACCCCGCCCCCGCGAGGACGAGCAGCGGGCCGCCCGGATGGCGCACGGCGGCCTCCTGCTGGGCATTGAGCGGCAGCGTCACTCGTCCCTCCTCCCCCGTCCCCCGTCCCGCTCCTGGACGAGGGGAAACTCCAGCACGAACTCGGTCCCCTCTCCGCCCGGTGCCGGGCGATACAGCAGCCGCCCGCCATGCTGTTGCTCGACGATGCGGCGCGCGAGCGCCAGGCCGATCCCCCACCCACCGGGCTTGGTCGAGATCCCCGGCTCGAACAGGTTGGCGCGCACCTCGGGAGCGACGCCGGGGCCGTCGTCGCAGACCGAGATCCGGGCCGTGCGGGGGACCGCGTCGACGGTGACGTCGATCCTGCCGCCGCGCCCGGAGAGCGCGTCGATGGCGTTCTTGATGACGGCCTCGAGCGCCCATTCCACGAGCACCGGATCCCCCAGCGCCGTGGGGCCCGGCCCGGTGGCGCGCAGCGCCAGCGCCACCGGGCTCGCGAGGGTGGGGAGCCGCGGCCGGAAGTAGCTCACGACCCGCTCCGCCACCGCCCCCAGGCCCACCGGCTCGCGCCGGGCCGGCCGCCCGATGCGCTCGAAACGCTTGGCCACCCGCTCCAGCCGCTCCGCATCCGCCTGAAGATGATCGGCCAGCTCGGCCCCGGTGGTATCCGGATTTTCCCGCAGGTACGCAATCCATCCCGTGAGGCTCATGAGTGGCGTCCCGAGCTGGTGCGCCGACTCGCGCGCCATGGCCACCCACAGCCGGTCGCGCGCCGCCGCGACCTGCGAGCGGTACGCCCACGCCGCGAGCAGCGCCAGGCACACGAGCACGGACCCTTCCAGCAGCGCGAGCCGTGTCAGGGTGCGCGCCGCCGGGCCCGCCCCATAGTGGATGGTGCCGACCCCGGGCTGCACCACCGGCGCATTCACGGCGTCGAGCTGGGCGATCCAGGCGCGCAGCCGTGCCGTGTCGGCGCCCACCGTGGGCGGCGCGTTGTCCAGCGCCGTGATGCGTCCCGCCGTGTCGGTCACGACGATGGGGATGCCGAGCGAGCGCACCTGCCGGGCGAGATCGAGCAGTGCATCCGTGGTGGCATCCGGGCCGGGGTCGTTCAGTCCGGCGAACACACGCCCCAGCAGCGCGCTGGTCTGGCGCGCGTCGTCGCGCAGGTGGTGCGCCACGATCCAACCGTATCCGACGGTGATCCCCCCGAGCAGCAGCGCCAATCCGACGACGACGGGAGGACCCGCGCGGCGCAGCGCGCCGTTACGAGCCACCGGATGGCACGAAGCGCTCGGTCCCGAGGTAGGGGACGAGCGCCGGCGGAACGGTCACGGACCCGTCGGCTTGCTGATGGGTTTCGAGCAGGGCGGCGACGGTACGCGGCAGCGCCACGCCCGAGGCGTTGAGCGTATGGACGAACTCCGGCTTCGCCCCCGCCCCGGAGCGGTGGCGAATGTTGGCGCGGCGCGCCTGAAAATCCGTGAAGCTGCTCGAGCTCGAGACTTCGAGCCACTGCCCCACTCCGGGAGCCCAGACCTCGAGGTCGTACTTCTTGGCCGCGGCGAAGCCCAGGTCCCCGATCGCCATCAGCACCACGCGATACGGCAATTCGAGCCGCTGCAGCACGGCCTCCGCGTGCCCGGTCAGCCGCTCGTGCTCCGCCGGCGATTCGGCGGGCCGGCAGAAGCGCACCAGCTCGACCTTGTCGAACTGATGCACTCGCAGCAGCCCGCGGGTGTCCTTGCCGGCGGCGCCCGCCTCGCGCCGAAAGCACGGCGTATAGGCCGTGTAGGCGAGCGGCAGCTTCGCCCCATCCAGGATCTCGTCGCGGTGCAGGTTCGTGACCGGGACCTCGGCCGTCGGCACGAGAAACAGATCGTCCGGCGTCGTCTTGTAGGCGTCGTCTTCGAACTTGGGGAGCTGGCCGGTGCCGACCATGCTCTCCCGGCGCACCAGGAAGGGCGGCTCGACCTCCACGTACCCGTGCTCGCGGGTGTGGAGATCGAGCATGAAGTTGATCAGCCCGCGCACCAGCCTCGACCCGGCACCCACGAACACCGGGAAGCCCGTTCCCGAGAGCTTCGCGCCGCGCGCCAGGTCCAGCATGCCGAGCGTCTCGCCCAGCTCCCAGTGCGGCTTGCCGCCCCGCGGCGCGGGCTCGCCCCAGGTGCGGACCACCTTGTTGTGCGAGTCGTCGCCGTCCGGGACGTCCGCGAGCGGGAGGTTGGGAACATACAGCAGCTTTTGCTCGATCGCGGCTTCGATGCCGCGCAGCTCCGCTTCCAGGGTTTCGATGCGCTGGCCCAGCGCGCGGCGGCCCTCCCGTACCGCCGCGGGGAGCTCGCCCTTTTCCTTCATGAGGCGGGCGTCGCTCTTCGCGGCCTCGTTGCGCTCCCCTTTGAGCTGATCGAGCTGACCGGTGAGGGCCCGGCGGCGCATGTCGAGCGCCTCGAGCTCGTCGAGCAGCCGGGTGAGGCTCGGATCGCCGCGCCGGGCGAGCGCAGCGCGCACCTGCTGAGGCGAGGCGCGCAGCAGCTTGAGATCGATCACGGAGCTACTGCGTGGGCAGTCCCGGGGCGAGACCCCGGTAGCCGCAATTC
>DATDFC010000237.1:0-13338 GCA_036522815.1 Gemmatimonadales bacterium | reverse complement strand
GCCGTCACGCGCTCGGCCGCCCGCTTCACCGCGGCTTCCCACGCCGCCAGCCACGCGCCCCGGCCCGCTGCCTCGATCACTTCCTCACGCTGGTCGCGCGCCGCGGCGGCTCGGGCGCGGCCGCCCAGCTCCATCACGCGCGTCGCCAGGTCCTCGCGCACGTCGTCGAGCGGCACCCATGGCTCCTCGAGGCGACGCGGCACCAACAGGCGCCCGAGCGAAGACGCCAGCTCCGGCACGCGCAGCGGCATCGGGATCTTCACGCCGGGGGTCATCGTGCCAGCAACGCGACGCGGCCGGTGCGCCGCTCGAAGGCGGCGACGAAGTACGGGAGCGACTCCGCCAGGAAGCGCTCGCGCGCGACGCCGGTCGCCGCGATCGCCCGCTCGATGGCCGGCGGCTCGCCCTCCACCTCGATGAGCACGTCCATGTCGGGATACCACTCGAGCCGCAGCACCGCCTGCCCCAACCGGTAGACCTCGACCCGCCGATCGATGCGCTGCAACACGGCGAACCCGACCCGCTCGAGGATCGCCAGCACGCTTTCCGGATCCGCCACACGCGCCTCGGCTTCGGCGCGGTGACGGTATCGCCCCTGTTTGGAGTGCGGGCCCTTCCACGCGAGCACACCGTACGCCGGCGCTGCGTCGGCCGGCCGGAACACCCGCAGCCGCAATACCTCGTCGCGGTCCGCCAACCGGTCGTGGCGGTCGAAGCGCCGGTCGAGCATGTCGCCCCGGAATTCGAGCACCGCGCCGGCGCGCACCAGTGCGGCACGCAGCGCGTCGGGATCCTCGACCCGCGCCTTGACCTCGAGCTCGTCGACCGCCGGGGGGGCGGGAGCGCGGGGGGGGGCAGACCGGCTCACGCGAAGATGGCGTCCAGCACAGCGGAAGTGTCGGTGAGCGTCGCGAACACGTAGGTGGCGCCGGCCGCGCGCAGGGCCGCCACGTCGTAGGAGCCGGTGGCCACGGCCACGCTGCGTGCACCGATCGGGCGACCGCACGCGATGTCGTCCGGCGTGTCGCCGATCACGACCACGTCGGCGCCCGCGAAGCGGCGGCCGGTGAGCTCCGCCGCGCGCCGTGCGGCGACCGCCGGCAGGTCGGCCCGCCGCGCGGAATCCGAGCCGTAGGCTCCGACCTGGAAACGGGCCGGGTCGAGTCCCCCCGAGCGCAGCTTCAGCGCCGCGCCGGGGGCCACATTACCGGTCAACAGCCCCACGAGCGCGCGCTGCCCGGCTTCGTGCGGCTCGAGGGCGGCGAGCAGCTCGCGCGTCCCCGGCATGAGCTTGGTCGTCCGGGCGGGGGCGGCGAGCTCGCTGCGCAGGTGCTCCACGTAGCGGCGGCACACGGCGTCGATGCGACTGGCATCCCCCGCCGCCGGGTGACCCGCCAGCGACAGCAGCTCACGCACGATCTGCGGGTCGGTCTTGCCGTCGAACCGATAGCGCTCGATCGGACCCGCCGTGCCCGTCTCGTCGACGAGCGCGCGGTGGATCGCGCGCCGACCGGCGCCGTCGGTCCAGAGCAGGGTGCCGTCGATGTCGAAGAGGACGAGCTTCATGCGGGAAAAATAGGCGGTCAGCTGCGCGAAGTCTCGGGGCGGCGCACGGCGACGAGCATGCCTCGCAGTCGCTCCGCGGCGGGCGTGTCGGCGAACAGGTCGTCCGAGCCCACACCGCCGCGCGCCAGCGCGGAGTGCACGATGTGACCGGCCCCCGCCCACAAGGCCACGTGCGCAATGCGCCGGCCGTCGGCGAAGCAGAGGACATCCCCGGCGGCGTATCCCGCGCCGGCCGCGTCAACCGCGACCGGGCGGCCCGCCAGCGCCTGCTGATCGCTGTCGCGCGGCAGGCTGACGCCCCGCGCCGCGTACGTCGCCTGCACCATCCCCGAGCAATCGACGCCCCATTCGGTGCGTCCCCCCCACAGGTACGGAGCGCCCGAGAACCAGCGCTGCGCCCATTCGGGGGCGGCGACGAGGCGCGCTTCGGCCCGGTACTCCGCTTCCGGCCGCACCACGCCCCACGCGAGGCTCCACGCGCGCCCGTCCGCCGTGTCCACCAGCCCGTCGCGGCGCAAGACCACGCGCGCCCCCAGGGCCAGCCGGAAGCGCCGGTCTTCGAACTTGAGCTCGGCGCCGAGCGATCGTGCCGTGGCGCGCGTGGTCCAGTCCGCGGCCCAATCGTCCGACCCGGTCGCCACATAACCCGCGTGGGCCCAGCCGTGGTAGCCGTCGGGCGCGCGCACCCGCAGCCAGGCTCCGTCGCGCCGCTCGAGCAGCGTCACCGGCTCACCGTGCAGCAGTTCGCTCACCCGGTCGGCCGCGATCCGCGGCTCGCGCAACAGCGGCGCCACAGCGGCCGTCGTCACGCCCGCGGGCTCGTCCCGCACCGAGGCGTCGGGTAGGAGGCGGATGTCGGCGGCGCGGCCCGCCGCGGCGGCGATGCGACGCAGCTCTTCCAGGGCGTCGCGACTCGTGGTACACCCGGTGAGCGCGGCCGGCAGGACGGCCACGTCGAACACGCCCAGTCGCGGGTCGGGCACCCACTTGCGCGCCACGTCGCCGACGTCGCGCTCGAGACGCTCGGTCACGGCTCGACCCCGTCGGCCAGTCCGGGCACGTCCCCGAGCCCGCGCGCCAGCCGCACCGCGCGCTCCACCGCCACCGGCACCACCAGCGCCGCCAACGCCTCCGTTTGGAGCGGCGTCGCGGGCGCGGTCGCGACGGTGCTCACGGCGAAGACGACGTCGCCGTCGAACAGCGTGCCGTAGGGCACGATGCGGCGGGCGAGCGCGTCCCCCGCCGCGTGCGCCAGGCTCTCGAGCGCCGTGCGATCGAGCGTGGCGTTGGTCGCCACCACGGCGAGCGTCGTGTTGGCGCGGCCGAATGGGGCGCCCCCCGCGGCGAAATGCTCGAGGGCACCCGCGAACCGGCCGTCCGGGCCGCGCGCGCCCGCGACGATCGACCCCGTCCCGTCCAGGATGTCGCCCACGGCGTTGAGCACGACCAGGGCGCCCACCACGATCTCTCCCCGGCGCGCGGCCCACGTCCCCACACCGCCCTTCATGGCGCGACGGGGCCCCAGCGCCTTGCCCACGGTCGCGCCCGTCCCCGCCCCGACCGTGCCCTCGGCAACGTCGGCGGACGCCGCGCCGCAAGCGCGATACGCGTCGTCCGCGGTCGGCCAGCGGTCGGCCTTGCCGCCGGGCCCCAGATCGAAGTCGAAGATGACGGCGGTCGGCACGATCGGGACGACGCCCGCCGGCCCGAGCGGCAGTCCGCGACGGCGCTCGCGCAGCCAGCGCATCACGCCGTCGGCCGCTCCCAGCCCGTATGCCGAGCCGCCGGTGAGCAGGATGGCGTCGATGCGGCTCACCAGGTGGCGCGGGTTGAGGGCGTCGAGTTCGCGCGTGCCGGTGGCGCGCCCGCGCACGGCACCGGCCGCGCGCATCCCGCCCTCGGGCGCGAGTACGACGGTGCACCCGGTCGCCCGCGGCAGGTCGGTCCAGTGACCCACGGTGAGCCCCGGGACGGCGGTGATGCTGGTGGGATCGGACGACGTCATCGGAACGCGGAAGTTAGCTCGGCTTGCTGGCCTTGTAGAGGGTACATACGTTAGCGCATGACCAACTCCCCAACGCAGGAGCAGCCGACCACGGTGCTGGTGGTCGACGACGAAGACGGCATCCGCCAGGCGCTGGACCGGTTTCTGAGCCGGCTCGGCTACCGCGTGCTGCAGGCGTCGAGCGGTGCGGAGGCGCTCGACCGCCAGGCGGCCGAGCAGCCGCAGGTGATGCTCTCCGACATCCGCATGCCCAACATGAGCGGCGTGGAGCTCGTCCCCAAGGCGCTCGCCGCCGACTCGGACCTCGCGATCATCATGCTGACGGCGATCGACGAGCCGCGCACCGCCATCGAGTGCCTCAAGCTGGGCGCGTACGATTACCTGATCAAGCCCGTCGATCTGGACGAGCTGGAGCTGTCGCTGCAGGGCGCCCTGCGGCAGCGACAGCTCGAGGTCGACCGGCGCGAGCTGGAGCAGTGGCTGGCGCGCGAAGTGGCCGTGCGGACGCGCGACCTGGAGGAGCGCACCACCGTCGTGGAGGATATCGCGCTGGCCGCCCTGGCGGCCGCGGGGGACTGGGACGGGGTGGGCGACGCGGTGCAGAAGCTCGCGAAGGAGCTCGGGACCTCGGCGGACGACGTGCAGCGGGAGATCCGCAAGCGGCGTGGCGGGAGCTAAGCCTGCTTCGCCGCCTTCGCCTTCTCCTCACACGGCTTGCAGCGCGTGACCCCACGAAACGAGCAGATGAGACAGATGAAGGTCCCGCAGTCCGCGCAGGGATAGCCCTCCGACGCGCGTTCCTCGTTGCCGCAGTAGCGGCATACCATCGCATCGTGCTCCATCAGTTTCGGTTTGTCGGTCATGGTCGCCTCAGAGGTCGAGCCCGTACACCTTAATCTTATTGATCAGCGTGGCGCGCGAAATGCCGAGCTCCAGGGCGGCCCGGGTACGGTTGCCGCCGTGGAATTTGAGGGTCTTCTCGATGTGCCCGCGCTCCACCTCCGCGAGCGCCTGCGGCTGGTGGCGTCTGTCCCCGCCCCCCTTGCGCAAATCCGCCGGCAGATGCTCCACGCCGAGCTGCGCCGCGCCGCGCGCCAGGATCATCGCCCGCTCGACCACATTGCGCATCTCGCGCACGTTCCCGGGCCACGGGGCCGAGAGCAGGCGGTCCAGCGCCTCCGCGCTGCAGGCGCTGGGGCACCCCGGCATCTGCGGCGCGAAGTCGGCCAGAATGCGGGTCAGGAGCGCGAGCCGGTCGTCGCGCGACCGCTCACGCACGGCCGGCAGGCGCAGCGGCATGACGCTCAGACGATAGTACAGGTCCTCGCGGAAGCGGCCGACGCCCACCTCCGCGACGAGCTCGCGATTGGTCGCCGCCACCAGACGCACGTCCACCGTCATCTCGCGGCTACCGCCCAGCCGCCGGAAGGTCTTCGTCTCGAGCACCTTCAGCAGCTTGGGCTGCAGCTCCGGCGCGAGATCACCGATCTCGTCGAGGAAAATCGTTCCGCGGTCGGCCAGCTCGAACAACCCCTGGCGGCGCTCTTTGGCGTCGGTGAACGCACCCCTCTCGTGCCCGAACAGCTCGGACTCGAGGAACGTGGCGGAGAGGCCGCCGCAGTTCACCTCGACGAACGGACCGCTCGCCCGCGGCGAGAGGTGATGGATGATGCGCGCCACCCAGCCTTTGCCCGTGCCGCTCTCCCCCGTCAGCAGCACCGTCGAGCGCTCGCTCGCCGCGAGCAGCTCGATCTGGCGCCCCAGCTCGCGGATCGCCGGCGACCCGCCCAGCGACTCGAGCCCCGCGTCCTCGTGCTCGCGCGCCCGCAGCATCGCGTTCTGGCGCACCAGGCGGATCTTCTCGGACACGCGCGCCGTGGCGGCCGCGAGATGGTTCATATCCACCGGCTTGGTGAGAAAATGCTCGGCCCCGAGCTGCATCGCGCGCACCGCCGTGTCGATGTCCCCCTGCCCGGTGAGCAGTATCACCGAGCCTCCCTGCGAGCGCAGCCGCTCGAGCACTTCGAGCCCGCCCACGTCGGGCAGATGCAGGTCGAGAATCACCACGTCGGGCCGGAGCCGATCGAAGGCCTCGAGCCCCGCTCGGGCCGTGTCGGCCCGCCCTACCTCGTAGCCGATGCGGTCGAAGTAGTCCCCCACCGCGCGCAGCACGTCGGCGTCGTCGTCGATCAGCAATACGCTGTCAGGCATGCGCCTTCCCGAGCGGCGCCGCGCGGGGATCCACGATCACGCGCAGGGCGCCGGGCAGCAGCCGGGCCTCGAACGGCGCGTCGCCCGCCGGCTCGCCGTCGAGCTGCATCGGCCGGGGCGGCCCCTCGAGCACCTCCACCCGCACCGTACGGCCGCGCCCGAACCACAGCCGCCGCGCGCCATTGCGCGGCCGCCGCAACAGCTCGAAGAATGCGCTGAGGCTCTCGAGCGCCCCGTCGGCTCGGAGCACCAGCACGTCGAGCCAGCCGTCGTCGGGGGCCACGTTGTCGCGCAGCCGCAGGAACGGGGGCACCAGCTCGCCGCAGTTCGCCACCAGCACCATCGCCGCCGGCAGCTCGTGCGCCACACCGTCCACCGTCACCCGATGCAGCGGGCTCGTCACGTCGGGGAGGGTGGCGAAGGCGTGCATCACATAGGCCGCCATCTTCCAGCGGCGCTTCTCGGCCGCCCCCGTCCGCGCCATGAGACGGGCGTCGAACCCGGTGCCGCTGCACACGGCGAAGTAATGCGTGCCGTCCGGGCGCTCTACCGTGCCCAGGTCGATCGCCGCCGTCCGGCCCGCGAGGATCACGCGTGCCGCCGCCGCGGCACCCCGCGGCAGTCGCAGGTTGCCCGCCAGCAGGTTGCCCGTCCCGCCCGGGACGAGTCCGAGGGGGATGCCGCCGTCCGCCGCCCCGGCGGCGATTTCCATCGCCGTGCCGTCGCCGCCGTAACACACCAGGACGTCGAAGCCTTGCTCGGTCGCCTCGCGCGCGAAGCGACGCGCGTCGCCCGCCTGCGCCGTGGCGCGGACCTCGACGGTCCAGCCGCCGCGGCGCAGCGTGTCGCGAATCGCCGTCACGGCCCGCGCATCGGTGCGCGCCGCCGCCGGGTTGGCGATCAACAGGGCCCGCGTCATGCTCAGTAGCGCCGCTCCCAGAACAGGTCGAGACCCACCTGGCGGGGCACGGTGGTCGCCTGCCCGCCGCCCGGAACGTCGGGCAGGCACGTCTGCACCGGCGCGAAGCTGGCTTCGGTGCGCCACTCGGGGCTGATCCGGAACTGCAGCGACAAGCCGAGCAGGTTCTGCACCTGCACCCCTCCCTGGCAATAGCCGGCGTTCACTACGAGAAACGTCTTCGGACCGAGCTGACGGCCCACGGCGAGCTGCAGGCTGGACAGCGGCATTCCCTGCCCGCCGCCGCCCGGCTGAATCTCGACGTAGTCCACGGGCACGCCACCGGACACGATCGTCTGCTCGATTTCACCCGACAGGACCGAGAGGGCGCTCCGCTCCGCGATGCCGCCTTGATCGCCCGCCAGGTCCACGCTGCTCTTTCCGAACAGGAGGTAGGAAATCACCTCGGTCTGGGACAGCTCCTGCTTCTCGGCGGTGAGGGCGACTTTGGGCTCGAGCAGTGTGCCCGTAATGTGGGCCGCAACGGTGACATCACCGGTCGGGTTGATCGGCGTGGGCGCGGGGAGGTGCACGACGTGCTTCGCTTCGATGTCGAGCGCCGCGTCCTGGTCGGGCGTACCAAAGTACCGCACCGTTCCCTGTGAGACGACGAACTCACGCGACACCGGCCCGACCTTGAGGCGATACGTGCCCCGCACCGCCTGCAAGGTGCCGCTCACGAGATACAGGTTGCGCCGCTTGGTGAGTCGCACCGAGCCCGCAAGCTGAATGTTGGCCTCGTTCGAGCGCAACCAGACGTCGTTCCCCATCTCGAGCCCCAGGTCGTCGATCCGCAGGCTGTCGAGGAACACGTTCTGGAACTCCGGGCCGAGGCTTTGCTGCTCGACCAGCGAGGCGAGCGACGTGTCGGCGAGCTCGTCCAGGTTCACGATACGCTTCTGCACGAGGTCCGCGAAATAGAGGACGCCCGACGTCGCGTTGACCTGGCCGGACAGGGTGGCGCCGAACACCGGCCCCTGCAGCGTGAGCCGGCCGCTGGCCGTGATCGCCACGTTGTTCTTCAGGTCCAAAGCCTTGAACTGGTCGGCGGCGATGCGGAGGTCGAGCACGGGGTGGGTGAGCCGCTCGAGGCGCACCACGCCGGATACGTCGGCGCGGCCCCGCTCGCTCGACGCCGACAGCGACTGCACGGCGATCGTATCGCCCGAGAGCGCCAGCCGGCCGTTCACGCCTTCGTAACGGACGTTCAGGGCCGGAATGGTCGCGGCGGCGTCGGCGACCTGTAGGGCGCCCCGCAGCCGGGGGGCGTCCCACGTCCCCGCGATCCCCAGGTCGGTCGAGAACACGCCGGCCACCTGGCGCACCGCGGGCGTGAGCGCTTCCAGCACGGCGAGATCCACGCTGTCGGCCGTCGCCCGCACCGACAGCGTATCGGGAAGCTGCCGGCGCTCTACCGGCATCATGGCGAGGTCCAGCGGGAGGAACGCCTGCACGGCGAGGATCTGCTGGCCGGAGCGCCACAGGTGCACCGCCGTGCTCAGCCGGCGGTCGTGGTACTCGAAGGTGCCGTCGACAAAGGGGGCGCGGAACTCGCCGAGCCGCCCGTTCGAAAGGGAGAAGGAGCCGCTCGACACCGGACTGGCCCGGCTTCCCGAGAGCCCGGCGGTCGCGCTCACCGTCCCCCCCACGCCGGCGGTGTCCTGCTCCAGCAGCGCGTACACGCCCGCCAGCGGGAAGGCTTCGAGCTGCAGGTGCGCATCGGCCCGGCCGCGCGTGGGGAGGTCACCCTCGAGCGTGAGCTTGCCCGACCCATACACGCTTCCCAGGGCCAGACTGCTCACACGCGCCGTCGAATCGGTGACGGTGAGCTCGGTCGGGCGCTGCAGCACCCAGACGTCGCCGGGGAGCTGCACGGCGAGCGAGTCCAGCCCCACGGCGAGCACCGTGCCGGCGGGGCCCGGCCGGCGGGCGAAGCGTCCCCCGGCGAGAAAGGCACCGCCCGCGCCCATGCGCGAGCGGGCGAACCAGGTGAGCGAGTCGAGGGTCCCGCGCCCGGCCGCCGCCGCCCCCGAGAACCCGAGCGTGCCGTAGGCGAGCGAGTCGAGCGTCGCCTCGAGCGCGACGGTGGGCGTGGGACCCGGCTGCCATTGGAGGCGGACCCGGCCCGCCGGCACTTGCCAGCCGTGCCACGCCACGCGGTCGACGCTGGCGCGCACCTCGACGCCGAGCGAGTCGAGCGAGCCCCCCAACGTCGCCACCACCCGGGCCGACCCCATGAGCGGACGATTCGGGCGATTGGGCCGCGGGTCGGGGTCGGGGTCGGCGCGCGCCGCGCTGTCCCGCTGCACGAGCCAGGTGACGAGCGAATCGATCGCGCTCAGGCTGTCGGCGTCGAAATCGAGCGCCAGCTGCCCGCTCGCGCCGCGCGTCCAGCCGAGCGAGCCGGAGCCGGTGGTGACGAGCCCCGGTTGCGCCAGACGCAGCGAGTCGACGTACACGCGGCGATCCGCGAGCCGCAGCCGCAGGCCGCCCGAGTCGAGCCCCGCCCCCGCGAACAGCGACGGGCCGAGCAGCGCGGTCACCGCGCCGTTGGGTGCGACGCCGCTGTCGCCCGTGAGCGCGCCGCGCAGGGTGAGGCCCAGACGCGAGGGGGGGGCGCCGCTGAGCCACTGCGCCAGGTCCAAGTCCCGCGTGGCGAGCTCGAACTCACGAGCACCGTAATGCGGCAGGTCGAGCGCCAGCAGGCCATCGGCGCGCACGTCGCCCCCCTCCCCGGCGTGCAGCTCGGCGTGGGTCTCCAGGGCGCCGAGCGGGCCCGCCAGCTTTATCGGTCCGGACACGGTGCCGTGCAACGGCAGCGTGGGGAAGCTGCCCTTGAGCCCGTCGAACGAGAGCGAGTCCGCCGTCGCGTCGGCGTAGATGCCGAGCACCGCGCCGCGCGTATCGAGGCGAACCGCACCCGTCAGGCGACTGGGCGGCCGGTCGCCGTCCCGCTGCTCGAGCGTGCCCGTGAACTGCGCGTTCTTGAGCGGGCCCGCGAGGCTGCCCGTGGCGAGGAGGACACCGTGCAGTCGCACCGCGGGCGCGAGCCGGGCCACCGTGCCCAGGTCGACGCTCGCCGCCTCGACCGCGTACGGCTGGAACCGGATGCCGTCGGCCGCCTTGAGGTTGACCTCGCCTTTGCCCCGCAGCCGGGTCTCGGGCCATCCGGGCACCAGCGAGTCGCGGAACGACCAGTCGGTTTCGAGCGCGAGCGCCGTGAGCGGCCCCGTGGCGACCGTGTGCCCGCTGAGCCGCCCCGCAAAGGGGAGCGTATCGAGAAACGGCCGGGCGAACTCGAGGTCGAAATCGCGGGCATCGAGCTCGGCGTCGCGCAGCGCCACGAGCCCCGAGTCCGCCACGCTCAACGCGGTGAGCCGGCCGGCGACACCGCCGCCCGCGTACGCGAGGCGCAGGGAATCGATCCCCACTTCCAGCACCCGACTCCCGTGCGAGCGCACCCGCACGTCTCCCGCCAGCACTCCCGTCGCGGGCGGGCCTGCGAAGCGGCGATCGATGAACGGGAAATCGCCGAGCGTCGCCGAGTCGGCACGCAGTCGCAGATCGAACAGCATGGTACCGTGCGGCCAGCGGACGGCACCGCGGGCGTTGCGCAGTGTGGAGGCGGGCAGCTGCGCGCGGGCGACCTGCACCTCCATCGAGTCGCCGATCACGCGCAGCCGGCCGGCGAGGTCGACGAGCCGGACCGCCGGGTCGGTGGCTTCGAACTCGAGCCGCGACACGTCGATACGAATACCGCGCTCGCGGGGCGAGGAGATCTGCAGTGCGCCGAGATGCGCGCCCAGATGCTCGAAGCGCCGCACCCGCACCCGGCCGTTCGGGCCGCCGGCGGCGATTTCGAGCGTCGAATCGCCGGGGTCGGCATGGGGCGCCTGCAGACGCAGCGTCACACTGCCGTCCGTGATGCGCACATTCCGAAACAGGATGAGGGCCGGCAGCCCGTGCTTGCCCGTATCGGGCCCGCCCAGCCGCAGCAGCTCCTCGATGTTGAGCCGCCCGCTCGGGTGCTGCACGATGTTGATCACGGGCCGGCGCAGGTCGAACTCGAACAGGACCACGCGCCCGGCCGCGAAATCGAACGGGTTGTAGCTCACGTCGGCCCGCGGCAGCCAGGCGACCAGCGTCGTGTCGGCGTCGTACAGCCGCACCTCAGAGAGGGTGAGGCCCGTGAGCAGCGAGCCACCGACGTCGCCCACCTCGATCGTGCCCGTGAACACCTGGTGCAGGGCCCCCGCCGTCACGCGCGTGAGCAGGACGCGACCCGCGTCCGTGCCGACGAGCGAGGCGAGGGCGCCCAGGAAGCAGGCGAGCAGCCCGGCGAGCATCCACAGCGCGACACCGAGGGAGCGGCGGACCATCAGAACGCCTGTCCCACGGCGAACTGGACCACGATCCGGCGCCAGAAGCCGCCGGGGAGCGCCGGGCGGACGATCTTCTGGTTCCCACTCGAGTCAGTCACCGCGGTGAGGCTGCCGGTCGTCTGGTTCAGCAGGTAGAGGGGGCCGGGCTCCTCGGGGTAACCGTTGTACGCCGCGTCCAGGCGCACGGGGCCGAGCGGCGTCACGAACCGGACGCCGAGGCCGGGCGTGAATCGCACGCCTCCCACGGTCGCGACGTCCCGCTCCCACACCTGCCCCATGTCGGCAAACAAGGCCACCCGCATGCGGTCGGGAAAGAGCGGCGTCGGGAATCGGAACTCGGCATTCGCCACGAAGATGGCGTTGCCGCCGGTGGCCGAGGCCTGAATCGGGAGGGTGTCGCCGTTCACGTCGATTGGTTGGACGTACACGCGCGGACCGAGCTCGTTGCGGGCGTACCCGCGCACCGAGTTGGGACCCCCGCCGTAGAACCGCTGGTCCGGGGGCACGAACCGCACGCTCTGCCGCGCGAAAGAGATCCGGCGCGCCGGCAGGATCGTTCCGCTCAAGAGCCGCCACGCGAAGGCCCCGCGCCGGCCGATGGGATAGTAATGCGACACCTCGACCTGGCCGCGGTTGAACTCGTACAGCGTGTCCGATCCGACCAGCCGCGATGAGTGCGTCAGCGACGCGGTCACGACGCCCCCCGCCGTCGGGTCGAGCACCGAGTTCGTCTGGTTCCGCACGCCCGAAATCGTCACCGCCCCGAAGCGCCGGCGGTTGGCGAGGAACGCCTGCTCGGACGCGTCGCACAGCCGGAACAGCTGGCAGTAGATCGCCGGCTCGGCCGTGGTCCGCCCCACCGAATAGCTGTAGCCGAGCGTGACGGGAATGTTGCGGCGCGCGTTGAAGGTCACCGCGAGGTTCGCGCCCACCGCCTGGCGGGTGTAGGCGTCGAACTCCGAGCGCCGCTCGGCGAACAGCGCAAAGCTCGCGGTGTGACGGGGGGACAGGAACGCCGGCTGTCGCAGCGTCACCGTCGCGTTGTAATTGGCGGTGTCGGACGTCGGGTCGTTGCGAAGGGGGTGACACACATTCTCCTTGAACCCCGCATCCGCGGGAACGCCGACGCCGAGCTTCGAGAGCTGGCCGGTGACGTCGAGCGAGCGCGCGCCCCCCAAGAAATCGTACACCGTCCAGCCGCTCTGCACCCGGAAGCAGTCGAGCGAGCCGTACCCCGCCCCGAACCCGATGCGGTGCAGCGGCGCCTCGGACACCCGCACGATCACTCGTACGGTCGAGTCTCCGCCGGGCCGGGGGGGGGGCACCGAGTCGGCCAGTACCACGTTGACCGAGCGGAACATCCCCAGGCCGTACAGGTCGCGCTGCGTCACATACAGCTGATCCTGCCGGAACCACTCCCCCGGCCGCACCGAGAGCATGCGCCGCACGCTGGTCGTGTCGACGTGGCCCGCACCCGTGATGATCACCTCGCCCACCCGCATCCGCCGACCGGGGACGGCCTCGAGCGCCGCCACCGCCCGCAGCGCGGCCGCGTCCACGTCGTAGTTCTTCAGCACATCGGCATACGGGTATCCGCGGTTCTTGAGCCGGCCCACGATCGTGTCGGCGGACGCCTGGAACAGCCCCCGGTTGAAGGGGTCCCCCACCTGGAGCGGCAACGCGCGCTTCAGGGCCGGCACGTCGAGGATCGAGTCGACACCGAGCACGTCCAGCGTGGTGAGGCGCACCGGGTCGCCCTCATAGATCCGGAACGTCACGTACACGTCCCGCGCCTCACGGCGCACCACGGTGTCGATCACCGCGTTCATATACCCGCTCTGGCGATACAACAGCAGCAGGCGCACCACGTCGCGGCGGAACTCGAGCTCGTTGAAGGGCCGCTTCTCGCCGAGTCCGAGCCAGCGCAGCCAGGGGCTGGTCGCGAACGTGCTCGAATTGGTGGTAGCAATCGCGGCGCTCAGCGTGTAGCCATCGATCGCGTGATTGCCCTCGAAGGAAAGCCCACGAACCACCCGCTGCGGCTCCTGCTGCGCGGCGAGGCGAGCCGCCGCGAATACGGCGACGACGAGGACCGGGAGAGACGCACGCAATTGACGCGGTCGGGCTGCCTCCCTATGTTGGCTCGCTCCCGCCGCACTGTCAACCTTTTCGACACTCGACCCCATGCGCGCGCGCTCCATCCTCTTCCACACCGC
>DATDFC010000236.1:0-15161 GCA_036522815.1 Gemmatimonadales bacterium | reverse complement strand
TCGGGTCCCGCGCGCGTCGGGCGCCGCCGCGCCGTGCGGTTCGCCCCGGAGCACGCGCCCGCGGTGCGTGCCTTCAACCAGCGGCTGGCCCGCGCCGGCGCCCGCTGGCGGTTCCCCGAGACGTCCGTCCCCGACTGGCTGCCTCAGGCCGACGGCGTCCCCGTGTGGCAGGAGTACTTCCTGCTGCTCGAGGACGACGCGGTGCGGGGCGCGTACGTGCTGAAGCGCCAGGACGCCGTCGTAGGGCGCGGGGCCGCCGGTGTCGCCTCCCGGCGGGTGGGCAGCTTCTATTGGCCGCTCTCCGAAGGCACCATCGACCCCACCTATGCGCTGGTGGCTCCCCGCCTGCTGCAGGCTGCTCTCCAGGAGGAGCCGCTGCTGTTCCTGGTCGGCATGGTCGGCCGCGACCGGCCGATCGCCCGGCTGGTCCGCGCGCTCGGCTGGCGCCTCACATCGGTCCCGTTCTATTTCAAGCCGGTCCGGCCGGCGCGATTCTTTCGCGAGCTGCGCTACGGGCGGCGACGCGCGGGCGTCCGCTTCGCGCTCGACCTCGCGAGCGCGACGGGAGTGGCGTGGCTGGGCCTGACCCTCGCCGGCCTGGCGCTGCGGGCTGGCGCGCGCCGGCCCGCTCCCGTGCGGATCGACGAGGTGCAGCGCTTCGGCGATTGGGCGGACGTGATTTGGGCGGCCAACGCGCCGCGCTACTCGTTCGTCGGCGGCCGGGACGCGGCGGCGCTGAACGCCACGTATCCGCCCGACAGCGGCGCGTTCATCCGGCTGCGCATCGCGCGCGGCGACGGGGCCATCGGCTGGGCGGTGGTGCAGGACTCGCTGCCCGGGTCGAGCGAGCACTTCGGCGGGATGCGCGTGGGGACCATCGTGGACACGTTTGCCGCTCCGGAAGACGCCACGGCCGTGGTGCGGGCGAGCTGCGATGCGCTGACGGAGCGCCGCGTGGACCTGATAATCTCGAACCAGAGCCACCGCGCCTGGCGCCGCGCGCTCTCCCGGGCCGGGTTCCTGCGTGGTCCCTCGTCGTGGCTGTTCGCGCCCTCTCCGGCACTTGCAGAACTGGTCTTCGCCGTCGATCCCGCCGGCCGGGCGATACACTTGAATCGCGGCGACGGCGACTGGCCCTGGGGGACGGGGCTCGAAGGGCCGGCGCTTCCTGCGACTAGCTGATGCTGAAGGCCCGCATCCACATCTCCAGCGACAACAGGCGGAACAGGCCGAGATAGGCTTCCGCGCGCTGGGCGCGGCCGGGGTTCGCGGACTCCCGGTACCAGCGCCGCAGCACCTCGGGATCGACGTACTTCGCGGACTTGAGTGAGTCCTCGATCAGGGCGCTGACATGCGGCCGCAGCTCCCGCGTCAGCCACTGGCAACCCGGGACCGCGAACCCGAGCTTCGTTTTGCGCTGCCGCACGATGTCGGGGATGATCCCCTGCAGCGCCTGGCGCATGGCGAACTTGCTCCAGCCGTGCTGGATCTTGAGCCGGTCGGGCAGTGAGAGCCCGTATTCCACGACGTGATGGTCGAGGAGCGGCACGCGCGCCTCGAGGGAGAACGCCATAGACGAGCGATCCTCCATCCGCAGGAGCATCGGCAGCGTGTCGACCATGATGTCGTCCACCTGCATCCGCTGCATCACGGTGGCGGGCGACGCGCCGTCGCCGTTGTGCGACGCGTAGCGCCACCAGCGGGTCGCCGGCGTGCTCTCGCCCATCACGGCGCGATCCCAGTCGCCGCGCAGCGCCCGGCGCAACAGCGAATCGACGCCCAGCACGCGGCGCAGCTGCCGCGGCAGGTAGCGGTATCCGTTCCGGATGTTCAGCACGTAGCGATCGCCCTGCAGCACGGTCGCACCGAACTCCTTCGCCAGCCCGATCCACCGACCCGACCGGAGCAGCGAGGCGAGATAGGCGTAGCGGAACTTGGCGTAGCCGCCGAACACCTCGTCGCCTCCCTGGCCGTCCAACAGCACCTTCACACCCGCGTCCTTCGCGGCCCGCATCACGCGCCATTGCGCGTAGTAGGTCATCTCGCCGAACGGCATGTCCTGATGCCACGCCATGCGCGCGAAGGTCTCCAGGAAGTCGTCGGGCGCGGGAAACACCAGGTGCGGGTTGGCGCCGACCGAGTGCGCCACCGCCAGCGCGTACTCCCGCTCGTCGACCTCCCGCTGCTCGTAGCACGCGGTGAACGTGTTGAAGCAGTCCCCCAGGGCCTGGGCCGCGTCCGGCTGCTCGCGCCAGATCTTCCCGATCAGTGAGACGACCGTCGAGGAATCGAGCCCGCCCGAAAGGCAGCTCCCCACCGGCACGTCGCTGATCAGGTGCCGCCGCGTCGTCGCCAGCAGCAGGTCGCGCAGGCCGTCGATCCGGGTCGCGTCCCCGGCCCCGTTCTGCGCCGCCGGCTCGAGCCGCCAGTAGGCGCGGGGCGCGAACCGCCCCGTCGCCGCGTCCAGCGTCAGCGCGTGGGCCGGCGCCAGCGCCTTCACCGCTGCGAGCAGCGTGCGCTCGCCGTAGTCGCAATTGGCATGCACCAGAAAGCCCACCACCGCCTCGTCGTCGGGCTGCGCCGCGAGGCCCGGGTACGCGAGCAGGGCTTTGATCTCGGAGGCGAAGATGAACGCCCCCGGAGGGGTCGCGTAGTAGAAGGGCTTGATCCCGAGGCGGTCGCGGGCGCAGAACAGCCGGCCCCGCGGACCGTCCCACACGGCGAACGCGAACATGCCGTCGAGCCGCCCGAGACAGTCTTCGCCCCACCGCCGGTAGGCCTGCAGCAGCACTTCCGTATCGGTGCGGGTGGTGAAGCAATGCCCCAGCGTCTCGAGCTCGGCGCGCAGCTCCTGATGATTGTAGATCTCGCCGTTAAACACGATCCAGACGTCGGAGTCGCCCACCGTCAGGGGTTGCAGGCCCCGGTCGGACAGATCGAGAATCGCCAGGCGTCGGTGTCCCAATCCCACCGTGACGGGAGTGGCCGCGTCCCACCGGTTGGTGTGGGGCAGAAACGCGTGTCGGAACCGGTTCCCTCCGCCGTTCGGCCACGCCAGCAGGAACCCCTCGCCATCCGGCCCCCGATGCCGCTGGCGATCGTTCATCCGCTGCAGCGCGGCCACGTCGACCGGTCGCGTGAGGCCGACGATCCCTACGATCCCGCACATCGCGCCGCTACCCCCGCGGGGAGCCCGCGGTCGAGAGTGTCCCAGGGTCCGAGCCCGTGCACCATCATCCCACGGGGAGGGGTCAAGAACTATGCCGACCGCCGCACGAACACGACCGGGGCAGACCTGTGGCGCACCCTCCACAGCTGTAAACGCCCGAGCCCGGAAGAAGCTCGCAGCTCGCGAGCTCCCTCCGGGCTGTGCGGCGCTACCGTGCGGTAACTAGCCTGGCACCGGTTGGGGCGTCAGCTCAATGGAACTGGTAGGCTCCGATCGTATACGCGCCACTCCGAACGTAGCCGTCGAAATCGTTCGGCACGCTCGACAGCGTCATGCCCGCACCGATCGCCGGGCTCCCCGACTGCACGTGGAAGTCGGGCCCGGAGACGCTGACGAACCGGGGGTCGACGTTGACGAGATTGCCCACCGACGTCATAGCGGACAGACCCTCGCTCACGGCACCGCCAAACGACAGGTTATTGGACAGTGTCACATTGCTCAAACCGCCCGTGTCGAACCACACCCCGGCGGTGGTGGGCTGGTAGAAGATGTTGTTCGCGATCAGCAGGTTGGTCACCCCCGTCGCGATGATGATCTGGCCGTCGCGCCACGGATTCGGGAAGGCGAAGGTATTGTTCACGATCGTCAGCCCGGTCGTCACCGCGCCGTTGCCGTTGTAGCGCTGGATCGCCCAACCGTGGGTGAAGTTGTAGAACACGTTGTTGCGGATCACGAGGTTGTTGCCGATGCCGTGATACACCCCGTGATCGTGATTCTGCCAGTTGGCGTTCGGCTCCACGCACCCCTGCTCGCCCGGCCCGAGCCGTCCCACGTCGTGAATGACGTTGCGCTCGATCGTGAGGTTGTCGGAGTAGGCATCCACACCCACGATGCCGCCGACGTCCCCGGTGCAGATGTGCCCGATATCGTGAATGTGGTTCTGCACGACCGTGACGTCGTGGTTGCCGCCGACGCTCTCCGACCCACCGTAGGCGTCGATGCCGTAGCGGCTGGTATAGCGAACTTCGAAGCCTTCGATGCGAACGTAGTTGCCGTTCACCTCGAAGCCCACCGTCGAGCTGTTGTTCTGGCCGTCGATCACCGCACCCCAGCGATGCGCGGCGCGGAACACCAACCAGGCGCTCGTGGTGCCGCTGCGGCTCACCGTCACGACATTGGTGCCGCCGGTGTAGACGCCGTCGTTCACGATCACGGTGTCACCCGGGCTCATCACGTCGGCCGCGTGCTGGATCGTGCGCCACGGGGCCGTGCTGGTGCCCGGATTGCCGTCACTGCCCGCCGGATCGACGTAGTGACACACGCTGACGCAACTCCCGGGCGGGGGCGCCGCCGTCACCGTGATGGCGGCCGTACCGCTCTTGCCCGCGCTCGTCGCGGAGATCGTGGCGCCGCCCACGGTCACACCCGTCACGAGCCCGGAGGCACTCACCGTGGCCACTGCCCCGTTGCTCGACGTCCAGGCGATTGTCCGGCCGGTGAGCGGATTCCCGGCCGAGTCCTTGGCGGTCGCGGTGAGCTGCAGCGTGCTGCCCACGGCAACACTCGCCGCAGCCGGGCTCACGGTCACGGAGGCGACTGGTACGACGGTCACGGTCAGTGACGCCGTGCCGCTCTGTCCCCCGCTGGTCGCGGTGATCGTCGCGGAGCCGGCGGCCCGCGCCGTCACGAGCCCACTGCCGTTCACTGTGGCCACGGTCGTGTTGCCGCTCGACCATGTCACACTCCTCCCGGCCAGCGGGTTGCCGGCCGAGTCCTTCGGAGTCGCGGTCAGCTGCACCGTCTGCCCGACCAGCAGGGCGGCCGACCCCGGGCTCACCGTCACCGAGGCGACCGGTACGACGGTCACCGTCAGCGACGCCGTGCCACTCTGCCCCTCGCTCGTCGCCGTGATCGTCGTGGATCCCGCGGCCCGCGCCGTCACCAGACCGCTGCCGCTCACCGTGGCCACGGTCGTGTTGCCGCTGGACCATGTCACGCTCCTCCCGGCCAGCGGGTTGCCGCCCGCGTCCTTCGGGGTCGCGGTCAACTGCACCGTCTGCCCGACCAACACGGTGGCCGACCCCGGGCTTACCGTCACTGCAGCGACGGGGATTGAGGCGGCCTGCACGGAGATCGTGGCGGTGCCACTCTTACCCCCGCTGGTCGCTGCGATCGTCGCGGTCCCCGCCCCCGTGCCGGTCACGAGCCCGCTCGCGCTCACACTCGCGACGCCCGCGTTGTCGCTCGTCCACGTGACGGTCCGTCCGGCGAGCGGATTCCCCGCGGAGTCTTCCACCAGCGCGCTCAGCTGGACCGTATTCCCCACCACCAGGCTGGCCGTCGGGGGGCTGACGAGCACGGTATCCACGGGGACGGCGCTGGGGCACAGGACCGTCACGCTCGCCTCGGCCTGCTTGCCTCCGGGGCTGCTGGTGGCGGTCACGGTGTAGCCGCCGCACGCGGTCCCGTGATAATGACCGTAATGGCGGCCATGATTGCTGCTCGTGTCGATGGCGCCCCCGGTGGTACTCCACGCCACGGCGATCGACGCCGTGTCCCCCGTGGTGGTCAAGCCGACCGCGGTGAAGTCCTGAGTAGCGTTTTGCTGCAGGGTGGCCGTTTGCGGGGTGACGAAGAACTGGGCGAGCGTTGCACCCGGGTCCGTGACCGCGACCGGGCGTTCACAAGCGAGCACCGCCACGGCAGCGAGCGCCGCGACGGGCCACGCGCGGTCTCTGATGAGCGCCAACCGGCACGCCAGCTTGTGCTTGAAGGTCATGGTTGCTGCTCCGCGGAGACGGATGGAAGGGGGGAAGTGTGGAACGCGCGGCGGGAGGGAGAATCCACGACCGCCGCTTTGGTCAACGAGAGACGATGCGACAGCTTGAATCCAAACGGCATGCTGCCCCCCGGTTGCGTTACCTCACCTCGGGGTCTCTTGGGGCTGGCGCATGAAACAGAAGAGCCGCCGCGAGACCTGATGGTCGATTCGCTGGCGGCCCGGCTGACCTAGCGACGTGGCGTCGCCGTAGTCCCGTGACTCTGCGTCACCGTCTTTCGACGGGTTTGCTCTGAGCAGCGATGATGAACTGCGCTGGTGCGATCCGTGTCATCGTGACACGATTTTCGTTGCGTCCCCGCATCTGCCCAGCCCCACCGCACCGCCGCCATAGTATATCACGACGACCGGCCACGCAAGTCATTTGGGGGTTTTGCTGGTTTTGTGGGTTTCAAAAGGGATCGACTTAGGCGCGACAGATCTCATCCAGCTCCTCCAAGCCGACCAGCACATCGCGCGGCTTGGACCCGTTGGCGGGGCCGAGAATCCCGGCGAGCTCGAGCTGATCGATGATGCGGGCGGCGCGCCCGTACCCGATGCTCATGCGCCGCTGCAGCAGCGAGGTCGAGCCGAGCTGATTCTGAATGCACACCTCGGCGGCCTGACGGAACAGCGAGTCGCGTTCCCCGGGGGTGCCCTCCTCCCCCGTGCCGCGTCCCTCGTCCTCCGCTTTCTCGGCCTCCTCGAGCGCCGCGACCTGCTCGTCGATGCTCGCGCCGGCCGGTGCCGCCGCGCGCTCGGCGTGGGCCTTGTACCAGTCCATCAACCGCTCCGTCTCCTCGGTCGAGATGAACGCGCCCTGCACGCGCTGCGGCTCGCTCTTGCCGGGCGGCAGGAACAGCATGTCGCCGTTGCCGAGCAGCGTCTCCGCCCCGTTCTGGTCCAGGATGGTGCGGCTGTCCACCTTGGCCGATACGCGGAACGCGACGCGGCAGGGGAAGTTGGCCTTGATGAGGCCGGTGATCACGTTCACCGAGGGGCGCTGGGTCGCCAGGACGAGATGAATCCCGATGGCGCGCGCCTTCTGTGCCAGCGTGGCCAGGGGCGTCTCGATTTCGCCTTGCACCGTGAGCATCAGGTCCGCGAGCTCGTCCACGATCAGCACGATGTACGGCACGATCCCGCCAGCGTACTCGCCGTCGAGCGGCAGCTCCTTCTGGAGTCCGGCCTGCGTTGCGAGCGTCTCACGCGGCCCCTTGAGCGGCTTCCGGTCCTCGACCTTCTTGTTGAAGTCGACGATGTTGCGAGCGTGGTTGGCGTGCAGCAGGCGGTAGCGCCGCTCCATTTCCCACACCGCCCACTTGAGGACGCTCGCCGCCTTGTGGTGGTTCGTGACCACCGGCAGGCCCAGGTGCGGCAGCTTCTCGTACATCGAGAGCTCGACCATCTTCGGGTCGATCATCAGTAGCTTCAGCCGCTCCGGTGGGTGCGTGTAGATCAGGCTGGTAATGATCGTGTTGATGCACACCGACTTCCCGGAGCCCGTGACGCCGGCGATCAGGAGGTGCGGCATCTTGGTGAGATCCGCGACCACCGGCTCGCCCTCGAGATTCTTCCCCAGTCCGATGGGCAGGGCGCGACTCGCCCGCTGGTAGTCGGCGCCCTCGATCAGCTCGCGTACGTGCACCATGCGGGGGATCGGATTGGGCACCTCGATCCCGACCGCCGCCTTGCCCGGGATGGGGGCGACGATGCGCAGCGACGGCGCCCGCATCGCGAGAGCCAGGTCGTCGGCCAGGGCGGCGATGCGTCCGACCTTCACGCCCGGGCCGGGTGCCACTTCGTATTGGGTCACGACCGGTCCGACCGTGCGACCCGCGATCGAGCCTTCCACGCGGAACGTCTGCAGCGTCTCGATGAGCTTCTGGCCCATTTGCTCGATCTGCACCAGCCCCGCGTCGGCGTCCTCGGGAGGCGCGGGGTTGAGGAGATCGATGGGGGGGATGAGAACCCCGGGTGGGACGGGATGCGGGATGCGAGATGCGGGATGCGTGGGCTTGGACTTGGTCGAGATGCGGGATGCGGGATGGGGGATGCGTGGCTCGGTCTCGGGCATCGACCCCTTCTGCGCTTGACGCTTGGCGCTCGCGGCCTTTCCCGCATCCCGCATCTCGTTTCCCGCATCCCGCTTGGCGATTCCCGTTTCCCGTGTCCGCAACGCGACCAGCGGATGCCACCCGACCGTGAGGATCCCCAGCGCCGAGAGCGCGAACAGGCCGACCAGGGCTCCTCCCGCCGTGCCCACCGCCTGATGGATGCCGTGCGCCACGAGCGCGGGCGCCACGCCGACGAGCCGCTGGGTGGGGCTCCACGCCGCATAGTCCGCCGGGAAGCGGGCGCCGGTGAGCGTGCCGATGCCGTAGGGCAACAGCAGCACGAGACCCGCGCCGAGCGCGGCCGTTCGGCCCCACGAGAGACTGCCGAGGCGCTCGAATGCCGCGAGCGCCCAACCGAGGCCCAGCAACGGCACCACCGCGGAGCCGGCGCCGAGCGCCCGCCACAACAGCGATCCGATGCGGTCGCCCCAGCTCCCCGTGATGGGAAGGCGCAGCAGCGTGAGTCCGAGGAACAGCCCGACGACGAGGGCGCCGATACCGATCAGCTCCTGGCGCGCCTTCGCGTTCATGTGATGCGGCGGTCCGCGTAGGTGGGGACGACGCCGAACCGATCCGGCTTGGCGGCGAAGGCGACGTCCTCTGCCAGATCGACGTCGCCGAGCTGGTGGGCCGCCTCGGAGCCCTCCAGCGCCTCGGCCCAGCCGGGCAGCTCGTCCGTGAGCGCGAGGGCCGCGCGGGCCGCGTCGTTCAGGGCCAGCTTGCGGAGACCCTTCTTCGCGGCCTTGATCACGCGGCCCGCCGTGTAGGCATCCTCGATGGCGAACTGCTTCTCGCGGCCGGCGCAGATGATCACCAGATCGCGCGGCTCGACGAGCAGCGCGCGGGCGCGCGCGACCAGGGCCTTGAAGTTCACGGGGGCGCCCACCAGCACGGGCTCCCCGCCCTGCGCGGCGACCAGCGCGGGCGTTCCATTCGTAGTGGCGAGCACGATCGTCTTGCCCGCCACCGCCGCCGGGACCATTTCCCGCGGCGAGTTGCCCAGCGCGAACCCTTCGATTTTCACACTGCGACGCTCACCGGCCAGGAGCACCCCGTCCTTCTCGAGGTTCGAGGCGAGGCGGACCGCCTCCTCGGAGGTCGCGGCGGGGATCACCGCCTTGGCGCCGTTCGCCAGGGCCGTGATGATGGTGGTCGTCGCGCGCAGGACGTCGATGACGACCACGCCCCGGCCGGCGAGATCCCCCGCGCCAAGGCCGAGCGGGGTGAAGTGGACGTCGATCTTCATGCGGGTGGCTGAAGCAGCTGCGGCTCGCGCTCGAGAAACTTGGTGTCCACGCGGCCCGCGACGAAGTCGGGATGGCGCATGACCCGACTGAGGAAGGGAATGGTCGTGGTCACGCCTTCAATGATAAACGAGTCGAGCGCCTGGCGCATGCGGGCCAGGGCTTCCGCCCGGCTGTTGCCGTGGACGATCACCTTCGCGAGCAGGGAATCGTAGAACGGCGGTACCGTGTAGCCCGCGTAGATGTGGGTATCGACGCGGACGCCCGGTCCGCCTGGCGGGTGGTACGCGGTGATCGTCCCGGGACTGGGCTGAAAATTGCGGGCCGGATCTTCCGCATTCACGCGGCACTCGATGGCGTGCCCCCGCAGCCGGTTGCCGTTCATCACGAACGACAGCGGCTCCCCCGCGGCCACGCGGATCTGCTCCTTGACGAGATCGAAATTGGTGCACATCTCGGTGACCGGGTGCTCCACCTGGATCCGCGTGTTCATCTCCATGAAGTAGAACGAGCCGTCCTCGTCGAGCAGGAACTCGATCGTCCCCGCTCCCACGTAGCCGATTGCCTCGGCGAGCCGCACCGCCGAGTCGCCGATGTCCTGACGCAGCGTGGCGTCCACGACGGGGCTGGGCGCCTCCTCCACGAGCTTCTGGTGGCGCCGCTGCACCGAGCAGTCCCGCTCGCACAAGTGCATGATCCGCCCGTGCGTATCGCCCATGATCTGGATCTCGATGTGGCGCGGCCGGGCGAGGTATTTCTCGAGGTACACCTCGTCCGAGCCGAAGGCGGCCAGGGCTTCCTGCTTCGCGAGCGAAAACGCCTGCGGGAATTGCTCCCCGTCCTGCGCCACCCGCATCCCCTTCCCGCCCCCACCCGCCGCCGCCTTGATGATCACCGGAAAACCGATCTTCTCGGCCAGCTTGAGCCCCGCGTCGGCGTCCTCCACCGCGCCGGGCGAGCCCGGCACGGTGGGCACCTTGAGCTTTTGGGCGAGCTTGCGGGCCGCGGCCTTGTCCCCCATCTGGCGGATCTGATCCCCGGTCGGTCCGACGAACGTGATGTTCGACGTGCGCACGATGTCGGCGAATTCGGCGTTCTCGGCGAGAAAGCCGTAGCCGGGGTGCAGGGCGTCCGCCCCCGTGATCTCGGCCGCGGCGATGATGCGCGGAATGTTCAGATAGCTGTCGCGCGCCGGCGCGCGCCCGATGCACACATCGTCGTCGGCGAAGCGCGTGTGCAGGCTGTCGCGATCCGCCTCCGAGTAGACGGCGACCGTATGGATATCCAGCTCCTTGCACGCACGGATCACCCGCAGGGCGATCTCCCCGCGGTTGGCAATCAGCACCTTCTTGAACATCAGGGCGTGATGTCGCCGCGCAAGCCCGCCGCGGCCGTGGTCCCGCCAAACGACTGGCTCTCCCCGGAATCGACCCCCGATACCTTCAGCGCGAACTCGCTCGGGTTCGTGGCGTAGAAGATCGCGCTCTCGTAGCTCACCATCCCCTGCTGGTACCAGTGGAACAGCGACTGGTCGAAGCTCTGCATGCCGTACTGCACGGAGCCCTGCGCGATCAGGTCCGGAATGGACAGTGACTTGGTCAGGTCGCGCATGTTCTCCTGCACCGCCGCGGTGTTGATCAGCACCTCCGACGCCGGCACGCGGCCCTTGCCGTCTTTGCGCGGCACCAGCCGCAGCGACACGATCGCCTGCAGCGCCGTCGACAGCAGGTGCCGCACCTCGTCGTGCTGGTGCGGAGGAAAGAACGAGATCACGCGATTGATCGTCTGCGTGGCGTCGGTCGTGTGGAGCGTCGAAAACACCAGGTGCCCGGTGTCGGCCGCCTTGAGCGCCGTGTCGAGCGTCTCCATGTCGCGGATCTCGCCGATCAGGATCACGTCGGGCGCCTGGCGCAGCACGTGACGCAGCGCCGCGTTGAACGACAGCGTGTCGTTCCCCACCTCGCGCTGCGAGATGTTGGCCAGATTGTCGCGGTGCAGGAACTCGATCGGATCCTCGATCGTGATGATGTTGACGCGCCGGTTGGTGTTGATGTGGTTGATCATCGCCGCCAGCGCCGTCGACTTCCCCGACCCCGTCACGCCCGTCACCAGCACCAGGCCGCGCGGCCGCAGCCCGATCTCCTCGAGCACGGGCGGCAGGTTCAGGTCACGGATGGTTTTGACTTCATACGGAATCGCCCGGAACGCGAACGCCACGGTGCCGCGCTGCTGGTATACGTTGGTCCGGAAGCGACCTACCCCCGGCACGCCGATCGCGAAGTCGGCCTCCTTGTGCTCGGCAAATTCCTTCACCTGACGCGGCGTCATGATCTGCTCGGCCAGCGACTTCAGCTCCTCGGGCTTGAGCGGTGCGCTCTCCAGCGCCAGCAGCTCGCCATTCACCCGGATCGTCGCCGGCCGGCCCACTTTCAAGAGCAGGTCCGACGCGTTGCGCTGGACCATGAGCGTGATGGCCGCCTTGAAGTTGAAGGTCGGTTGGCCGCTGTGGGGAGCTTCAGGCATGGGGGTCGACTCGGAAAAGGGTCTGTCCGAACTCGACGGGCTGGGAGTTCTCCACCAGCACCTCCCGGACCACGCCCGCCACCTCGGACTCGATCTCGTTCATGATCTTCATCGCCTCGATGATGCACACCACCTGCCGCGGCGCCACGCGACTGCCCGCCTTGACATAGGGCTCGGCGCCCGGCTCCGGAGCGGAGTAAAACGTCCCCACCATGGGCGACTTGATCTCGAGCAGCTGCGACGGCGGAGCGGAGCCGGCGCCCCCCGGAGCAGCCGGCGCCCGCTGGGCGGCTGCGGTGGGGGGCGCCGGCTCCGCGACGGGCCCCTGCGCCACCACTAGGTGCTGACCGCCGGCGTTCGTCTGGTGGCCGGCCTTGGTCAGCCGCACCACCGACCAGGACCCGAACAAACCCCGGCGGACCTCGATCGCTCCCAGCTCGGGCGCATCCTTCAGGATCTGCACCAGCTGGGCGATGATGTCGAGGTTCATGGGTCCAAAGCTACACGACCTCCACGAGGTCCGTCAGCCCGTCCGACAACAGCTCCGCCGTGCCGCCGTCCGACGGGAGGTGCACATCGTCCTCGATGCGCACGCCGCCCTCGCCCGCCAGGTATACGCCGGGCTCCACCGTGACCACCGCGCCGCCGGGCAGCGGCTCGACGTTGGTCTTGGACAGGCGGGGCGCCTCGTGCACCTCGAGCCCCAGCCCGTGGCCGAGCGAGTGCCCGAACGCCTCTCCCAGACCGCGCGCCGCGATCGGCTCCCGGGCCAGCGCGTCGGCGTCCCGCCCGCTCATCCCCGCGCGCACGCCGCCGCGCGCCCGCCGCTGCGCGTCGTACACCACGCCGTACAGCGCGCGCTGCCGCTCGCTGGCGCGGGCGCCCACGACCACGGTGCGCGTGATGTCGGCGCAATACCCGTCGACTTGGGCCCCGAAGTCCAACAGCAGCCACTCGCCGATCGCCACGACGCGCCTGCTCGAGCGCGCGTGCGGCAGCGCGCTGCGTGGCCCCGAGGCCACGATGGTCGGAAAGGGATGCCCCTCACTCCCCAGCTGGCGCAGCGCCCCTTCGAGCAGACCGGCGATCGCCAGCTCGGTCATGCCGGGACGCACCTGCCCCAGGGTGCGGCGCAGGGCCTCACCGGCGAGCAGGGCCGCCCCGCGAATCGCCGCGACCTCGCCCTCGTCCTTCGCCGCGCGCAGCCGTTCCACCAGCTCGGTGACCGGCCTCCAGCGCCACGGCTTGCCCGCCTCGGCGAAGCGGCGGGCGTCGTGCACCGTGAGGGCGTGCGCCTCGTACCCGATCTCCGTGAGGGGCCCGAGCGTCGCGAGCTCCCGGAAGAAGCGGTCCCACACGCTCGTGCCCTCGACCTCGACGCGCGCCACCGTTCCCGCCTCGGCGCGGGCCTGCTCGTCGTAGCGAAAATCGGTCACGAGCAGCACGTCGCCGCGCGTCACGGCCATGAGGGCCGCCGAGCCGGAGAACCCGGTGAGGTAGCGGATGTTGGCGCGCGACGCGACGAGCAGCCCGTCCAGTCCTTCGGCGTCGAGCGCCCGGACGAGCGCCTCCTGCCGCGAGCGCCGGCGGTCAGGCGCCATGGCGGGCCTGGAGATAGCCGACCAGGCCCTCGAGTCCCAGCCGATAGCTCTCGGCGCCAAACCCCGTCACCATGCCCACCGCGGCATCCGCGAGCATCGAGCGCCGTCGCTCGGGCTCGCGGGCGAACAGGTTCGACAGGTGCACTTCGACGAACGGCAGGCGGACCGCGAGCAGGGCGTCGCGTACCGCGAGACTCGTGTGCGTGTACGCCGCGGCATTGATGACCAGCCCGTCCGCCTTGCCCTTCAGCCCCTGGATCGCGTCGACCAGCTCGCCCTCGTGATTCGTTTGGGTCCAGGACACGTCGATCCCGAGCGCGCGCGCCCGCTCGCGCGTGCGCGCCTCGATCTCCGCCAGCGTCGTCCGCCCGTACAACTCCGGCTCGCGCTCGCCCAGCAGATTCAGGTTGGGGCCGTTCAGCACGGCGATGTGCACTAGGACTTGAGGCCCCTGAGCCAGGCCTGGAACTGATCGAGGTCGCCCTCGTCCTCCATCGGGGGCCGGCCCCTCGACCCGGAGCCGCGGGCCGGACCGGCAGGCGCCGCGCCCGCTTCGGCTGACGGAGGGGTGCCGGCCGCCGGAGCGGGCGGCGGGCTGAAGAACTGGTCGAACGAAAACCCGCCGGGCGGGGGTGGAGTCGCGGGTGCCGGCTCCTCGGGCCGTCGCGCGCTGGCGTCTCCCGCAGCCGGGGTCCGCGGGGCCTCCTCGCCGAACACCGCGTCGAGCGTGATGCTGTCAGCGGCGGGCCGGCTGGCCTCGCCGGGCGCCACGATTTCGGGCGCCGCCTCGGGCTCGGGCGGCGCGATGGCGAACGCACCGTCGAGCGGCGAACCGAGTGACTCGAGGTCGGGCAACGGCTCCGGATCGGGCAGTGCGGTCGGGCCCGGAGCCGGCAGCCGGGCCGCCAGGATTCTCCGCAAGAAGGTCGGTACCGACTCCCCCGTCTCCGCGCCGCCCGCTCGCGAGTCGCTCGACGCCAGGCCGGCGACGCGCGCCCGCAGCCGCGGGTCCCCAGGTCGCTGGGCGAGCAACGCCTGATAGACGCGCAGCGCCTCGTCCCGGTGTCCTTGTCGCAAATACAGCTCCGCCATGGTTTCCGTGACGACCGGCTCGGCGCGCGACAGCGCCGCCGTGTCGGCCGCGCCGTCGTCGTCGGACAGCGTCACGGCCGCCGGCGTGGGCGGAGCGGCGCCCTCCGGAGCAGCGGGCGCCCGCTGGGCTGCGGCGGCGGGGGGCGCCGCTCCCCGGACATCATCGGGCATGATCAACGGCAGGTCGATGGTCGGCAGCTCGTCCTCGGGCTCGGGGACTCCGGGCGGCGGCGCCTGCACGCTCTCGTACTGCGTGTGCGCCAGCCCTTCGACCACCAGGTCCTGCGGTTTGAGCTCCACCTCTTCCTGCACCTCGAGCCCTTCAGCCTTGGCGGCGTCGTGCGCCACCGTGTTGAAATCGAGCGTGCCGTCGTACGTCTCGATCTCACCGGCTGGCGGAGCGGACTTGGTCGGCACGGCGTCCGCGACCCGGGCTTCCGATTCGTGCTCCACCACGAAGTCTCGCGGCGGGGGAGGACGGAGCCGCGCGCCGCTTTGGTGGCTGACGTGCTGAGTCGCCGACCGATCCCGACGATCATCGATGCCGACGCGCTGCATCTCCTTCTCAACCTCGACAACCTCCACCAACCTTCGTCA
>DATDFC010000235.1:0-8922 GCA_036522815.1 Gemmatimonadales bacterium | reverse complement strand
GTCGACAGCCGGTGCGCGATGGCGAACACCGTCCGGCCCGCGATCAGCCGCTCCAGCGCCTGCTGGATCTCTCGCTCCGTCTCCGTATCGACGCTCGACGTCGCCTCGTCGAGGATCAGGATGCGCGGGTCGTGCAGGATCGCCCGCGCGATCGACACGCGCTGGCGCTCGCCGCCCGAGAGCGTGTGTCCCCGCTCGCCCACCACGGTGTCGTAACCGTGCTGCAGCTTGCAGATGAAATCGTGGGCGTTCGCGGCCTGCGACGCCGCGACGACCTGCTCGAGCGACGCCACCGGCAAGCCGTACCGGATGTTCTCGAGCACCGTGCCGTGAAACAGATACGGATCCTGGAGCACCATCCCGATCTGGCGGCGGTAGTGGCCGGTCTCGAGCTGCCGGATGTCGACGCCGTCGATCCGGATCGTTCCGCCGGTGACGTCGTAAAAGCGCGCGATCAGGTTCACGATCGTCGTCTTGCCGCCGCCCGACGGCCCCACCAGCCCGATCAGCTCGCCCGCCGCCACCTCGAAGCTCACGCCGCGCAGCACCTGACGCACGCCGTCGTAGGCGAAGGTCACGTGCTCGAACGTTACCCGGCCGCGCACCGGCTCGAGCCGCACCGCCCGGGGCGCGTCGGTGACCTCGGGCTCGGTGTCCAGCACCTCGAACACCCGGTGCGCCGAGGTGGTGGCGCGCTGCACGGTGCGCGCCATCTGCCCGATCACCTCGATCGGGGCGACGAACATCGTCGTGTACAACAGGAACGACACGAACGCTCCCGCCGACAGCGCGGGCCCGAGGCCCAACAGGCGCGGCACGGCCAGCACCCACACGCCCAGCGTGGTCGCGTGCACGGCCAGCATCAGCAACGGCCAGAAGGTCGTCCAGATGCCATGCAGCCGGTTGATCTCGCCCGTGACGTCGTCGTTGTGCCCATCGAACCGCGCGATCTCGCGCGCCTCCTGGTTGAATGCCTTGACCACGCGGACCCCGGGCAGGGTGTCCGACAACACGTCGGTCAGCCGGGACCACTTGCGCCAGACGCGCAGGAACACGCGGTTCAACGTCTCGCCATGCCGGTAGATCGCCCAGCAGAACAGCGGCACGGGCAGCGTCATCACCAGACCGAGCCGCCAGTCGAGCGAGAGCAGCACCGCCCCGAGCCCCGCCAGCATCACCAGCGACAGCGACACGTCCACCACGCCGAAGGCGAGAAACTCCCACAACCGGTCCGTATCGGCCGACACCCGCGTGATCAAACTCCCCGTGCGCTTGCGCGAGTAGAACGCGATGCTCAGGCGCTGCAGGTGCTCGTACAGCTCGGCACGCAGGTCGCGCGCCACCCATTCGCCGAGCACCGCCATGAGGCGCAGCCGCACGACGGCCGCCGCTTGACGGACCACGTACACGAGCGCCATCGCCCCCACCGCAAGCCAGGCGATCGCGCTCGCGCGACCCACGTCGAGGCGTCCTTCCTGCGCCGGCCGGACGACGCGGTCGATGACGTACCCCGCCAGGTACGGGGGCACGAGGCTCACGATGGTGATCAGCGTCGCGGCGGCCATGCCGAGCACGAGCTGCCGCCGATAGGGCAGGAGGTAGCCGAGCAAGCGACGAATCACCGCTCCCCGGCGCCCCGCCACCAGCGCTTGGGCGTCGCGAATCGGCCGCGCCACGCTCGCCGCGTACTCGGCATCCGCGTCGACCGTCGCGACCGTACGCCCCGCGAGCGCTTCCTCGAGCACGAACGTCAGATTCTCGAAGGCCCGTCGCTGGCGATGGCTGTAGCGCAGCACGGCGAGCGCCGGATCGCCGGGGCGGCCGAGGATCGTAAGCGTGCTCGCGGAGAGCCCGGGGGCCTCGCGCACGGCTTCGATGCGGGCGCGCTCGATGTGCATGAGGTCCCATTCGTGCGGTCCGTCCGTCGCCCGTGCCACCGTCAGGTGTCCGGGTCCGAGCGCGACCCATGCCTCGGTCAGCCGCAACCCGTCGTCCAGGTCGGCGAGCGCGTACAGCTGCACCGGCGCGCCGTTCCACGACGCCTCGATATGCCGGCGCAGAGCGGCCGGCAGCCGGGCCGGTTGGTCCGTGTACCGCCCGATGATCTCGTGATCGAGACTGTGGAGCTCAGTGGTCATACCGTGATCCCATTCGAGGGTCTTACAGCAGAACGGCCTCCCGGGGTCTCCTCGCGAGCACCCCGGAAGGCCGGATCACGGCAGTGGATCCTAGACTCCTAGGGCATTCGTTTCCGCCGTACCGCGGCGTCGAAGGACGCAATACGCCCAGCGAGCCAGCGGGTGGACGACGGGGGAGTCAGACGAATCATCAAGCGAGGATCCTTGGGATCGTGTCGGTTGCTGAACCAAGCTAAGCCGGGCGGCGGGGAACCGGCAAGGGGTGCTCCTGGAGAACCAGCTGCCCGAGCTGTATCGTCTCGACGACGCATCCGGACCCGACTTTCGGAGGGGAGGTTCACATGACCGCGCGTAGCGACGACCCGGAGACGATCGACCGGCGGGACGCATTGAAGCTGATCGCGGGCGGGCTCGGCCTCGCCGCGTTGGGAGGGGAGACCGCGGCCTGCGCGCCCGCGACGAGCACCTCCTCGTCCTCCGCTCTCTCTCCGCTGCCGCGGCACCCGGGACCCGCACCCGAGCGGTTCCTCGCCGCCCCGCCCATAGACACCGTCCGCATCGGGTTCGTCGGCGTGGGCGGGCAGGGGACCGCGCACGTGCACAACCTGCTGCGGGTCGAGGGGTGCGTGATCAAGGCCGTCGACGACATCGTGCCCGAAAAGGTGACCAAAATCCAGGACCTGGTCGAGCAGGCCGGGTTCCCGCGCCCGACGGGCTACTCCCGCGGTCCCACCGACTTCGTGCGCATGTGCGAGCAGGAGGAGCTGGACCTGGTGTTCAACGCCACGCCATGGGAGTGGCACGTCCCGATCTGCCTCGCGGCCATGAAGAACGGCAAGCATGCCGCCACCGAAGTGCCCGCCGCCTACACCCTGGACGATTGCTGGGCGCTGGTCGAGCACGCCGAGCAGTACGGCAAGCACTGCGTCATGATGGAAAACTGCAACTACGGTCGCATGGAGATGATGGTGTTCAACATGGTCCGCCAGGGCCTGTTGGGCGAGATCCTGCACGCCGAGGGCGGGTACCTGCACGACCTGCGGTCCGTGAAATTCAGCCCCGAAGGCGAAGGGCTGTGGCGCCGCGCGCATGGGATGAAGCGCAACGGCAATCTCTACCCGACGCACGGGCTCGGTCCGGTCGCCAACTGCATGGACGTGAACCGGGGCGACCGGTTTGCAACCCTGGTCTCGATGAGCAGCCCCTCCCGCGGGCTCCAGCTGTATGCCCGCGAGCACTTTGCCGATGGCTCGCCACAGCGGCAGGAGCGATACGTTCTGGGCGACGTCAACTGGAGCCTGATCATGACGGCGAACGGGCGGACGATCTGCGTGGGCCACGATACCAACCTGCCACGCCCCTACAGCAGAGTGCACGTGGTCCAGGGCACCCGCGGTCTGTTTCAGGGCTACCCGGACCGCGTCTACATCGAGGGGCGGAGCAAGTCGGACGACTGGGAGCCGGCGGAAGCATACCTCGCGGAGTTCGATCACCCGCTGTGGAAGCAAATGGAGGAGAAGAGCAAGGGCGCCGGGCATGGCGGCATGGACTACCTCGAGGACTATCGGCTCATCAAGTGTCTGCGCGAAGGGCTGCCCACCGACATGAACGTGTACGACGCGGTGGCCATAAGCGCCGTCACGCCGCTGTCCGAATGGTCGGTGGCGAACGGCAGCCGGCCGGCCGAGTTCCCCGACTTCACGCGTGGCCGCTGGAAGACGTGGCCGCGCCTGGGGATCGTCACGGCTTGACCGACCGGGAGGGGCCACGCGCGCTGGTGACGGGTGGAGCGGGGTTCATCGGCTCCCATCTCGTCGACCGCCTGCTGTTAGACGGCTACGCCGTCTGCGTGGTGGACGATCTGTCCTCGGGATCGGCGAGCAACGTCCCGGCGGGGGCCCGGTTCGAGCGAGCCGATATCTGCGATGTGGACGCGTTGCGGCAGATCGTCGCCGGCTTCAGACCGGAGGTGGTGTTCCACGCGGCGGCGCAGACGGACGTGCGCCGGTCGATTCGGGAGCCCGACTTCGACGCGCGGGTGAACGTGCTGGGCGCGCTCAACGTGCTGCGTGCGGCGGTAGCCGCCGGCGCGCGCCGCATCGTGTACGCCTCGTCGGCCGCCGTGTACGGCGACCCGGAGCGGCTGCCCGTCACCGAGCGCGACGCGACGCGTCCGATTTCCGAGTACGGTGCGAGCAAGCTCGCGTTCGAGCACTATCTCGGTGCCCACGGGGCCCGCGGGCTGATCGAGTACGCGGTGCTGCGATACGCCAACGTGTACGGACCGCGCCAGCGGGGCGACGGGGAGGCCGGTGTCGTGGCGATCTTCACGCAACGCATGCTCGCCGGTGAGCCCGTCACGATCTTCGGCGATGGCACCAAGACACGCGACTACGTGTACGTCGGCGACGTCGTGGAGGCGACGCTGCGGGCGGCAGCCGGACCCTCGGGGGCGGTCGCCAACGTCGCGTGGGGGCGGGAGGTGTCGGACCTCGAGCTGTTCCGGGAGGTAGCGGCCGCCACCGGATACACGAGGGGACCGACCCACGCCGGGGACCGGCGGGGCGACATCGCGCGGATCTGTCTCGACGCCGCGGCTGCGCGGCGCCTCTGGGACTGGGGTGCGTCGGTGCCGCTCGGCGACGGGGTGCCACGGGTGGTCGCGCACGCGAGGACCAAGCGGGCGTCGAGCCGGTCGTGACGCCGGCGCTCGTCATCCTCGCGGCCGGCGTCGGCAGCCGCTACGGCGGACCCAAGCAGATCGAGCCGGTCGGGCCAGCCGGCGCCACGCTGCTGGATTACAGCATCTACGACGCGCGGCGCGCGGGCTTTGGAACGGTCGTCGTGGTCACCCGGCCCGAGCTTGCGACGGCGTTCGACCGGATCGACGCGACGGTCGCCATCCAGCGGCTCGACGACATTCCCAACGGCCTGACCATGCCGGCGGCGCGCACCAAGCCGTGGGGCACAGGCCATGCAGTGCTGGCGGCGGCTACCGCCGTCAGCAGCCCGTTTGCGGTGGTGAACGCGGACGACTTCTATGGCCGCGACGCCTTCACGCGAGCCGCGGAGTTCCTCGCTGGGCTTGGAGGCGAAGCTCCCGCGAGCTTCGCCATCATCGCGTACCCGCTGCGCGACACGCTGAGCGCCGCCGGCGGCGTCAACCGCGCCGTGTGCCACGCCGATGGGGACGGGTGGCTCGAAACCGTGGAGGAGGTCGTGGACATCCGACGCCTGGACGACGACACGTATGCAGGCACCGATGCTCACGGCCGGCCGGTGCGGCTGTCGGGCGACGCGCTCGTTTCTATGAACCTGTGGGCTTTCACGCCGGCGGTGTTCACCGTGTTGCGGCGCGCGTTCGCTGAGTTTCTGCGCCCGGCCGGCGGGGAGGGCCAGGGGGAGTTCCTGATCTCACACGCGATCCGGGACGCCGTGCGCCGGGGCGAGGCGCGGGTGCGGCTGCTGAGCACGCGCGCGCGCTGGCTGGGCGTGACGTACCCGGACGACCGGCCGCGCGTCGCGGCCGCATTGCGGCAGCTGGTGGCCGCGGGCGAGTACCCGGAGCGGCTCTGGGGATGAAACTCAATACCCTCGACTGGATCGTGCTGGCGCTGTACGGCCTCGTGTGCGTGGCCATCGGCTTGGCCGTGGCGCGCCGCGCCGGTCAGGGGCGCCAGGAGTTCTTCCTCTCCGGGCGCCGGCTCTCGTGGTGGCTGCTCGGCGTGTCGCTCGTGGCCACGACGTTCTCGACCGACACGCCGAACCTCATCACCGATCTGGTGCGCACCGGCGGCGTCAGCCAGAACTGGGTCTGGTGGGCCTTCGCGGTCACGGGGATGTGCACCGTGTTCTTCTACGCCAAGCTGTGGCGACGCTCCGCGGCCCTCACCGACATCGCGTTCTACGAAGTGCGCTACTCCGGGAAACCGGCCGCCTTTTTGCGCGGGTTCCGGGCGATCTACCTCGGCGTGTTCTTCAACGTGATGATCATGGCCTCGGTCAATCTCTCCGCGACCAAGATCGCCGGCGTGATGCTCGGCTGGGATCGCCATACGGCGGTGCTCATCGGCGGCGGCGTCACCGTGCTGTACGCCGCCAGCTCCGGGCTGTCGGGAGTCGTGTTGACCGATTTCGTCCAGTTCCTGATCGCGATGGTCGGAGCCGTGACGGCCGCCGTGGTAGCGCTCCGGCTCCCCCAAGTCGGCGGCCTGTCGGGGCTGTTCGCCCACCCCGCGGTGGCCGGGCGCCTGTCGCTCTTGCCCGACTTCTCGGACTGGAGCACGGCAGCCGCGGTCCTGGTCGTGCCGCTCGCGGTGCAATGGTGGAGCACGTGGTATCCCGGCTCCGAGCCGGGAGGCGGGGGCTACGTGGCGCAGCGCATGCTCGCCGCGCCCACCGAGCGCGACGCCATGCGCACGACCCTGCTGTTCAACGTACTCCATTACGCCGTGCGGCCTTGGCCGTGGATCATCGTGGCGCTCGCGTCGCTCATCGTCTATCCCGACCTCGCCTCGATCTCCGCTCGCTTCCCCCACATCGATCAGGCGATCGTGCGGAACGACCTGGCCTATTCCGCGATGCTCGTGTATCTCCCGCACGGGCTGTTCGGCCTGATGGTCGCCTCGCTTGCGGCCGCATACATGTCCACCATCAGCACCCACCTCAACTGGGGCGCTTCCTACGCGGTCGAGGACTGCTACCGCCGGTTCCTGGCGCCCGACAAGGACGAACGCCACTACGTGCGGGTGGGGCGGGCCGTCACGGTGGGGTTGATCGCACTCGCCTCGGCACTGTCGCTCTGGCTCCAAAACTCCTACCAGGCGTTCCAGATCCTGCTCCAGATCGGCGCCGGGACCGGGTCGATCTTCCTGCTGCGCTGGTTCTGGTGGCGGATCAACGCGTGGAGCGAGATCGCGGGCATGGTGATCTCCTTCGTGGTCGCCGTGTACTTCCAGTTCGTGCACCGGGCGCTCGGGTTTGCGCCGCTCACGTCGACGCTCCAGCTCGTGATCGGCGTCGCGATCACCACGGTCGGGTGGCTGGCCGTGACGTTCGCGACGCCGCCCACCGACCGCGCCACCCTCCAGGCGTTTTATGACCGCATTCGGCCCATGGGTCCGGGCTGGAACGGCGCGGTGACGACCCGACCGCCCAAACCAGGCGAAAGCGTGACGGCCGCGCTGCTGTGCTGGTTCCTGGGCTGCGCCGTCATCTACGCCGCGCTGTTCGGCACGGGCTATTTGTTGTACGGGAAGCCGCTGCCCGCGATCGTGTGCCTGGTGACCGCGGGCGCGGCGGCTTGGGGATTGTTCCGCGCATTGCCGGGGGTTGGGTTCGAATAGAGTCGAGGGGACCCCTGACCCCAGTCCTTTGGGGGTTGCACCCCTATTGCCCCGTCATAGGGGCATGCACCTCGACGACGACCGTCTCTATCTCCTGTTGGACCGGTATCTGGCCGGCGAAGCGTCGGCCGCAGACGCGCAGGCCGTACGCGACTGGCTTGCGGCTGACCCCGAGCACGCGCTGCTGCTGAACGATTTGCGGCGCATCAGGCGCGTGGCGGCCGAGCGGGTGCCGGAGAGCAGCGGCGACGCGGCCTGGGCCAAGGCGGTCAAGGCGCTCGGCGTCGCCCCGCGGCCGCGCCTGGGGCGGCATCTGCTCGTGCCGGCGCTCGCCGTTGCGGCGACCGTCATCGCGTTGATCGGAGGGCGCGGCCTGCTGCGGCGCCCGCCGCAGTGGCGCGTGTACGCCACCACCGCCGGGCAGCGCCTGGTCATGCGTCTGGGCGACGGCACGCAGGTCACGCTCGCGCCCCAGAGTCGCTTGCGCTCCGAGGCCGACTACGGCACGGAACGCCGCGACCTGTATCTCGACGGCGAGGCCTATTTCCAGGTCGCACCCGACTCCCAGCGTCCGCTCCGGGTCCACACCACCCAGAGCGTCACCGAGGATCTGGGGACCGCGTTCGTGGTGCGGGCGTATGCCGATCAGGTCGCGACCGAAGTGGTCGTGGCCGAAGGACGCGTGACGCTGTCGCGGGCCGATACGACCGCGGCCGCCCGCACGCCCGCGCTGGTGCTCGAGGCCCGGGACCTGGGAACGCTCGCGCCGAGCGGCGTCCCCGCGCTGCGACGCGGCGTCGATGTCGGGCGCTACATCGCGTGGACCAGGGGCGTGCTCGCGTTCGATGCCACGCCGCTCGGCGACGTAGTGCGCACGCTCGGCCGGTGGTACAACGTCGAGATCCGGCTGGCCGACAGCACCCTCGCCGCGCGCCGGCTCACGGCCACTTTCCAGAACGAGTCGATCGATCTGGTGCTGCAACGGATTGCGTTGACCGTCGGGCTGCGGGTCGAGCGCGCCGACGGATTCGTACTCTTGCTCCGGAACGGCAGGTAACCGTCATGCTCACGTACCGCGTTGCGTTGTTCCCGCTCGTCCTCGCGCTGTCGACGGCGCTGTTCGCGCGTGGCGTCACCGCGCAAGACCAGGGCGACCCGGCCGAAAGCCGGGGCCCGCGCTTCCTCCTGGCGATGGCCGAGCGCCCCGCGCCGGTGCCCGTCGATCTCACGCGATCGGCGGTGTTACGGCGGCGGCTCTCGCTCGCGTTCAACGCCGCCACGCTCAAGCAGGCGCTGGCGGAGATCTCCCGGCAAGCGGGACTGAGTCTCGTCTATGCCGACGACGTCTTGCCGGCCGGCATGCTCGTGAACCTGCGGGCGGAACGCATCACAGTGGCCGCGGCGCTGACGGATGTGTTGCTCGGCGCGGGCGTGGACAT
>DATDFC010000234.1:0-9546 GCA_036522815.1 Gemmatimonadales bacterium | reverse complement strand
GCCCGCGACGCCTGGCGCGACTGGTCCGCCTGGGGATTCGAGCGGCGGGCCGCCGTGTTCCTGAAGGCCGCCGACCTGCTCGCGACGCGCTACCGTCCGATCGTCAACGCCGCCACCATGCTGGGCCAGTCGAAGACGGCGCACCAGGCGGAGATCGACGCGGCGTGCGAGCTGATCGACTTCTTCCGCTTCAATGTGCACTTTGCCGAGCGTGTCTACGCGGAGCAGCCCCTCTCCGCCCCCGGCGCCTGGAACTACCTCGATCACCGTCCGCTCGAGGGGTTCATCTACGCCATCACCCCGTTCAACTTCACATCGATCGGCGGCAACCTGTCGACCGCCCCCGCCATCATGGGAAACACCGTCGTATGGAAGCCCGCGGCTACGGCGGTACTCTCGAACTACTTCATCCTGCGGCTGCTCGAGGAAGCGGGGCTCCCCCCGGGCGTCATCAACTTCATTCCTGGACCGTCGGCGCGCGTGTCGGAGCGCGTGCTCGCCGATCGCGCCTTTGCCGGGATCCATTTCACGGGCTCCACCGAGGTGTTCCAGGCGCTGTGGAAGCAGGCCGCGGCGAACCTCACGTCATACGCGTCCTACCCGCGGCTGGTCGGTGAGACCGGCGGCAAGGATTTCATCCTGGCCCATGCGAGCGCGGACGTGGAGGCGCTGGCCACTGGGATGGTGCGGGGGGCGTTCGAGTATCAGGGTCAAAAGTGCAGCGCCGCCTCGCGCGCCTACGTGCCTGCATCACTCTGGCCCAGAGTTCGGGATCGCGTGCTCGAAATGCTCGCGGACGTGAAGGTGGGCGACCCCGCCGACTTCCGGAACTTCATGGGGGCGGTGATCGACCGGAAGGCGTTCGACAAGATCAAGGCCTACATCGAGGCGGCCAAACAGGCGCCCGGGGTCAAGCTGGTGTTCGGCGGCGGCGCCCGCGACGCCGACGGGTACTTCATCGACCCCACGCTGCTGCAGGCGGAGGATCCGAGATACCGTACCATGTGCGAAGAAATCTTCGGGCCCGTCCTGTCGGTTCACGTGTACCCCGACGCGCGCTGGACGGAGACGCTGCGCACCGTGGACGAGACGTCGCCGTACGCGCTCACGGGGGCGGTGTTCGCCCAGGATCGGCAGGCCGTGGAGCAGGCCCAACAGGCCCTGCGCTATGCCGCCGGGAACTTTTACGTGAACGACAAGCCGACGGGCGCGGTGGTCGGGCAACAGCCCTTCGGAGGAGCGCGCGCCAGCGGGACGAACGACAAGGCCGGAAGCCTGCTCAACCTCGTCCGCTGGGTCAGCCCCCGGGCCGTGAAAGAGAACTTCCTGCCGCCCCGGAGCTTTACCTACCCCTACATGGCCGAGTCGTGATCGCGGGGAGTGCTCGCCCGCCCATCCTCGTCCTAGCGATGGGGGGCGCCTTCTTGTTGCTGGTGATTTCCCTCCTGATCGGCTCCCTCACCCGGCCGGAGCTCCCGCCTTATGGCCTCACGACGCCCCACCCGGCGCCCGCGGGGGACTCGCTGCTCGGACCAGCCATCTACACCCTCGATGCCGCCGCCACCGATCGCTGGCGGCGCTTCGACTTCGGGCGCAACGCCGCCGTGGAGTCAGGGCCCTGGGACATCGCCTTCCGGCGTTTCCACGTCATCTCCGCTCCAGGAGGGGGCATCGTCGACCTCGGCGTGGTGCCCTTCGATTCCGTGCGTGAACTGCCCGTGGCGGGCTACGTCGAGAATATCGCGGCGCCCGACACTACCAATCCCGGCGTGGGGAAGTGGTATACCTACAGCATGCTGACCCACCTCCTCATGTCGAAGCATCACGTGTACGGGGTGCGCACGGCGGGCGGGAGATATGCCAAGGTCGAGCTGCTCGCGTACTACTGTCGGGACGTCGGTACGGCGTGCGTGACTTTCCGGTACGCCTACCAGGGGGACGGTACCCGGCGCGTCGCGCCCCACTCCTAGCGAAGAGCCCCCGGCCGTGTTCGGCCGGGGGCTCGCATCGTCGGTTGCCGGAGCAAGCTTACTTGGGCGGCAGGATCTTGAACATCCCCGTACCGCACACCGGGCACACGCCCTTCAAGGCCGGCCTGCCGTTGGCCATCTTCACCTGCTGGGCGTTGGAGATCTTCCGCTTGGCCTTGCATTTCACACAGTAGCCCTCATCCGCAGCCATCGGGGCCTTTCCACCCTTCGCCATTGCGTTCCTCCGTTCGGGGGCAGGGTCAGGGGGGCGGGGTGCGTAGGTGGGGGTCAGGGGCGGCTCCCCCGGATCACCCCCCCGGGACGGTGACAACATAATACGCTGTGCTCAAATCGTGGGAGCGGAGGCCTGAGGGGGGATGTCAGAAAAGCCGTTGCGCTTGTGAGTTCCGTCACAAAACGGCTTCGTGGCGGACCCGCCACAGCGGCACAGGACAACGACTTCCGCCGGTTTGCCGTCCTTGCGGGGGGGCACGGACAGCTCTCGGCCGTCCGGCGTTACAATGCGCACCGGGCCCTGGACGACCAGGGGTCCATTCGCCTTCGGTGTGATGGTGGTGGGGGTCTCGGCCACACCTAATTATACTCCTCCCCGAACGAAACGCCGCCTTGCGGCGTATCAGTTCGGGCGCCAAAGTAAACTGCCCAAAATGCGCGATCCGCGGCCTGGTAAGGCCCGTTGCGTTCGAGGGAGGGACCGCACGCCCGAACTCAGCCAGCGGGGCCCCCAGGCCGCTGTTCTTGTACGGGAACGGTGCTGCGCGCGACAGGGTATCTTCAAGCCGTTCCGCATGCGTACCCTCAAGTACTCCGTTGTGCCGCTGCTTGCGGCTGGCTGCGTCTCGGAGCACGGACCGCTCACGAACCGCATGGCGCAGTCGGCCACGCCCTACCTCGCGCGGGCGGCGCATCAACCCGTGAGCTGGCAGCAGTGGGGGCGCGATGCGTTCGCGCTCGCGGCGCGGCTCAACCGGCCGATCCTCCTGTACGTCGGAGCCGACGACTGTCGCTGGTGCGGCGTGATGGACCTCGAGGTGTATGGCGACGCCGTACTCGGAGCCATGATCGATTCATTGGTCGTGCCCGTGCGAGTCGATCGCGACGAGCGGCCGGATGTGGCACAGCGCTACGCCCGAGCGGTGCAGCTCCTCGCCGGCCTGCGTGGCTATCCCCTCACGGTGTTCCTCACGCCCGATGGATCGGCGTTTTTCGGCGGGACGTATTTCCCCCTCGACGACCCCGTTACGGGTCGCGGCCTGAAGCAGCTGCTCCCGGAGGTGGCGCGGAGCTACCGCGAGCAGCGCGCGTCGATCCTGCGGCGCGCGGCGCTGGTGCAGCGGCTGGCCGTGGGCCGCTCGGCGCCGGGTCGCGGGGCGCTCAAGGCGGCCGGTCTCGAGCGCGAGGTGGAAGCCGTGCGCGGCGCGGTCGCGACCGCCATCGGAGCGCACGCCAGCGTCGCGAGCTTCCGCTACGCCCAGGCCGCGGATCTGTTGCTCACCGTCTTCGGCCGCACGCGCGACTCCACGTACTTGAGGCCGGCGCTCGCCGTGCTCGACTACATGATCGACTCCGGTGATGCCGCGGCGGCCGTCGGTGCCCGCGACGACCCGCCCGATTTGGTGCGGGCGGGGCTGCTGCGCGATCTGGCGGCGGCGTGGGCGGCGGCGAGCGACCCGCGCTACCGCGTCGCCGCGGGCATCCTTGCCCAACGGCTCGCGGGCGACGTTGGCCGCACCAGCGACCGCACGGTCTACGCCGATCGCGATGCCTACGTGATCGGCTCCATCCTCGACGCGGGCGCGACGCTCGAGGATGGAGCCGCGATCGAGCGCGGGCAGGCGGCGCTCGACAGCCTGCTGCGGCGTGTATACGCGTCGCGCCGCGCGGTGCGACACATCGCCGGACCCGGCTCACCGGCGCGGGCCCTGCTCCAGGACCAGGTCCAAGTGGTGTGGGCGTGCCTCGCGGCCCATCGCGCCACCGGCGAGCCGCGCTACCTCGCGGTGGCGCAAGATCTGGCCACGGTGCTGCAGCGCGATTTCGCGGACTCGGGTGCCGCCGGGTACTTCGACGCCGCGGCCACGGACGCGGCGGCCCCCGCTCTAGCGGAGCGCACCAAGCCGGTGCTCGACGACCTGATGCCGGGAGCGAACGCGTTCGCGGCGCGCGCGTTGCTGCGGCTGGCGCGCGTGACCGGCGACGCGCAATACCGACGGCGTGCCGAGGGTACACTCGCGACGTTCGCCGGTGCGGTGGCGGGAGAAGGGCTGCAGGCGTCCACCTATCTCGCGGCGGTGCAAGACTACCTGCGGGACCGCTGATCCAGTTCCCTTCCGCAACACTTCAGGGCATTTCCGCCGCTGGCGCGCTGCTCCGTGCCGGTGCTAGCGTGACGCCCTGATCTCCATGCAGGTCATATGGATGTAACGGGGGCCTCCGACGCGGAAGTGGTGGCTCGTGTGCTCGGTGGCGACAGCGAGGCGTTCGGCCTCGTCGTCCGCCGCTACGAGGCCGGGTTGCTGCGGTTCGCCGGCCGCATGCTCGGCAGCCGGGACGCCGCCGCGGATGCGGTGGCCGAGAGTTTCGTGCGAGCGTATCGCCACCTCGCGAGCTGCCGGGAGCCCGCGCGACTGCGGACCTGGTTGTATCGCATCGTGGCGAACCGGTGCAAGAGCCATCTGGCGCGGCGTCCCATCGCCGATGTCTCGCTGGACGAGGCGCCGCCCGTGGCGGATCCCGCGGACACCGAGGTCGAGCTCGAGCGCGCCGAGCAGCTCGCCCTGGTGCAACGGGCCTTGGCTCGGCTGTCGCCTGAGAAGCGCGAGGCGTTCCTGTTGAAGCACGTGGAAGGGTTGAGCTACGAGGAGATGGCGTCGGTGACGGGGGAGCGGATTCCAACGCTCAAAATGCGCGTGCACCGCGCGCGGGAAGCGCTGTTGCGGGTGCTGGAGGGGCACGAATGAACGCGATCGATCCCAGAGTCCATCACGCGCTCGACGGCGAGCTGTCGCCGGAGGCGCTGCCGGCCGAGCTGCGTCGCGTGGTCGAGCGGCTCGTCACGGCCGCCGCCGTGCTCGCCGCGCCGCTGCCGCTCGCGAGCCTCGAGCCGCGGGTGATGGCGCTGATCCGCCGCCCTGTCCCGTCGCGCGCGCGCCGCCTGCTGCGCTGGCTTGCCACGCCGCGCTCGATCACGTTCCGCGTGCGTCCGGCGTGGAGTCTGGCCTTCGCGGCCGTGGTGGCATTGCTGACGCTGTTCCCCATCGGGCGCGAGGGCCCCGACATCGGCGAGCACGAGGGCATCGCGCAGTTCGTGGGCCGCTTCCCCGGGGCGCAGTCGGTGCACGTGGTCGGCTCGTTCAACGACTGGCGGCCCGGCTCGATCGCGCTGGAGGATGTGGACCAGGACGGGGTATGGCGCGCCACCGTCGTGCTCCCCGCCGGCGCATACGAGTACATGTTCGTCGTGGACGGCGAGCGCTGGGTGCCGGATCACCTCGCCGAGCGTCTGGTCGCGGACGAATTCGGGCGCGAGAACTCCATCGTCATTGTGCGGCCGGCCCGACGATGAGACTGTGGCTCGGCCTGGCGCTGGTCGCGGTGCCGCTCGCCGCTCAATCGGCCCGGGCCCGGCTGGAAGGCCGGGTGCCGGGAGCGGCGCTTCCTGTGGTCGATTCCCTGGTGCAACGGGCGTCGGCGGACGGGTTGCCGACCGAGCCGCTGATACAGAAGGCCCTCGAGGGAGGCGCAAAGCAGATCAGCGCTCCTCGGATCGTCGCGGCCGTCGAGGTGAGCCTGGGACAATTGCGCGACGCGCGCGACCTCCTGGTCCACGCCGGCGACGAGCCGCCGGTGACGCCGGGAGAGGTAACGACCGTGGCGTGGGCACTGCGCCGCGGTCTGCCCGGCCCCGTGGTGGAGCGCGTGGTGGCCGCCCTCCCGCGCCCCCCGCGGGCCTCGGCCATGCACGCCGTCGCCGATCTCGCCGTCCATCATTTCGACCCGGACTCGGCCGCCGATCTCATCATCGCGGCCATCGGACAGGGGCTGGTGCGCGAGCGGCTGCTCGATGTGTCGGCCGCGGCCGCGCACGAGCTGCAGCGGGGGCACACGCACGCCGAAGCGCTCGCGCTGGTGCGCCGGGAGCTCCCCAACGTGCCGGCCTCCCCCAAACCGACGCGCAGCGCCGTGGCGCGGGCCCGCCGGCCGGCGGCACCTACGCCCCCCTAGCGCAGACGCGGGGCTCGTTCCACAGTGGAACGAGCCCGGTGGCCGCGGCGACGCGTGTTACGCTGCGTGACGCGCCGCAGCCGTCGTGGGTCTCAACCGTGAAGCGAGCCAGGGTGGCTCGCCCCATACCTCCGGAGGTATCGAAACATGATTCGTCGCACGCTCCTCGCGCTGGCGCTCCTCGCCGCTCCCGCGGTCGTGGTGGCGCAGCAGCCGTCCCCGATGCAGGGGCAGGCGCCGGCGGCCGACACGTCCAAGGCGAAGCCGGCCAAGAAGGGCACCAAGAAGTCCGCCAAGAAGCACGCCGCGAAGCCGGCAGCCAAGCCCGCGGCCAAGGACACCACCAAGACCAAGATGTAAGCAGTCGGCGTTACGAGGTGTAATCGGCGTTGATCCGGACGTATTCCGGCGTCAAGTCGCAGGTCCACACCACCGCCTCCGCGCGACCCAGTCCGAGGTCGACGCGGAGGCGGATCGTTTTCTGCTGGAAGATCGTGCGGGCAGCGCCCGCGTCGGCGAGCGCCACGGCTCCCCCGCTCGCGAGCGTGAGCCATTCGCCGTCGGCGGCCGCCTGGAGCGAGAGGCGCTCGGTGGCGAGCGTGACGCCGGCCGCACCCGCGGCGGCGAGGATCCGGCCCCAGTTCGGGTCGGCACCGTAAATCGCGGTCTTCACCAGGACGGAGCGCGCGATGGCGCGCCCGACTTCCCGGGCGGCCGTCTCACTCACCGCCCCCACCACCTGGATCTCGACCAGCTTCGAGGCGCCTTCGCCATCGGCCACGATGGCGAGCGCGAGCGTGCGGGCTACGTGCAGCACGGCGTCTTCGAACACCTTCCACACCGCGCCGTCGCGCGAGGGGTCCACGCCGGAGCCGCCGCCGGCGAGCAGCAGCACCGTGTCGTTGGTGCTGGTGTCACCGTCCACCGAGATGGCGTTGAAGCTGCGATCGGCCACGCGACGCAACAGCGGCTGCAGCGCGGCCGGCTCGCCCGCCGCGTCCGTCGTCAGCACCGCGAGCAGCGTGGCCATGTCGGGATGGATCATCCCCGCCCCCTTGGCGATGCCGCCGACCGTGATCATGCCGGCGGGGGTCTCGAAGCGGACCGCGCAATGCTTGGGTCGGGTGTCGGTGGTCATGATGGCGCGCGCGGCCTCGGGGCCGCCGTCGGCGGCGAGATGCGCGGCGGCCGCCTGCAGACCGCCGGTGACTAGCTCGAGCGGCAGCGGCACGCCGATCACGCCGGTGGAGAGCACGAGCGCGGTGCGGGCGGGCAGGCCCGCCGCCTGTTCGGCCGCTTGGGCCATGGCGCGCGCGGCCGCCAGTCCCGCGGCGCCGGTGCACGCGTTCGCGACGCGCGCGTTCATGGCGACAGCCCGGATGCGACCCGGGCGCTCCGTCAGGAGGTCGGCGTCGTACGTCACCGGCGCGGCCCGCAGCGCGTTCTTGGTGAACACGCCCGCCGTGGCGCAGCTCGTGGCGCACACCAGCAGCGCGACATCAGGCGCACCGTCGGCTTTCAATCCCGCGTGCGCCGCCGCGGCAGTAAAGCCGCGCGGCGACGTGACGGAGCCGCTCGGGATCTCGGTGAGACCGGAGGACATCGGCGGGAAGATACCCCGGGCTCGTCGCTTGTGTAACCGCCCGGGCCGTCATATCATAGCACAACCTTCCCGGGAGGCCCGTTCGATGTCGGAACCGTTCTTGAGCTCCGACGACTACGACGAACGCGCGCATCAACTGTACAACGACGGACAATACGACCACGCCATCGAGACCTTGCGAGAGGGGTTGGGGCTCTACCCCCACGCCGTCGAGCTGCACGTCGGCATGGGTTACGCCCGGCTCGCGCGGGAGGAGTATCTCTGGGCGCGGCGCGCGTTCGAGGAGGCGGTCGGCCTCGACCCCGAGCACGAAGACGCGTTAGCGGGGCTGGGTGAGGTGCTCCTCAAGTTCGGCGAGCGCAGCGGCGCCGTCGCCTGTTTCGAGCGCATTCTCGCGCTCGGCTTCCGCGACGACCACGACCTCATGCTGCAGGTCGGTAGGGCGTTGTTTCGTGAAGCCGCCCTGGACCAGGCGCGGCGCTTCTTCGAGGTCGCGATCACGGGACATCCCGATTCGGCCGAGGCGGCGGCGTGCGTCGGGTACGCGGCCCACCGCCTCACGGACGAGGGAGGCGCGCTGTACTGGCTGCGCCGGGCCTTGGAGCTGGACGCGGCACACGCCGAAGCCCGCATCTATCTCGCCAACCTGCTGTACGACCGGGGAGAGTACGAGGCGGCGCTGTTTCACCTCGAGCGCACCCAGCCGGCGGACCACTTCGACGGGCTCGCCATCTGGCGGCTGATCGAGCTGAAGAAGAGCGTGTACCGCCTTCCGGACGACGACCCGGAGCTCGTGCCCTGGCATCATCGCCTGGACGAGCTCGCGGGAGACGCCGCTCCCGAGGACTTGCTGCTCGCGGAGATCGAGGCGATGGGGCCCGACGGCCAGCTGCGGGACCCGCGCCAGCTCGAGCTCTTCGGGACGCTGCTCACGGAGCTGCAGGGAATGAAGGCGCGGTCGGGGCCGGGTGACGTCCACCGCGTGAGCACGCTCGGTGGCGCGACCTACGTCGGCACGTGGGAGGAGATCGTGCGCCAGATGAAGGACGACGCCGCGGAGTGGGCGCGGGGCTCGCTGGAGCAGTACATGGCGGCGGTCGCGCACCGCGGACGCAAGGAGACCGGCGTCGCGATTCCGGCGACCGATCCGGAGAGCTTCATCCGGGGGAGCGCGGACGCGGGCCTGTTACGAATCGTCCACTAGGCGGAGCGGGCCGGGCTCCCGCAGCGACTGCGTCGTTTTGTCGTGGAGGGAGCCCGGCCCGCTCCGCTAGCTGCCGTGTTTCAGTTTCACCGCGATCGAGAGCGGCCCGTCCCCCAACGCCACCAGGGTGATCGCGCCCGCGAGCAGCAGTCCCTCGAGCTCGATGTTGCCGCCGTGCGGCACCTTGACGGCGAAGATGGCGACCAGCATTTCGATCGCCATGAAGATCGACCAAAGTCGAGTGAAGATCCCCAACAGCACGCACACCGCGCCCACCGTTTCGACCGCGATCAGGATCACAGCCCAGATCGTCGCAAAGGGGAACCCAATCCCGTGCAGAAAGCCGGCGACGGCCGGGATGCCGTTGTGAAACTTCGTCAGGCCGTGCTGCAGGAAGACGCCGCCGACGGCGAGGCGCATGAAAAACGCGGCGTACGGCGTGAGCTGGTTCATGGGCTCTCCGGAAGGATGGCGTTGGTGACCGGCCCGCGCCGGCGCGAGTCGACGCGCACTTCGCGCGCGCC
>DATDFC010000233.1:0-3452 GCA_036522815.1 Gemmatimonadales bacterium | reverse complement strand
CCGCGGGTGATGCCGCCGAAGATGTTGAAGAGAATGGCGCGGACGCTCGGGTCCGCCGTGATGATCCGGAGGGCGCTGACCACCTTCTGCGGGTCGGAGCTGCCGCCGATGTCGAGGAAGTTCGCCGGCTCGCCGCCGTAGTACTTGACGAGATCCATCGTGGCCATGGCGAGGCCGGCCCCGTTGACGCAACACCCCACCGAACCCTCGAGCTTGATGAACGTGAGCCCCGCCTCGCGCGCCGCGACTTCGGAGGGCGCCTCCGCGCTCGCGTCGCGCAGCGCCGCCAGCTCGGGATGGCGTTGCAGCTCGTTGTCGTCGATCACGATCTTGGCATCGAGGGCGGCGAGCGCGCCGTCCCGAGTCGTCGCCAGCGGGTTGATCTCGGCGAGCGAGGCGCCGACGGCATAGAACGCCGTGTACAGCCGTTGCATGATGTCCGCCGCCGCTCGGGCGTGCGTCACATCCCGGTAGAGCTTCAGGGCCAGGCCCAGGGCCTGATGCGGCAGCACTCCATAGCGAGGGTCCACCGCCAGGCGGTGGATCTTCTCGGGGGACTGAGCGGCCACTTCTTCGATGTCGACGCCGCCCGCGGCGCTCACCATCAACACCGGGCGCTGTGAGGCACGGTCCACGACGATCCCCACGTAGCTCTCGGCGGTGATGTCGGCGGCCGGTGCGACGAGCACGCGCCCCACGACGAGCCCTTTGATCGTCATGCCGAGGATCCTGGCGGCATGCGTGGCGGCCTCGGCCGGGTCGCGGGCCAGCTTGACGCCGCCGGCCTTGCCGCGGCCCCCGGCATGCACTTGGGCCTTCACGACCACGGCCTCCCCCCCGCCGCCCAGCCGCGCCGCGATGGCGCGGGCCTCGTCGGCCGTGGTGGCCACCTCGCCGGGGGGGACCGGGATGCCGTGGCGCCGCAGGATGTCGCGCGCCTGGTACTCGTGCAGGTTCACGCTGGCTCCGTGGTGATCGTCGTACCGGCCTCGCCCGCGAGCGCCGCCAGGCCTTGCGACAGCTCGGCGATGATCGCGCGCCGGCCGCCGGCGCGCACGAAGGCGGCCGCGGCTTCGACCTTGGGACGCATGCTGCCGGTGCCGAGCTCCGAGCCGGCGAGCAAGTGGTCCGCGCTCGCCAGGTCGAGGCGCCGGACGGCGCGCTGGTGCGGGCTGCCGTATCCGTGGTACACGGCGTCGACGTTGGTGAGGATCAGGAGGACGTCGGCCGCGATGTCGCGGCCGAGGATCGCGGCCACCCGGTCCTTGTCGACCACCGCGTCGATCCCTTCGAGTCGCAGCGCGGGGTCGTCATACACCGGGGGACCGCCGCCCCCGCACGCGACGACGATGTGGCCGGCGGCGACCAGGTGCCGGATCATGTCGCGCTCGACCACGCCGACCGGCTGGGGGCTCGGCGCGAGCCGCCGCCAGCGACCCGGTTGCTCCTGCTTCACGGCGACGCCGCGCGCCTGCAGCCGCGCCACGCGCACCGGGTCGAGCGCGTGGCCGATCGGCTTGGTGGGCGTGCGCAGATTGGCGTCGTTCGCATCGCACAGCGTCTGGCTGATGACGGTGACCACCTGGCGCGCGACGCCCGCACGCGCCAGGGCGTTTTGCAGCGATTGCTGGATCATGTACCCCATCCAGCCCGCCGTCGCCGCGACGAGCACTCCCAGCGGCAGCGGCTCGACCTGGTCGGCGGCGATCTCGTTGCGCGCGAGGTCGTCGCCCACCTGGGGGCCGTTGCCGTGCACGACGGAGATCCGCCACCCCGCCCGCGCCAGATCCACGATCGGCACCAGGCTGGCGCGCGTGTGCCGGAACTGATTCGCGATCGTGGCACGCTCGCCCGGCGGAGCGACGGCGTTGCCGCCCAGGGCGACGACGATGGTGCCGGGATTCACAGCGGCGACAACCTAGCGGCGGTCGGGGGCCGGAGCAAGCTTCCGACGCCCGATGCCGAGCAGCTGTTTCAGCTGGCCGTAGACGCGGCCGAACGTCTCGAGGTCGCCCGCGGCCAGGGCCGCGTCGGCCTGGGCGGCGAGGCGCCGCGCCTGCTGCCACCGCGCCGCGAGGGTCGTGTCCGCGGCCGCCGGCGCACCGGCCTCGAGTGCCAGCAGCGCCCGCAGGGCGACGGCCCTGCCCCGGCCCTGGCCGCGCCGCTCCCCCCACGACAGGAACAGCGTGTCGATGCCTGCCGGGGGACCGCCGCTGGACGGCTCGGCGAAGAGGGCCTGCTCGAGCAGCACCTGACCCCCGACGTTCCACAGCCGGGGCACGCCTGGAGCGGTCGTGGTGGGAGACCCGACGAGTGGGGGCGGGAGCCGCACCGCCGGACCCGGCTGCCACAGCCACACGCGGGGACCCGCCGGGAGCATGGTCGCGGCCACGAGCGCGGCGAACGTGCTCCCGGCTTCGAATCCCTGCGCGGTCCAGGGGCGCAGCCCGGCCGCGTCGGTCCGCCCCTCCGTCCCGGGGGCGATCAGCTCAAACGGATCCCGGGGTCGCGCCGTCCATCGCGTCGTGTCGGTGCGCTGACGCCGGATCAGCATCGTGGCGGCGTGGAACACACGGCTCGGGAACGGCAGCTGGCTCTTCAACGCGGCCGGAAGGCTGTCGAGCGGCTGAATGAGCGGGGCGAGCACGGCGGCCCAGACGGCCGCGAGCGAATCGGCGTCGGGGGCGAGATAGAGCCGGGTGTCCCCGGTCGCGGCATTCACGGTGCCGACCAGCGCCGCGCGCAGATAGCGCAGCGGGCGTCCCTCGGACTCGACCGCGCGGACCAAGGGAAACGCGGCGGCTTCGAGGTAGCCGTACGACACCCACCACAGTGCCCCGTCGCCCACAATCGGTGCGGCGGCGTCGAACGCCGCGTATGGGGCGAGCCGGCGCAATCGCTCCGTCACGTCCCGTCGCCACACCAGGACCAGGCCGTCCGTCTCGCGGCGCGCCAGCGCGGGGCTCTGCAGCACCCAGGCCAGGGCGGTACGCCGCCACCAGTCCGTGAGCGGGATCCCGGTCCGGCGCAGTGCGGGCCACGTGTCGGGTGCGGCGATCGCGAACTCGCGAAAGGCCGGTCCGAACCAGCCGACGGTGTCGCGCGTGGGAAGCGGCTCGAATTGGAGGATCGTGTCGTCCTCGACGGCCGCGATCGGGCGCCCCGCCCGGGCCCAGGCGCCGCGGTGCAGCGTGGTCCAGTCCGGCGCCGGCTGGGTGTGGGCGATGGCATCGAGATCCGGAGCGGGCGCGACGACCCAGGTGACGCGCCCGCCCGCCACAGAGTGCAGCGACAGGCCCGCCGCAGCGGGTTTGGCGCCCGGCCCGAGCAGCTCGCGGTGCGGCGCAGCCCCGGCGACGACGCGCGCCGCGTTCCACAGCGGCAGTGCGGCGAGCGCCGCCTCGGGGCTGGGGAAGCCGGGGGGAGGGCGCTCCGCAGGCTCGGTCACGCCG
>DATDFC010000232.1:0-27840 GCA_036522815.1 Gemmatimonadales bacterium | reverse complement strand
CGAGTTCGCCCCGCAGGGCGCGCAGCGTCGCGAGCGCAGTCGAGTCGCGCCGCAGCGCGTCCACGACGCGCAACGCCAGGGCCAGCTGGCGCTCGAGCGCCCGCGGCGCTGCCGCAACGCGCGGGTCCATGGTCACGCTCAAGGCTCGCGTGAGCGTGTGCCCGTCGACCGTGAGACGGACCGTGTAGCGGCCGGGGAGAACCCAGGGACCTCGCGGCTCGCGCGGCGTGTCGTGGTACACGGCCGCGATGGGATACTCATGGCGCAGAGCCGCGGGGGGTGGATAATGCAGGTCCCACACGAAGCGATGCATCCCCGCACCGGTCCCGAGGACCTGCGCCGGTCGGATCCACCAGGATGGAATGTTCACCCCCGAGTCCGACGACGGCACGGTGTCGACGCTCGAGAAGCGTCGCACCACCGTCCCGCTGCGGTCGAGAATCTCGAGCCCGACCGGTCCCCGGGCGGCGCGCGGCAGGTAGTAGTCGATGATCGCGCCGTCGGGAGGGTTCTGAGCGACCGGCTCGTCGATCGGGAGCGGTGTGTCGGTGTTCTCGTTCCAGCGTACTCGGACGGCACCGGCGGGCCGGTAGAGGTAGGCGTCGGGCGCCGCGGCGGCCTCGGCGGCCTGGCGCAGCGGCGTGATGTCGTCCAGGATCCAGAAGCCGCGACCGTGAGTGCCGAGGACGAGATCGCTGTCGTGCACGACCAGGTCACGCACGGACGTGGGCGGCAGGTTGAGGCGCAGCGCCTGCCAATGGCCGCCGTCGTCGAAGGAGACGTACACGCCACGCTCGGTCCCCGCATACAACAGCCCACGCCGCGCGGGGTCCTCTCGGACGGCGTTCACGACCGCGTTGCCCGGCAAACCCTGCACGATTTCCGTCCAGCTGCGGCCGCCATCGCCGGTGCGATACACGTGCGGCCGCAGGTCGGCGAGCCGGAAGCGGTTCACCGCCGCGTAAGCAACGAGAGTGTCGAACCGCGAGGCCTCGAGCAGTGAGACCTTGCTCCAGGGCGTCAGCGCGGCGGGCGTGACGTCCGTCCAGCTGCGGCCTGCAGTATGGGTCACGTGGATCAGGCCGTCGTCGGTGCCGACCCACAACAGCCCCGCCCTCCGGGGAGACGGCGCGACGGTGTAAATCACACCGCGATGCTTGCCCTTCTCGGGATCGAGCGACGCGAACGCTCCGAGGTTTTCGGGCAGCGCGTACGTCGCGCGCGTCAAGTCGGGACTGATGGTCCGCCAGCTGTGGCCGCCGTCGCTGGTCTGGAACAGGACGTTGGCGCCGAAATACAGCACGTGCGGGTCCAGCGGCGAGAAGAGCAGCGGCATCGTCCGGACCCAGCGGTACTTCCCGGCCCGCACCGGCTCGGGCGAGACGTCCTGCACCTGGCCCGTGCTCCAGTCGAAGCGAGTGACCCTGCCACCGTACACGATGGTGGGGTGCAGCGGATCGGGCGCGATATAGCCGTACTCTTCGACCCCGACCGGGTGCCACTCTCGGAACGTGATCTGACCGTCGTTGCCGCGGCTCACGATCCCGACCGAGCCGCTCTCCTGCTGCCCGCCGTACACCCAGTAGGGGAAGCGACGGTCGGTCGCCACATGGTAGAACTGCGCCGTGGGCTGGTTGTACCACGAGCTCCAGGTCTCGCCGCCGTTCACCGTCACCACCGCGCCCTGGTCACCCGCGAGCAGGATGACGTCGGGGTCGCCCGGATCGATCCACAGACGATGGTAGTCGTCTCCGCCGGGGGCGCCGCGGAACGCGGTGAACGTGTGCCCGCCGTCCAGCGACTTCCACGTCACCACGTTGGCCACGTACACGACGTCGGGATTGGAGGGGTCGACCTTGACCTCGTTGAAGTCGCCGTCCCGCCCCCACAGCCGCTCGTCGGCGTTGGCGAGGCGCCAGCTGTCTCCGCCGTCATCCGAGCGATACAGCCCACCCCCCTTGGTCGCGCCGACCACGGCGTACATGCGAGCGGGAGCGCTCTGCGATGTGGCGAGGCCGATGCGGCCGAGACCCTCTGCGGCACCGGGGAGGCCCACCCCGATCTGGCGCCAGGTAGTGCCGCCGTCGGTGGACCGGTACAGACCGTTCGAGGCCGACAGGGTCCACGAGCTGCCGATTTCCCATGGCGCCTGCCGCGCGGCCCACAACACGGCGAACACCGTCTGGGAGTTCGCGGGATCGAACGCGAGGTCCACCGCACCCGTGTTCTCGTCCCGGTCGAGCACTTTTTGCCACGTGGCGCCACCGTCCAGGGAGCGGTACACGCCCCGCTCGACGCTCGGGCCGTAGGGCTGCCCGAGCACCGCCACGAACACGCGATTGGGATCACGGGGATCGACCACGATTGCCGGGATCTGGAGGCCGTCCGCCAGGCCCACGTGCCGCCAGCTGGCCCCGCCATCGGTGGACTTGAAGACCCCGTCGCCCACGGAGAGATCCGGACGCTGCAGGCCTTCCCCGCTGCCGACATAGATGATGCGCGGGTCGGATGGGGCGACCGCGATCGCCCCGACGGAGCCGGTCGGCTGGTCATCGAAGATCGGGGTCCACGTGCGCCCGTAGTCCCGGCTGCGCCACACGCCTCCGTTGTTCACTCCGATGTAGAGCAGGTGCGGGTGGCCCGGCACCCCGACCGCGGCGACGGTGCGACCGCCTCGGAACGGACCGATCAGGCGCCAGCGCATTTCCGCGAACAGGGCCGGGTCGTACTGTTGGGCCGGGCTCACGGACCGGAGCCCGGCGATCGAGAGCGCGCACAGCACGACGACCTGACTCACACGGGCCACGGTTCGACTCCTGCTAGAGGGTGCGTGTCGCGGCACGGAAGCGCCCGGGATCGAGCAGCCGGGCGATCGACACACCGGGGACGCTCATCCGTCCGTCCTTGCTCATCGTCAGCTTGACCACGTCCGATCCTCGCCCGAACCAGCGGGCGCTCGGCTCCAGGTCCGAGGGATAGATGCACCCAGGGAGCGCGGCCACGGCGATCCCCGCCTGGGAGCCGATGCCCGATTCCGGCATCGTGCCGGCCCAGAGCCGGGCGCCGCACTCCGCCGCCACGCGATAGATGCGGCACGCTTCGGTCAACCCGCCGATGCGATGCACCTTGATGTTCCACACCATCGGCCCCTCGAGCGCGACGATCTGGCGGGCGATCCCGGCATCGCGCAGCGTTTCGTCGAGACACAGGGGCGTCTCGAGGGCCCGTGCCAGCCCGGCGTGGCCGACGAGCTCCTCCGGTGCGAGCGGCTGCTCGATGTACAGCAGGCCGGCCGCATCGAGCGCGCGCAGCGCGCGCTCGTCGCGGGGCCATTCGTAGCCGCCGTTCGCGTCGACCGTGAGCGGCAGGTCGGTTCCCGCCATCCCGTCGCGGGCGGCGCGAACCGCGAGCTCGTCCCACCCGGGGGCGACCTTGATCTTCACGCGGCGGTAGCCGTGCTGCAGTGCTTCGTAGACGCGACGCGTGAGCGTGTCGGGGCGACGATCCTCGGGGATGCCGAGCGCCACGCCGCAGGGGAAGCCCGTCGCCGCGGCGACGCCGAGCCGTTCCGCCACGAGCTGGGCGAGCCCGGTGCCGCGGCGGTGCGCCTCGAGGTCCCACGCCGCCGTCTCGATGCCCGCCCGCGCGAACGGATTGCCGCGCACGTTCGCGCGCAGCGCCGCGTCGACCGCCTCGGGAGAGTCGAACTCCCGTCCGGCGACCCGGGACACGAGCACGCGGGTGAGCAAATCGCGGACGCTGCCGAGCGTCTCTTCCGAGTAGAACGGCAGCTCGTCGGGCGCCGCCTCACCGTAGCCGACGTGCCCGTCGTCGTCGTGCAGCGCGACGACGATCGAGCGGCGCGCGTCGATCCGGCCACCGGAGATGATAAAGGGCTCCAGGAACGGAAGCTCCAGCGCGTGCAGCTCAACCCGGGCGATGCGCATGGGTCCGCAGGTCGAGGAAATGCAGCTCGCCGTCGCGCCGCTCGATCTCCCCGCGCGCTGCGAGCTCCAGCATCGCGGCGATCAGACCATCGCCGGGCGCGAACAGCAGCGCATGCAGCGCCCGCTGGCTGCGGGAGCCGTGCGTCGCGGGATACTCGGACAACGGCAGCTGAAACAAGGTGTGCAACTCGACGCTCTCGCAGCCGCGCCGGGCGTACTCAAGGACCATTCGGCCGGAGCAGATGTTGCCCGTTCCCGTGAGCCCGACTGACCCCGCACGCAAGTGCGGGGATCCCGGGAGGAGGTCCAATACCCTCAGATTCCGGTCGCTCAAGTCCCACCCACCGTAGGCCACTCCCCGCTCGGCATCGAACAGCCGGTTGAAGCACACCAGCGCATCCGCCTCGGAGGCCGCCCGCATCATGTCGAGCTGAAAGGCGTCGTCGAAGCGTGCATTCATGAGCTTGACCGCCACACGCACCGCCAGGGGTGCCGCGGCACGGATCCGGCCCGGCACTTCCCGCAGCCAGCGGAGGATCTGCGCGCGGTCGTCGGCGAGGGCATCGCCGGCGAGCGTGGGCGAGAAATCCTTCTCGACGACGAGCGGCGGCGCCCCCCAGGTCTGCGCCAGCCGCGCGGTCGTATGGCGATATTCCGCGTCCCGGAACGGCTCGTCGAGGCGCGGCAGGTGATACTTCACCGAGGGCACGACGAGCGGGCCGCCGGCGCGAGTCACGTCCCGACCGGCGCGCACCAGCGCGAGGTACTCGTCGAGGGTGCGGTCCCAGCCGCGTCCCTTCCATGTCACCGTCCAGCCCGGCCGGCCGTCAGACGCCGCGCGCCGCTCCACCCGCATCCGGGTCTCGTGAATCGCCCAGGCGGCCATCGCCTGCGCGCCCGTCTCATCCTCCGCGATGACCGTCTTGAGGACGACGAACGCCAGTCCCGCGGCGGCGTCCTCCTCGAGCTGGCCCACGTTGAGCGACAGCTGCCCCGAGCCCTTGCCGATGGGATGCGGTAGCGGCTCCCCGGCATAGCGACCCGTGAGGTCGATCCGATACGCGGCCCGCACGTGGGCGGCGAAGTCGCGCGGCAGGCCCCGCTTGAACCGCTCGAAGTCCCGCTCGAGCTGCGCGCGCACCTACTTGAAGCGCGACAGCCGGAATTGCGGGTCGGGCGTGCCATCGCCGAGCACGAGCCGCGCCACCAGCTCGCCCAGCGCCGGGCCGTGCTTGAACCCGTGTCCCGAGCCTCCGCCCACGAGCCAGGCGTTCGCCGCGGCCGGATGACGATCGACGATGAAGTGCTCATCCGGGGAGTTCTCGTACTGGCACACGCGCGCTTCCACGAGCGGCGCGTCCTTCATGCCCGGGAACCGAAAGGCGAGATACTCGCGGGCCGCCTGCAGGACCGCGGGCGTGGGGAGCCGTTCTCCCGTCGTCGGGTCGAACGGCGGCCCACGCGTGTCGTCTGCGACCTTGAAGCCACGCCACTCATTGCCGGGAATGCCGTAGATGAAACCTCTCCCGTGATCCGCCCAGACCGGCAGCGCCTGTTCGGTGAACCGCTGATCGCCCGGGGGCGTGCCGAAGAAAAAGACCTCTTGGCGGGTAGCGCGCACGCGGTCGCCGATGACGTCCGGGAACAGACGCCCGAGCCATGGGCCGCAGGCGAAGACGAATCCGTCGGCGCCGAGGGTAGTGCCGTCGGACAATTTGATGCCCCGCAGCTCACCTCCGACGGGCTGCGGGCCGGCTTGGGCTGCGAGCTGGCGGTATTCACCGCCCTCGGCGAGAAAGCCCTCGAGCACGGCGGCGCAGGCCCGGCGCGCCGTGAGGTAGCCGGCATCCTTCTCGTGGATGGCCCAGCGCACTTGCTCACAGTTGATCTGGGGGTAGCGGCGCGCCGTCTCCGCGCCCGATAATTCCTCGAACGCCAGGCCCGCTTCCTTGAGCAACGGCAGCGCCGCCCTCTCGTACGTTTCGTCATTCTCCACCAGCCACAAGACACCGATGGGATGGTACAGCTTGCGCTGCCACCGCCGCTCGTTCTCTTTCCACAGGTGCAGCGCGCGCGCCGTCAGGTGCGTGTAGATCGCGCGGGGGCCGTAGGTCGCGCGGATGACGCGGGTCTCCCCGCCGGAGCTGGCGCGGGAGTTGCCGGGGCCCCAGGCGTCGAGCAGCGTGACGCGGGCGCCTCCGCGGCGCAGCCAGAGCGCCGTCCAGCCGCCGAAGGCACCGGCGCCGACCACCACGACGTGCGGTTGTTTCGTCATCGAGAGCCCGCCCTTCATCGAGGGGAGTATGCGGGACGCCCCGCCCGCCGCGGCGCAGGCGGCGAGAAACGAACGCCGGGGAATCGGCCTCACGGCAAGCTGATACGCGCCCCGCGTGCCTCGCCCACCGCGCGGCGCACCGCGTCCCGCTCGGCCGGGGGCAGGGTCGGCCCCCAGGGATCGTCGCACGCGTCGTCCGGGATCACCCCGTCGGCCGCGAGTGCCCACAGCATGCGGCGCACGTACCCTTCCATCGGTGGAATGAATGTGGCCTCGGCGAACCGGTCGCACAGGCCCGACAGGCGGACGAATTTCGCGAAGTCCCCCACCCGGAACGACTCGACCAACGCGCTCTGCAGGTCGGTGAGCGCCGCGCCCATCCCGATCAACGCCGCCCTCGCCCCTATGGTGAGTGAGTACCCGAGGAAGCGATCCTCCCCCGTGATGAGCAGCTTGTCGGGGTGGTCGCGCATCAGGCCCGCGATGCGCTGGAAGGTGACGACCGAGTCGAGCGTCGCCACCTTGATCCCGATGACGGCGGGCAGTGCGAGCAGCGCGTGCAAGGTCGGATTGTCGTACGCCACGCCGCCCGCCGCCTCATATAAATAGAAGGCGATCACCGGCAGCTCACGGCCGAGGGCTTCGTGGTAGCGCACCGGATCGTGGCCCTGGGGAAACGCCAGGATCGCGTCGGCCCCGCCCGCCTTCGCGTCCGCGGCCATGGCGACGCTGGTCGCGCCCGCGACGATGGTGCTCATGGGCAGCGCCGCCCGCCACGCGGCGAGCACGCGGCGCCGCTGGTCAGCCGAGAGGTGCGGTCCGCGGCCCGTGTGGGCCCACACCGCCACGCCCGCCACCTGATGGGTCGCCATCCAGCTGGTGTACGCCTGCAGCGCATCCTCCGCCAACGCGTCCCGTCGGAAGGGAACGGGGACGGCGGGGATGAGACCCCATTCCAGGGCGGCGGTCAGGCGTTCCCGCGGAGGGTTCAGCGCCGCAACCCCGCGCGGGCGTTCTCCGACTCGATGGCCGCGCGCCGTGCTGCGCCGAGATCGAGGAGATCGAGCTTCGCGACGGCGTTCTCCGGGATGCGGAGCGGCTGCCCGGTGCCGAACACGAAGCGCTCCACCCCCACCGTTTCCACGAGCGTCCCGAGATGGTCCTCCGGCGGGCCCCAGATCCAGCTGATGTCCCACCAGATCCGCGCCGCCTCTGCGGGCGTCGACCCGAAGTGCACCTCCTCGATGAACGCGCGATCCGCATGCGTGATCAGCAGCCGTACGGCGCCGTCGCTGCGGATCAACGCGCGCACCGCCGCGGCGGGAAGCTCGGCGGCGCGGTCGTTCGGATGACGCTGGCGACCGTCCTCGAGGCGCACCGCCATCATGAGGGGAAGCTGCGCGGCGCCGCAGGCCGCAGCGAGCCCGCGCACCTCGGGCCCCGCCGCGTCGAGGCCGTAATACGACGGATCGCAGCGGACCGCCGGAGCGCCGTGGTCGGCCGCGTCCGCCAGGGTCGCCGCCCAGCCGGCGAGCCCCGGGTGCACCGCAGGCACCGGCCGCAGCCGCCGCTCCCGCGCGACCGTGTCGTACAGCCACGCGTTCCCGTCCGTCGGCTGGCGCCAGAAGAGGCTCGGCAGGTGGCTCACCCACGCCTCGTCGATGTCGGCACGCTCGAGCGCCTCGATCAGCCGCTCGGGAGCGGTGCCGGGGACTCGGGCGTAGGGGTAGGCGCCGAGGAAGGCGTTGACGTCGGTCCGCATCAGTCGGCGGGGAACGCGCCGCGCGGGAAGATGCGCGCCGCGTTCTTCCACTTGACGAGCTCGAGCTGCGCGGGTGACAGTAAGTGCGCGAGGTAGCGCAGCTTGGCCCACCCGGTGTCCATGGTCAGGTCTGTGCCCCAGAGCAACCGCTCCACACCGGCGGCTTCGAGACACGCCTCGAGCATGCCCCCGTCCACTCCGCTCCCCGAGAGATCGACGTATACGTTCGTCGTCGTGCGGAGTGCCGCCAGCGAATGCTGCCAGTCGCCGCCCCCACCGATGTGGGCGAGAATGAATCGCACGTCCGGATGGCGCGCGGCCAGGGCGACGAGCTCGGCGCCGTCCGACGCCTCCTGTCCCGGCCAGTCGCGCCCGCGGTGCTGCCATACGTGATGGAGCACCGGCACCCCCCGCTCCCGGGCGAGCACGCAGATCGGGTCGAGCAGCGGGTCGGTCGCGCGGCGGCTGGCCGCCAGCTTGATCCCGACCATCCCGGCACCGAGGCAGCGGGCGATCTCGGCACGGGCGTGGTCGGTGTAGTTGGGGTTGACGGTGACGTAGCCACGGACGCGATCGGGGTGCTGCCGCTGGAGCGCGAGCAGCGCGTCGTTCCCGTACTCCAGATCCCGCGGCGACGGGAAGTAGATCGGCGACGTCAGGCCCCAGCTCCCGAGGATCGACGCCACATGGTGGGTCACCCCGATCTTCTCCCCTGCCGCCAACCGGCTGGCGTTGCGCTCGCGCCAGTCGGCGCGCGGCGTCCGGTCGTGGTAGAAGTGGGAGTGGACGTCGATGAGCATGACGGGAATCTGGGTCATACGACGCTACGACGCCACGTTGCACACGGCGGAGCATCCCGTATGACGTGGCGTCGTGGCGTCGTAAAACGGTTTATGTATCTTGTGTCCTGATGCGCACCCCACCGCCCCGTTCGCCCGGGCCTCCGCCGCCGCGCGGCCCTACTCCGCCGCGCGGGCCCACGCCCCCCAAGGCCGGGCCGCCGCCACGCCCCACGGTCAAACCCGCCGCCAAACCACGGACTGCGCGCAAGCTCCCGGTGTGGCTCATGCGCGCACAGCGATTGCTGCTGCAACCCACCCAGGAATGGGCCACGATCGCTGGAGAGTTCACCGCCACCGGCCCGATCTACTGGCGCTTTCTCGTGCCCATGGCGGCGATCGGTCCGATCGCGGCTACGGTGGGAGGAATCGTGTTCGGGGAGCGCGGCAGCCTGCTGACGTTTGGCACGGTCCCGGTCACGCTCGGCACTGCCGTGCAGGCCGGAGTGCTCGAGTACGTGCTCAATCTCCTGGGTGTCTACGCGTTGGCCGCGGCGATCGACGTGATCGGCGGCTCGATAGGGGCACAGCGGAATCGCGTGCAGGCCCTGAAGGTCGCGGCCTACGGCAGCACGCCGTACTGGCTCGCCAGCGCGTTCGCCCTGTTCCCGCGCATCGAGCCGCTCGCCATGCTGGTCGGGCTGTACAGCATATGGTTGTTCGCCCTTGGCTTGGCGCCGGTGGTCAAGGCGCCGCGCGACAAGACGGCCGCGTACACGCTGCTCACCAGCATCGCCGCCACGCTGCTCGTCCTGATCATCACGGCGATCATCACCCGCCTGGTCGTCGCCTAGACCCTCATCCCTTCGTGGCGAGCGCGCGCGACGCCGGAGCCGCGCGGTAGGTCCACGTCTCAGGCTCGCCCTCGCCCGCGAGCACGGCGTCGATCAGATGGCGATGCGGCGAGAGCGAGCACACCGGATCGGTGACGCCCGCGTCGCCCGTGACCAGGAAGGCCTGGCAACGGCACCCCCCGAAATCCTGAGCCTTGCGCGGGCACGAGCGGCACGGCTCGGGCATCCAGGCGTCGCCGCGGAACCGGTTGAACGCCTCGGAATGCTCCCAGATCCAGTCGAGCGGGTGGTCGCGCACGTTCTCGAACGTCAATGCGGTGATCCCACCCGCCGCGTGGCACGGCCAGACCGCGCCCGCCGGCGTGACGGTCATGTAGGCGCGCGCCCAGCCACCCATACATGGCTTGGGGAACTGCTCATGATAGTCGGGGAGGACCCAGACGATCTCGAGCGCGGTCCCGAGGCGGGCCCGCTCCCGCTCCACCACCTGCCACGCCGCCGCCAGCTGGGCCTTGGTCGGCATGAGCGCGTCGCGGTTATGGAGCGCCCAGCCGTAGAACTGGGTGTTGGCGAGCTCGATCCGCTCGGCACCGAGCGATTCAGCCAGCCGGATCAGCGCCTCGACCTGGTGGAGATTGCGGCGGTGCAGCACCACGTTGACGGTCAGCGGAAACCCCAGCTCCCGCGTGTAATGGTACGCCGCGATCTTGTCCCGGTAGGATGCGGTGCCGGCGACCTCGTCCGACAGGTTCGCATCCGCGCCTTGGAGGCTGATCTGGACGTGGTCGAGCCCGGCCGCCTTCAGATCCGCCAGTCGCTCCTTGCTGAGCCGGTAGGCCGAAGTGATCAGCGACGTGTACAGCCCCAGTCCATGCGCGGCGCGGACCAGCTCCTCGAGATCCGGCCGCAGCGTAGGCTCGCCACCGGAGAGCCCGAGCTGCAGCACGCCGAGCGCCTTCGCTTCCCGAAACACGCGGCACCATTCAGCCGTGGACAGCTCGCGCTTGAAGCGCGGGCCGGCGAAGTCCAGCGGGTTCGAGCAGTAGGGGCATTGCAACGGACACTTGTACGTCAGCTCGGCGAGCAGCCAGAGCGGCTTAGGGTCCATAGAGCACCAGGCCCTTCGCGGCGAGGCCGTCGAGGAATGCGGCGACGTCTCGCTCCAGCCCGCTCACGTCGTAGCGCCGCTCCAGCGTCGCGACGATGTCGGCGAATGAGCGTACCCCGTCGCACAACCCGAGGATCTCCGCCCCTGTCGGATTGAGCCCCACCAGGCCCTCGGGATAGAGCAGCACGTCGCGCGCCCGGACCTCGTCCCGCTGGAGGCGCGCTTTGGTATGGAGGCGTGGCACGGCCGCCGCCGTCGCGGGGGTCATGCGTCGGCTCCCGGCAGCGGACCCCGCTCCACAGCATCCAGGAGGCACCACAGCACGTCGCACTTGAACTCGAGCGCGGCGACGGCGCGCTCCTGGTCGGCGGCAGTGCACAGCCGCTCGGTCACGAGACCGAGCGCGTACTCCGCGTCGCGGGGGGCCTGCTGCAGACGATTCCTGAAGTACTGCAGCCCCTCGGGATCCACCCACGGGTAGTGGCCGAGCATCGCAGCGAGCCGCTCCTTGACGATCAGCGGGGCGAACATCTCCGTGAGCGACGCGGCGACCGCTTCGAGCCAGGGCTTCGACCGGCAGAAGTTCACGTACGCGTCCACCGCGAAGCGGACCCCGGGCAGGAGCCGCCGCTGCTCGAGCAGCTCGGGCCGCGGCACCCCCATGGCCTCGCCCAACCGCAGCCACGCTTCGATGCCGCCCTCGTCGCCCGGGCGGCCGTCGTGATCGACGATGCGCTGGATCCACTGCTGGCGCACGTCGCGCTCCGGACAATTGGCGAGAATGAGCGCGTCCTTCACGGGAATCTTGATCTGGTAGTAGAAGCGGTTCGCCACCCAGAGCTGCAGCTGTTCGCGCGACAGCTCGCCCTTGTGCATGCGCTGATTGAACGGGTGCAGGTGGTGGTAACGGCGCTCCAGGACGCCGCGTAACCGGCGCGCCAGCTGGTCGCTCACAGCTCGAACTCCATCGCGTCTTCTCCCACCAGGATCCCCGCGGCCTCGACCTGCGCGCGCTCGGCCGAGCCGGGGCGCAACATGGGGTTGGTATTGTTGATGTGCACCAGGACCGTGCGCTTGGCCCCGAGTCGCGGCAACAGCTCCAGGCTGCCGCCGGGCGCGCCCACGGGGAGGTGCCCCATCTCGCGCGCCGTGGGCACCTCGCCGCCGCCTACCGCGCGCAGCTCGTCGTCCGACCAAAACGTGCCGTCGAACAACAGGAGATCGGCGCCGCTCGCGACCTGCCGCACCGTAGCGTCGATCGCACCGGCCGTAGGCACGTACGCCAGGGTCCCGCCGGTACGCTCGTCCTCGAGCCGCAGGCCCACATCGAACGTCGCCTGGGAGGCGGCGCGGGCATAGCGCGGGGGCCGCCGCGCGACGGGAGCGGCCGAGCAGCAGATCCCGAGCGGGGCGCCCGCCTGATCCGTGAGTGACATGGGCCGGGCTTCGTCCAACACGCGCGGCTCCACTCCCGAGTAGGCCGCGAGCACCCGGTAGAGCGGCCACGCCTCGTCCAGCAGGGCGGCGACACCCCCCGGGGCATACACCGGCAGTCTGGTGGCGCTCTCGCGCATCAGCAGGAGACCGAGCGTGTGATCGATTTCACCGTCGGTCAGGATCACCGCGGCGATGCCCGAACCACGCCGGCCCCGAGGCCAGAGCTCGTGGTGGGCGGCGAGCTGCGTGCGGAGATCGGGCGAAGCGTTGAGCAACACCCAGCGCTCGCCGTCCGCACTCACGGCCACGCACGATTGGGTGCGGCCGCGGTTATCGTGGCGCGCATCGCTGCAGTTGGGGCACGCGCAGTTCCACTGCGGCACTCCGCCGCCCGCCGCCGAGCCGAGAATGATCACGCGCATTGAACAAAGGGGCCGGGTTCGTCACCCGGCCCCGCTCCACCTGTTCCGGCTTGGTTCAGGCGTTGCCGGCGTACGCGCCGACTTCCATCCCCAGCTCGACGACCTCGAATTCGGGCTTGGTCCACTTCATGTTGCATCCTCCAGAAACGATGGGGGTCGGTCCTAGGAACCGCTTGAGCTTGAGAGCAGCACACGCCGTGCCAGGTGGGCCGAGCGAGCAAGTCGTTCCCCGGCAAGCGATTGATTATACGATCTCGGCCCGAGCCGACTGAAGGGTGAGCCTTTTCCCCCAATTGTGGGTGTGGTCACCCACTGAGCCCGAATTTCTTCAGGCGGTACCGCAGCGTGTCGCGTGAAATGCCGAGCCGCTGCGCCGCCTTCGTCTGATTGCCACCCGCGTCCCGCAACGCCTGCTCGATCATCGTCCGCTCCCGCTGGGGCAGCGTGACGGTGTCTACCGGCTTCGCTGCATCAGCGTGGTCGCTCGCGGCCATGGGCCGCGTGAGCGAGAGGTGCTCGACATCGAGCGTGGGACCGCGACTCCACAAGACGGCGCGCTCGATCACGTGGCTCAGCTCGCGAACGTTCCCCGGCCAGGGGTAGGAGAGCAGCAGGTCGCGCGCGGCAGGGCTGAGCTCGCGCACGACTTTCCCGTACTTGGCGTTGCATACCCGCAAGAAATGCGCGGTGAGGAGCAGCACGTCCTCGCCGCGCTCGCGCAGCGGAGGCACCTCGAGCACGATCACGGCCAGCCGGAAATACAGGTCCTTGCGAAACCGCTCCTCGCCCACCGCGCGCTCGAGATCGCGATTGGTGGCGGCCATGATGCGGACGTCGACCTTACGCTCGCGCACACTGCCCACGCGCCGCACCGCGCGCTCCTCGATGGCGCGCAGCAGTTTGCCCTGCACGGCGAGGTCGACGTCCCCGATCTCGTCCAGGAACAGGAATCCGCCCTCGGCGGCCTCGACCAGGCCGGGCTTCGATTCCTTGGCATCGGTAAACGCGCCGCGCTCATGACCGAACAGCTCGGCTTCCATGAGCGTGGCGGGGAGCGCCGTGCAGTTGACCTCGATGAACGGCTTCGTCGCCCGGGGACCCGCGGCGTGGATCGCGCGAGCCAGCAGGCCTTTCCCGGTACCGGTCTCGCCGGTGAGCAGCACCGGGGGCGTCTCGACCAGCGCCGCGACCTGGCGGGCCCGCTCGAGCACCGCCCGCACCGCCCGCGACTCCCCCACCAGTCCCTCGAAGCCGACGTCCGTCGTCGCGCGACGGCGGTAGTAGGACAGCTCCTGCTTCAAGAGGCGCGTCTCCCGGGCGCGGTCGGCGAGCAGCTTCAGCTCCTCCAGGTCCACCGGCTTCTTGACATAGTCGAAGGCGCCGAGCTTGACCGCTTCCACGGCGCCCTCGATCGAGCCGTAGGCGGTCAGCATCACGACGGGGATCACCGGATCGAACGCGTGGATCCGCTTGAGCAGATCGAGCCCGCTCATCCCCGGCAGCCGGACGTCGGCGAACACGACGTCGGGTTGCAGCGTGGCGAGCAGGTCCAGCGCCTGCTCCCCGGTACCCGCCACCTCCGCCTCGTAGCCGTGGTCCGACAGGAACGCCTTGGCGGAGCGCGCCAGCGATTGCTCGTCGTCCACGATGAGCACGGTCGAGCCGCTCACGCGATACTCCGTGCCGGCTGGGGCGCGACCTCGCCGCTCGCGCTGGGAAGCCAGATCCGCACGGTCGTACCGCGGCCGACCGTGCTGGTGATGTCGAGCCGGCCGCCCGCCTCCTCCACGTAGCGCTTCGCGATCGCGAGCCCGAGGCCCGTCCCCTCGGGCCGCGTCGTGAAGAACGGCTCGCACAGGTTGGGGAGAATCTCGGGAGCGATACCGGGTCCTGAGTCCGTGACAGCGACGACGACACCGCCCGCGCCGCCGGCGCCGGGCTCGGCCCGCGTGGCCACGTCCAGCCGGCCACCCGCCGGCATGGCGTCGAGCGCATTCGACACCAGCTCCGTGAGGGCCTGCTCGAGGCGCATCGGGTCCACCTGCACGTCGGGGAGGGCGGTCGGGGCGTGGACCGCGAGCTCGATCCGGCGCTGCCGCAGCAGCTCAGCGAATCCCGCGAGAGCGCCGTCGACCAGCGCCTGCACGCGCTCGCGCAGCGGGCGAAACGGCGCAGGCCGGGAGAACTGCAGCAGGTGAGCGATCCGGAGATCGAGACGATCCACCTGCTCCACGATGGCATCGAGCTGCTCGCGCGCGGCGGGGGCGTCGACGCGGTGCCGGGCGAGCTGGGCGGCGGCGCGCAGGCTGGCGAGCGGATTGCGCAGGCCGTGGGCCACCGCGGCGGCCATCTGGCCGATCGACGCCAGCTTCTCGGACTGGACCAGCTCGGCGCGCGACTGCCGCAGCTGCTCGGTCATCCGGGCGAAGGCCCGCGCCAGGTCGCCGATCTCGTCCGACGAGCGGGGAACGATGGAGTGCTCGAGGTCGCCCGCGCCCACGACGGCCATGGCGTGGCGCAGCTCGGTGAGCGGGCGCGCCAGGTCGCGCGAGATGAGCCAGGACGCGAGCAGGCCCGCCACGAGCGCGACAAAGACGGTCGCCCAGAGGAGGCGGCGCTTCGCCTCGACGATGCTGCGCATCTGGGCCACGGCGCCCTGCACGCTGAGCTCGCGCGCCTGGCGATAGATCTCGCGGTTCACGCTGGCGAGCGTCGGCTGCAGCCGCTCGAGCAGCTCGCGCCGCGCGACGAGCGCCGCCTGATTCCGCTGGCCGGCATCGTGCAGCTGGAACACGCGCGCCGCGACCGCCTGGATGTCGGCTTCGATGCGGCGCACGGCGTCGGCCAGCTTGACCTCGTCGGGAGGAAGGTCCGCCGTCCAGCGATCGAACCGGAAGTCCACGACCTGCACGGTGAGCGGGAATTCCTGCTTGGCGGTGGGATCGCCGCCCAAGTAGCGCCAGATGACCTGCGTCTGGTTGAACATCGCGTCTTCGACGTCCGCGTAGGTGCGCGAGCGCGCCAGGCGCTGGCCCAGCGTTTCCAGCGTGCCGCGCTCCAGGGCGTTGGTCCGGATCGCCTGCACGCCGACGAACAGGGTCGGGAGGACCATCAGGGCAAAACCCAGCAGCAGCTTGCGTTGCAGGGTCACGCCTCGAAGCTACTCCACAAGGGGATCCTTCGCTCGCGCGCGTGCCGCGCGCTCTTGTCCTCACCCCTTTGATCCCCTCTCCTTTCGGGAGAGGGGAAACGCAATCTGTCCCGTCGTTCCCCCTCTCCGCATATGCGGAGAGGGGGACAGGGGGTGAGGACTTCGCGACGCGCGGGTTCGGTAGAAGGGCGGCTAGAAAACCATATGCGACTGAACGAGCGTGTACGTTTGATCCAGAAACATCAGTGGGGTCCATTGACCGGACTTGAAGTTTGGGTCCTGGGCCACAAACCTGGTGGACCCAACGGAATACGCATAGACTCGACGTCCGCTCCGGGTTACTCCCTCGAAGTGGTCGAAGAAGGTGACAATCTTGGAGCAGGTGCGACTGTCCGAGACCGGGGTAATCTGATTCGGTTGCACGGCCGCAATGCCGAGGCTGTCCCGCGCTTTCACCGTGGCCTGGCTCGTGTCGGTCAGAAGGAACGTAACGTAGTTAACGATACGGGCTGACGTATCGTTGGGAGCAAGACACCCACTCTGGGCTCCTGCGGGTTCGACGAGCCCTGCTGCGCTGGCGGCGACGAGCGCAAGAAGAGTGACCGAAGTCCGTAGTCGTCTCACGTGACACCACCCCCGGGGCTCTCGCCAGGCTCGTGGAGGAGTGCTCCGCTAGGACGCGGCAGCGGATCGACCAAGTACCTCCTCGAGCGTTTCCAGCGTCCGGTCCACCGTCTCCTCATCGTGCGCCATCGACACGAAGTTGTACGCCGTCCGCTTGAACAGCAGCCCCCGCGCCGCGCAACCCCGCGCCACATCCCGCGAAGCGCTCTCGCTCGCGAAATGCAGGAAGCACATCTCCGCGATTCCGCCCACGCCGGTCACGACGTCCGCGTGCTGCTGCTGCAAGCGATGCAGTCCATGGAGCAACCGGGTGCCCATCCGGTGCAGATGCCCGCTCACATCCTCGTGCGCGAATACCTCCAGCGTGGCTTTCGCGGCCGCGAGCGCCACGCTCTCGGTCGCCAGCGTAGATGAGATCCAGGTGCGCCCGACCCCGGCCATCAAGTCCGCCCGGCCGCCCACGAGGGCGAGCGGAAAGCCGTTCGCCATGGCCTTGCCCAACACCGCGAGATCCGGCCGCACGCCGTAGCGCTCGGCCGCGCCGCCGATCGCGAGCCGGAACGCCGTCTTGATCTCGTCGAACACGAGCACCGCGCCCACGCGGGTCGTCTCCTGGCGCAGCACTTCCAGCCATTCGCGCGAGGGCTCGACCACGATGACGGGCTCCACGACGACGACGGCGAGGCGATCGCCGGCCTCGCGGATCGCGCGCCGGGTCCGCTCCACGTCGTTGAACGGGATCTCCGCATACAGGGCGCGCGTCGTCACGGGGATGCCCTCGCCTCCCTGCGACCAGTCGAGCCATCCGTGATACCCGCAGCCGAGCACGCGGTCGCGTCCGGTGGCCACGCGTGCCAACCGCACCGCCGCGGCCACCGCTTCGGCGCCGGTCTTCAAAAAGCGCATGTGCTCGAGCCAGGGGATGCGCATGGCGAGCGCAGCGGCCAGCTCCTCCTCGAGCACCGGCGGCAGCGGACCGGCGACGCCGTCGGCGATCGCCCGCTCGGCCGCGCGGTTCACTTCGGGATGGCCATAGCCCAGCGCCACCGCGCCGAGCGCCATGACGTAGTCGATGTACTCGCGACCTGCGGCGTCCCACACGCGACACCCGGCCGCGCGCGTCATGCGCGTCGGCACGTCGTCGCCGGCCGCGCCGAACAGCGCGTCGGGGCGCTTACTGCCGGTCGACGTGAACCCGGGAACGCGCCAGTCGCTCACCGTATTTCACCACCTCGATGGCCATCGCCCGCACGAGCTTCGCCTCACGCTCGTCGAGCGGCGTCCGGTGGATCACCTCGCGCACCGTGCGCATCACGCCCTCGGCCTGCCGCGTCTTGAAGAATTCGATCACGCGCAGCGCCGCTTCGACGTCCGCGAACAGACGTTCCAGATCGCCGGCGGTCGCGGGTGGGCCCTCGCGCCGGGGGGCCTTGAACGGTCGGCTGTCGTCGCCTCGCGTCACCGCGAGCTCGTACAGCATCAGCACGACGGCGTGGGCCAAGTTGAGAGAAGGATACGCCGGGCTCGTGGGGATCGTGACGACGCGGTGACACAGATCGAGCGCCTCGTTGGGGAGGCCCTTGTCCTCGCGACCGAACAGCAGCGCGGTGGGACCGGCCTCCGCCTGGCCGAGGATCTCGCCGGCCGCCTCGCGCGGCCGCTGCAGGTTGCGCTTGGCCGTGCGGCCCCGCGCCGTGAACCCGACGACGTGCACGCAGTCCGCCACCGCGTCCTCGAGCCGCCCGAACTGCGCCACGCGAGCCAGCACATCCTGCGTCTGGTGCGCGATGCCGGCGACGCGATAGGCGTCGTACTCGCGCGGATTGACGAGCCGCAGGTCGCGCAGCCCGAAGTTCTTGAGCGCCCGCACGACGTGGGCGATGTTGACGAGATCCTGGGGCTCGTGGAGCACCACAGCGATCATTATGTGAACCCGGCACCGAACAAATGCGGAATGCAGAATTCGGAATGCGGAATGGCAACACGAGGTTCGATCGCCGAAGCGAGCCGCGGGGCTCGACGGGCGCGCGGTGCATTCCGCATTCCACACTCCGCATTCCACATTCCGATTTGCCTCATCCCACCAGCTCCAGCACACCCATCCGCGCCACGTCCTGCCGATCCCCCCGCAACCACACCCATCCGTTGCCACCACTCCAGACGAGCTGCCCCGCCCGCCGCAGCCGTCCGGGGAGCATTTCGTTCACGAGCAGGTCGAAGCGCACCCGCCCGCCGACGTGGGCGCGCTGCCACTCCGGCCAGGTCACGCCGAGCGTCACGCGAAACCCGCGCTCCAACCGCCTCCAGGCGCCGCGCACGCCGTGCGGATCTCCGGACGTGTCGCTCGTCGCCCGCACGCGGACGCCGTGCCCCTCGGACTGCGGCACAATCAGGTAACCGACGCCCTGGTCCGTTTCACCTGCCTCGTCGCGTGCGACATACACCTGCACGCCGTCCGAATGGACGTCATCCGGCTCGTTGTCGAGCCGTAACGGAGGCGCGCCCGTCGGGCGGAAGCAGACGTCGGGCTTCGTGACCTCGACCGCGAGGTACAGGGCCTCCTCGTCCCACGCGGCGTAGGCGACGGCGGAGAACTCGTCCGGACCCGCATAGGCCTCTTCGCTGCGGCGGTACTGGTCCTCCAGCTCGAGGCTGAGCGGCTCGCTCGTGTCGAACCCCTCGAGCGTGCCGTCGAGCGGCGGTGCGTCGGTGACGCGCAGCGCGGCCGCGATGGCGGGCTTGGGGCGATCGAGCTCCAACAGCGGCGCGAACGGCGGCTCCGGCTCGCGCCCGCCCCCGAGCCGCACCCGACCGGCACCCGTCGCGACCTCCCAACCTCCCGGCGTGGCGGTGTGACGGTGCGTGCCCTGCACGGTGTCCACCTCGATCACGCTGCCGTGCGCCCGCACACCCTGCACCAGGGCCGAGCCGCCGAGCGGCTCGAGCACGGTGATGAAACGAGCCCCTCGCCCCGTGGCCCGCACGAGGTAGAACGTCGCCCGCCCCGCCGCCCGCGGCCGTCCCGGCCCTTCGGCCCGCAGCAGCTCACCCTCGAACAAGAGGAATGCCTTCAGCTGCGCGGGACCTTCGGCGAACTCGAGGCTCACCGGCCCGGCGTGGTCGGGGACGAAGCGCTCGACCCGCGAGACGAACTCATCCACCAGCTCGGCGGCCGCCCACGTACCCCCCACGACCTGGCCCGTGCCTGCGAAGTGCCAGGGGAGCTCGAGCAGGTGATCGGCGCGACTCCCCAGCTCGACCATGTCCAGGATGTAGGCGGGGCCCGCGATGACGGTGCGGGTGAGCTCGCCGTAGCGCCCGCGCACCCACGCCCATTCGCCCGGCACGTCCCAGGCTTCGCACACCGCGTCGCCCGGCGGTTGCGACGTCTGGTCGAGCCGGGGCGCGTTGTGCGCCAGCGTGGAGCGATACCAGAACAAGTCGCGCGCGACGTAGCTCCCGGCGCCCGGGTCCGCGAGCCAATGCACACCGCCCGCGTGGAGCGTGAGATGCAGGCGGTCCGGGTGCCCGTGCCCGCCGCCGAGCTGGCCGCACTCGAGGCTCGCGTACCGGCCGTCGGTCCGCAACACCGCCAGCCCCTGCGACTCGAGCAGCACGCTGCCGGGCGACCAGGCCGGAAGGTCGCTCGGGAGCTCGGGGAGCATGAAGAGCAACGACCACCACGAGAGCGAGATGCGAGATGCGGGATGCGGGATGCGTTCAAACGGCGCCTCGTGAAGGTAGGACTCGAACTGCTCCGAGACCACCGGCGGCGCATCGCGATACAGCGCGCCGAGCCAGCCCGCGAGCTCTCGCATCCCGCTTCCCGCATCCCGCATCCCGCGACTCCCGAGCCCGACCTCCCACAGCTCGGCGTACGCCGGCTGCGCGAGCGAGACGCCGAAGGGTGAGTCCTTGCGCGCCGGAAACGTGAAATCCGGCAGCGCGGTCCGGGTGGGAGCGAGGAGGGCCGCCTCCACGCGCCGGGCCAGCTGTTGCTCCGCGTAGATGTCCACGCCCGCCTCACGCGCCCATCCCGCTCCGATCAGGAGGCCGCGCAGGGCGAACAAGTGGTAGTTCTCTCCCTCGTACCACATGCCGTCGCGTCCGAAGCCGCGCATCAGGTGCGCGAGCAGGCCGGTGGGACCTTCGATGGCGCGGCGGGCGAGCTCGTCGTCTTCGAACCACCCGGCGATGGCGGCGAGCGCCGCGTTGTTCCACGTCTGGCGGTTGGAGAACCCCTCGTCGAACTCGCCGATGAGATTCGCGGCTTCGTCAGCGACCTGACCGATGCCCCGCGCGGTGGCGTCGTCCAGCGCGCCGGCTTCCCGCAGCAGCACCCCGGCGGCCACGTAGTTGCAGATCCAGATCGATTCGAGGTAGGTCGAGAAGAACAGCCGGCTCGGCCCCAGCACATTGTCCTGGTTGGGGTATTGCCAATAGCTCCGGGCGTAGGCGCGCAGGATCTCCGCGGCGCGGGCCCCAGCGGTGGCATCACCAGCGAGCGCGGCGAGGGTCGCGAGGTGCGCCGCGCGCTCGGCCAGCCACAGATGCTGATAGCGCGCCCAGCTGCGATCGTGCCGCTCGCCGCGCTGGGTCTGGCCGCAGCGCGGGCAGCGGTGCGCGTTCGGGCTCCACGGATCGAACGCGAGCGTCGCGCCATCCGCAGGGCAGACGCCGCCGTCGACCGACAGCAGGGCTTTCGCCGCGGGCAGCGGCGCCATGCGCGCGAGCAACGGGGCGGCGCGCTCGCGGAGATGGGCGAGCAGCGCCGTGAGATCAGGCGCGGCCGCGATCTGCGCCCGCCGCGTCGCCAGCTGTTCCGCGTTCACCACGCCCGCACGCCCTCCCGCGCCCAGCGGACCGGCAGCAGGGTGACCCCCGCGGCCCGGGCCGCGGCGATCACCGCTGCCGGCTGGTCTCCGCTCAGGAAGAACATGCAGCCCCCCGCCCCAGAACCGGCGGCCTTGCCGCCGAGCGCGCCCGCGGCCGTGACCGCCTGCTCGAGCTGCGCCATCTCCGGCGTGCGCATCTCGGGATCGAGCGAGCGTTGGTGTCTCCAGTTCTCCGTGAGCAGCTCTGCGACGCGCGCCAGGTTCGCCGCCCGCAGCGCCTCCACCATTCGCTCGGCGACGTCCTTCATGGCCCGCAGCGCGTCCATCACAGCGGGATCTCCCCGCTCGTACGCCGCCATGACCCGCGCGATGGTGGCGCCCGACATGCGCGACCGTCCCGTGTAGCACAGCACAGTGCGGCGCTGCAGCTCGGCCGCGAACGCCGCGTCGAGCGTGATCGGCTCCACGCCCACGTCGGGATCGCGGAACGAGAGGCGCTGAAATCCACCCAGGGCCGCGGCGAACTGATCCTGCTTGCCGCCGGGAATCTTCGCCTCGACGGTCTCCAGGTACCACGCCTGCTCGGCGATCTCACGGTCGGACAGTCGGTCGGCACGTGCCAGCGCCAGCGCGCCGACGAGCGCCACGTCCATCGCGCCCGAGCTGCCGAGGCCCGACCCCGGCGGCGCGTCCGAGCGCGTCGTGAGCGTGCAGGGGCTCTGGACGGGAAACATGCGCAGCGCCGCCTTCAGGAGGTCCAGCCGGCCGTCGAGCACGAGCCCCCCCGAGTCGACGCATTCGAGCTCCTGTCCCAGGTCCTCCGACACGAGGCGGATGCGCGGGCCGCCGAGCCTCACCTCGACGTGGGCCGCGAGATCGATCGCGGCGCTCACGACCACACCGCCTTCGCGGGTGGAGAACGGCGGGACGTCGGTCCAGCCGCCCGCGAAGTCCAGGCGGACGGGCGCAGCCGCGCGGAATTCCGACGGCAGGTCGCGCCGCCTCACGGCGCAGTGCGCCACGCCGCGACGGTCGGCAGCTCGCCGCGCATGTCCATCCGCACGCCGCGCACCCGGCGGTTCATCCCCTGCAGCCCGCGCGCGTGATACAGGAACACGACGGGCAGCGAGTCGCGGAACACCTGCTGCGCGAGCGCGGGGTCGGGCGGCACGCGCAGGCCCGCCTGGTCGGCGAGGTTGGTCAAGTACCCGAGCCCCGCATCACCCGAGGTACCCATCACCGCGGCCTGAAAGTCGCGCCGCCGCGCGCTCACGCGATCGAGGAACGCCGTGAGCTCGAGCTGCCGGATCGCGACGTCGAAGCCCACGGCGGCGAGCCGGGCCTGGATCATCTGCTCGAGCGCCGCCTCGCCGCTCCCCACGGTGAGCAGCTCGAACGCGACGCGCCGCCCGCCGAGCAGCCGGCGCGCCGAGTCGGCGGCGACGGGCCGCGGGCGCTGCGGGACGTAGCCGGGGACGCCGGGGGGCACGGGACCGTCTGCGACAGTGCCAAAGCCGTACAGGTATCCGTCCACGATCTCGCGGCGATCGAGCGCGAGCGCCACGGCGAGGCGCACGCGGGCGTCGTCGAATGGCGGACGGCGCACGTTGAACACGATGCCGTACGGAAAAATGAGGGGATAGTCGAGCACCGCGAGCGCCGTGTCCTTGCGCACGAATGCGACGTGCGCCGGCTGGATGCCTGCGAAGTCGATCTCGCCAGCGGTGAGGGCGGCGAGCTTGGCGGTCGGGTCATCGACGACGACGATGATGAACCGGGCCAGAGCGGGCGGCCCGCCCAGGGCGGCGGGAAAGTCCGAGTCGGCGGCGAATACCCAGCGGCGGTTGGGCTCGTGCGCCACGAAGCGGAACGGCCCGTTCCCGACCGGCTGCTGGTTCCACGCGGCGCGGCGCAGCTCCGCGCGGGGAATCGAGTCGAGCACGTGGGCGGGCAGAATCGCCAGGTCCGTGAGCACGTCGGGAATGCCGCCCTGCGGGTGGGCGAAGCGAATGACCACCGTCGAGTCGTTGGGATCGTTGACGAACGCCACGTCGGCGAAGTCGGCCATCCGCGGGTACCCGGTCGCGGGGTCGCGCGCCGCGGACAGCGTCCACACGACGTCGCGCGCCGTCGTGGGCGTGCCGTCGTGCCAGCGCACGCCCGGCTGCAGTCGGAATACCAGGCTCTTGCGGTCCGCGGACCAGGTCCACGCGCGAGCCAGGTACGGCCGGGGAACCAGCGCGGAGTCGTAGCGCGCCAGGGTGGTGAGCAGGACGTAGCGCTCGACCTGCTTGGCGAACGGGTGCACGGTGAGCAGCGGATTGACGGTCTGGAGGTCGGCCCCCGAGGCGAACACGACGGTGCGGCCGCGGCGCGCGGCCCTGCCACCGCACGCCGCGGCCAGCGTCGCCACGGTCACGAACCTGGTCACGCGTCGCAGCACGCCAGCATTCTAGCGGGCGTCGGGTGGTCGCGCGAGATTCGGCGCATGCTTCTGCCGCTCGCCCGCCGCGCCCTGGCCGGCGCGGCCGTTGTCGCCGGCGTCGTCGCCCTGACGTTCGTCCTGCTGCGGCTCACGCCCGGCGACCCCGCGGAGCAGCTGCTCGGGCCCGCCGCTACGCCCGAGCAGGTGGCGCTGCAGCGCCACGCCCTGGGCCTCGACCGGCCCCTGCCGGCGCAGTTCGCCGCCTGGCTCGGCCGGTTCGCGCGGGGCGATTGGGGGCGCAGCATCGCGACCGGGCGCACCGTGCGCGAGCTGCTCGGCGACGCCGTGCCCGCGACGCTGCAGCTCGCGGGGCTGTCGCTGGTCTTGACCTACGTCTTCGGCTTCGGGGTGGGCGCGCTCCAGGCGGGCGCCGGCCCGCGGCTGGACACCGCGCTCTCCGTCACGACGGTGACGCTGTTCGCCCTCCCGGGGTACTGGCTCGGTCTCGCGCTGATCATCGTATTCACCTATTGGGGACGCGCCCTCCCCGCGTTCGGAGCGGTCGGGCTCGACGCCGACGCCTTGACGGGGTGGAGCCGGTTCGCCGACCGCATGCGTCACCTCGCGCTCCCGCTCGCCACGCTCACGCTGATCGGCATCGGCGGCACCGCCCGCTTCGTGCGCGGCGCGATGCGCGATGTGCTGAGTCAGCCGTTCGTGCGCGCCGCGCGGGCGAAAGGGCTGTCACCGTTTCGCGTCATACGACGGCACGTCGCACGGAATGCGCTGATTCCCGTGATCACCCTGCTGGGACTCTCCCTGCCGGCGCTGTTTTCGGGGACCGTGTTCGTGGAATGGGTGTTCGCCTGGCCGGGAGTGGGACGGCGCCTGGTCGAGGCCGTACAGGCGCGCGACTACCCGGTGGTGATGGGCGCGACCGTGGTCAGCGCGGTGCTGGTCGTAGCGGGGAACTTGCTCGCAGACGTTGCCGCGGTGTGGATCGATCCCCGCGTGCGGCAGGCGAGCCGGGACACGTGAGGTGAGACCGTTGTTGCGGGACCGGCGGGCGGCGATCGGCGTGGCCGTGCTCGCGATGGTCGTCGCCACAAGCATCGCGGCGCCGCTCGTGACGAGCGGCCGGCCGACGGCGCAGGGCGACATCGTCGCGACCCGCTTCATGCCCCCCCTCACGAACGACCGCGCCGGCGGCTTCCACGTCCTGGGCACCGACCGGTTCGGCCGGGACGTGTGGACGCGCCTGGTGTACGGCGCGCGCGTGTCGCTCGCCGTGGGCACCCTCGCCGTGCTGCTGTCGATCGTGCTCGGCGTCGCCGTGGGCGCGGCGGCGGGGTTCGGACCCGGCCTCGTGCAGTTGCCCCTGCTCGCGCTCACGGACTTCGCGCTGGCGCTGCCGCGCGTGGTGCTCTTGCTGGTGCTCGCCGCCCTGTGGCGACCGAGCGCGGCCCTCGTCGTCATCATCTTGGGACTCACCGGCTGGATGCCAATCGCGCGACTGGTACGGGCCGAGGTGCGCTCGCTCGCGGTGCGGCCGTTCGTCGAAGGCGCGGCCGCCCTCGGCCTGTCGCGCGGTCGCGTGCTGTGGCGCCACATCCTTCCCAACGCGCTGACGCCGGTGATCGTGGCGGCCGCGCTCGGGCTGGGCAACGCGATCACGCTCGAGGCCGGGATGTCGTTCCTCGGCCTCGGCGTGCAGCCGCCCGCGCCGTCCTGGGGCAACATGATCGCGTCGGGACGCGACACGCTGGTCAACGCGCCGTGGGTCGCAGCGGCACCGGGGATGGCGCTGGTGTTGGTTGTGGTGGCGTGCACGCTGCTGGGCGACGCCTTGCAGGATGCCTGGGATCCCGGGCGTCGTGCGTAACCATCATGCTGCCCCGAGGTCCTTCAAGACATCGTCCGGCAGCTCGTGCCCGCCGTCGAACGGCATCGCTCGATATGGAATGGTGTGCGCCTCGAGCCGCTCGGTGACCGCCGCGAGCACCTTCGGCGTGATGTACTCGTCCGAGCGGCCGTACACCAGCGTGAGGCGTGCGGCGCGCAGCCGCTCCGCGAAATCGCTGCGCGTGAGATCCAGATCCGGCGGGAACTCGCCGCCCCACAACACCACCCGGTCGATGCGCGCCTTCCCCATGGCCGTCCAGCGGCTGACCGTCGCGGCGCCCTGCGAGAACCCGAGCGCGTGCACCGTCACACGCGCGCGATCGCAGCGTGCGAAGACGTCGTCGTACACGGCGTCCAGGTATCCCAGGTAGTCCGCGATCTCGGCCAGGCGATCTTCCCGCGTCATCCAGCTCGCCCCGACCCGGCGCTCGGTGGCGCGCTCGCTCAGATAAAACCGCGACAGGCCCTCGGGCGCGACGAGACGGCGCCGGCCGTCGTCGAGCGCGCGCAGCTTTTCCAGGAACCGGGCGGCCAGCTGCCCGTAGCCATGACACGCGAACCACACCTCGCGCGGCTCCGTGCCGCCGAGCGTGAAGTAGCGGGCCGACCGGGCGACCGTCACGCGATGCTCTTGCATGGTCACGTGACGAGGATGGTGACCAGCTCGTAGGGCTCCGCCGTGAAGCGCACGACCTTCCCCCGGCCTTCGAGCACCAGCGCGGTCGAATCGCGCTCATCGGCGCGCACGCGATGCGCGCTCTTCACCCCGTCTGCGAATCGCCACGCCCCCGCCGCCGCGCGGCCCGTCGCGTTGTAGCAGCGCAGCACCAGCGGCGAGCCCTGCTGCGCCGGCTTCACCGCCGAGAGCACGAGTCCCGATCCTTCGAGCGCCACGTCCACGGGAGCCACGGCGACCTCCATCGCATCGCGCAGCCAGAACCCGCGCACCGGCAGGAAGGCGTCTTCCCACAGCGCCGGGATCACGTCGCCCCGCTCCAGCTCCGCCTGCGACACCGGTACCAGCGCCAGGTCGACGCGGCCCTGCCCGAGACATTGCGCGAGCGGCGTCGCGGTCGGCCAGCCCGCGTGCCCTGGACGCGTCGGCAGATCGCCGCGCGACAGCTCGCCCACCGCGCGCAGCAGCGTACACAGCAGATCGCCGCCCGGCGTCCACTCATACTCGAAGAATCCGGGAGCGAGCAGCGCGAGCCCGCGCGGCCCGCTCGCCGCCGTCACGAAGCGGTGCGCTGGAGCCGTGCGCACCGGCGTCTCGAGCGGATACGCGGCGGCGGGCACGGCGACCGCCGGTCGCGCGATGGCGCCGAACGCGGTCCCGGCCACGGCGGCCGTACCGGCCAGGCCCGTCGGCAGACGCGCGCGCAGCCGGTGCCACCCCGCCCGATTCTCGATCTCCAGGATGCAGCGGACCAGCGGGCTGTCGGCGTGAAGCATCACCACAAGACGGACCGCGGCTCGGGGGCGCAGCTCGAAGCGTGCCTCGAGCGCCGCCACCAGCGGCCCGGCGGCCAGGCGGCGCAGCTTGATCGGCCCCGCAGCCCGCACCACGCGATCGCCTGCCGGTGGGCAGTAGGTGTACGTGTCGCCGGCGTCGCCGCCGTCCTCGACCCGCAGCAGCTCGGCAAACCGCTGCCCGCTGCGGCGATCGTGCAGCGCCAGGGCACCGGTCGGCTCGAGCGCGACCTCGATCCAGTGATTGACGAGCGAGCGGCCCTTGACCTGCGCGCTTTCGCCGCTCGGTCGCGCGCCCGGCGCGGTGGCGCCGGTCGCGATCTTCACGGTCACGAGCCCCAGGCCGGCCAGCGGAGGCGTTCGCACGGCGATCCGCACCTGGTCCACCTCGTCGTGGTCGGGGTAGTGCCGCAGGGCATCGAGCCGCTCACCCGTGATCCGCCGGTCGAGCACTTGCAGCGCGATCGCCCGGCCGTCTGCCGTCGCGAGCATCAGGGGCCGGTACCCCGTGCCGGACCGGGGGACCCGGTCGCCCCGCGGCCCGACCAAGACGTCGCGCCGGAACATGGTCACGTCGGCGAGCACCACGCCGCGGCGTGGTCGCGCCGCCGGATTCCACAGGACCAGCGTGGGCTGCGCGTCGGCGGGGCGGGCCCGGGCCGCGTCCGGATCGTGACGCGCCAGATCGTGCACGCTGCCGCGCACGATTTCCGACGCCAGCGCCTCGACGCCGCCGAGGCGCGCTTCGAACGCGCGTGCCACGGCATCGCTCGTGCAGCCCGCGATGCTATCGTGAAACTGGCAGCGCACCAACCCGCGCCACGCCAGGTCCAGCAGCGGCCGCCGGTC
>DATDFC010000231.1:0-7792 GCA_036522815.1 Gemmatimonadales bacterium | reverse complement strand
ACGCCGAACGACCTCCAGGGATCGATCAGCCGATAGAAGATGAAGAACGTCTCCTCGGGCATGTTGCCGTACCAGATCACCAGGAACTGCGCCCACATGAGGTACGCCCAGAAGACGGTGAACCCGAAGCACAGCTTGCCCAGATCGTGCAGCTGTTTGGACGAGATCCCCGCCTCGAGTCCCATGCGCCGCCGCACGGCGATGGCGAGCACGGCGAGCGCCATCAGCGCCGCCAGATAGCTGCCCATGAAATAGAACACGCCGAACAGGTTGCTCACCCACTTGTGGGCGAGCGACATGATGAGATCGAACGCCAGGAGGCTGTATCCGAACGCGTAGGCGACGACGAGCACCGCGGCGTCGCGGCTGATCGCGTCCCGGTCGTCGAGGCGCTCCGCGGGGCGGCCATCGGCCAGCTCGCGGACGTCCGGCGCCAGATCGCGCCGCACGAAGCGCCACGACAGCCAGGTCAGCAGCACGTAGATGGCGCCGTTGCGGAGGAAGAACGTCTTGGCCGTGAGCCAGCTGCCCAGGTCGGGCCGCAGATCGCGCAGCCAGCTGAAGATGTGCGCGCGCCCCACGATCAAGCCGACGAACAGGACGAGCGAGACCGGCAGGAAAGCGCCCGCCGCCTCGGCCAGCCGGATGACCACGCCCGACCAGTGTCCCTTGGCGAGCTTCTGGGTGGCCGCGAACACCACCATGCCCTGCGCCAGCGCGGTCCAGAACATGAAGTTGAAGTGCCACGACTGCCAGGCGCGCGCCGTTTCGCCGTTGATGAACGACCACAGGAATGCCGCGCCGCCAAGCACGGCGAGCACCACTCCGAAGAGCGTAAACGTCCGGGCCGGGAAGCGGCGTGCCTTGTCGACCAGCTCGGCGCGCGACACGCTCACCGCGGTCATCGCCGTCCCGTGGGGCTCTTGGCCCCGGCCTGCAGCGTGCGCACGTAATTCACCAGGTCCCAACGATCGACGCCACGCACCTTGTCACCGTACACCGGCATCAGCCCCCGCCCCATCACCTGGCCGCTCACGATCACCGCATAGATGTAGCCGTCCGTGCGCCGGGCGATCGTGTCGTTGACGAGCGAGCGCACGCCGAAGAACGGACCCCCGGCCGCCGACGAGATCGGTCCGTCCCCCCGGCCCGCCGGGCCGTGACACACCAGGCAATAGGTCTCGTACAGGAACCGCCCGCGGTTGACCGACTCGGAGGTGCGGGTGCGGGGGTTCACGAGCCGGTCGGCCGTCTGCAGGCTCATGAGCGGCTCGGCGCCGGTCACGGGAACCGTACCGGGCACAGGCGCGAGCGGCCGGGCGTAAGGCTTGATGCTCCGTTGATGTCGCATGGTGGCGAACCAGCCCACGCGATGCACGACGTCGTCGGGATTGCACGCAAGGGCGGCCACGGTCGCAAGGGCGGCAAGGGCGGCAAGGGCGGCAAGGGCGCCACTCGATTTACGCACGTCGCACCTCTTCGGCACCGGCGCCGCGCAGCAGCGACTCGACCTGGGAGGCCCGCGCGGGCTCGCTCGGGACGAAGATGCCGAACTTGTCGTTCGTGAAGCGGGGATCGTAGGCGACGGTCCCGAGACGGCGCGCCGCGAACAGCGCGTTGAAGGCGATCCCGAGGATGGTGGACAGCGCCCCGAACAGGATCGTCATTTCGAACATGATGACGACGTAGGGCGGGATCGAGCCGATGGGCTTGCCGCCCACCAGCACGGGCCAGTCGTACGACATGTACAGGGTGAGCCAGGCGCCGATGGCGCACCCGGCGCTGCCGCCGATCAGCGTGAACATGCGGACCGGGCTCACCGGCTGGTCGAGCGCGTCCTCGAGCTCGTGGCGCGGCACGGGCGAATACACCGTGAAGTCGCTGTGGCCGGCCGCGCGCAACCGGCCGATCGCGTCGACGGCCGCGTCCAGGTGGCCGAACACCGCCAGCAGCCCCGGCGTGGGCGGCGGGTGGAAAATGGCGGTGAGCGGATTGACGAGCTTCATGCCGCCACCGCCTTGCCCCGCTTGGGCGCCGGCAGCACCTCCTTCACCTCGGAGATCGAGACCGCCGGGAAGTTCTTCACGAACAGCAGGAACCACATGAAGAACCAGCCGAAGCTCCCGGCCATGATGCCCCAGTCGGCCCAGGTCGGGTTGTAGGTCGCGTTGGCGAACCGCTCGAACGGCTCGCCCGCGAGCGACACCACGATGATCACGAAGCGCTCGAACCACATCCCGATGTTCACGAAGATCGAGACCACGAACAGCGCGACCACGCTGGTCCGCACCTTCTTGGACCACAGCAGCCACGGCAACAGTCCGTTGCAGATGTTCATCGTCCAGCTGGCCCACCAGAACGGCCCGAACGCCCGGTACCAGAAAGCGGCGCGCTCGTGCGCATTGCCGCCGAACCAGGCCGTGAAGTTCTCGGTGCAGTAGGACATGCTCACGATCAGGCCCGTGAGCAGGCAGAGCTTCGCGAGATTCTCGAAGTGATGGACGGTGATGAGCTCCTCCAAATGGAAGAGCTTACGGATGGGGACGAGCAGCGTGATTACCATCGCGACGCCGGAGTAGATCGCTCCGGCCACGAAGTAGGGCGCGAACAGCGTGGCATGCCAGCCCGGCACCAGGGCCATCGCGAAGTCCCACGACACGACGCTGTGCACCGAGAGCACGAGCGGCGTCGCGAGCGCGGCGAGGTAGAGATAGCCGCGCGTGTAGTGGCGCCATTGCTCGTTCGTCCCGCGCCAGCCGACCGCCGTGATCGCGTACAGTTTCTTGCGCCATCCCGTGGCGAGGTCGCGCACGGCCGCGATATCCGGGATCAGGCCCATGATCAGAAACACGGTCGAGACGGTGAAGTAGGTCCCGATCGCGAACTCGTCCCAGATGAGCGGCGACTTGAAGTTGGGCCACAGACCGCGCTCGTTCGGGTACGGAATCAGCCAGTAGAAGTACCACTGGCGCCCGATGTGGATGAGCGGGAACAGGCCCGCCGTCATCACCGCGAACACGGTCATCGCTTCCGCCGTGCGGTAGACCGCGGTGCGCCAGCCCGAGCGGAACAGGAAGAGGATCGCCGAGATCAGCGTGCCCGAGTGCGCGATGCCCACCCAGAACACGAAGCAGGTGATGTACACCGCCCAGTACACGGGGTGCGAATAGCCGGCGAGCCCCAGCCCGTAGCGCAGCAGGAACAGCAGGCACACGATGCCGACCGCGAGCAGCGCCACCGCCAGGGCGAGCAGCGCGAAGTACCCCTTCCCCGGGTTGCCCAGGGTGCGCGCGATGGAGCGGGTAACGACGTCGTACGTGACGCGCGACGTGGGCGAGTCGGCCATCGCCTCAGCCCTCCACCACGGCGCCGTGCACGACCTTGGCGAGATACGTGATCGCCGGCTGGGTGTTCAGATCCGCGAGGACATGGTAGCCGCGGGGGTCACGCGCGAGCGCAGCGACGCGCGAGGCGGGGTCCCGCAGGTCGCCGAACACGATCGCCTCCGAAGGGCACGCCTGGGCGCACGACGGCGTGATGTCCCCGTCCTGGACGTTGCGGTCTTCCAACCGTGCCCGGTTCTGCGCGCCGCGGATGCGTTGCACGCAGAAGGTGCACTTCTCCATCACGCCCTTTTCGCGCACCGTGACGTCCGGGTTGAGCAGCATGTTGAGCGGATCGGGCCAGCTCTCCCACTCGCCGCCGTGCTCGGCGTAGTTGTACCAGTTGAAGTAGCGGACCTTGTACGGGCAGTTGTTGGCGCAATACCGCGTCCCCACGCAACGGTTGTAGACCTGGCCATTCAAGCCGTCGGCCGTGTGATAGGCCGCGTACACCGGGCACACCGGCTCGCACGGGGCGTTGCCGCACTGCTGGCACAGCATCGGCGTGACCACCGCGCCCACCGGTTGGCCGTCCTCCCCGCCCGTGTAGTAGCGCTCGATCCGCAGCCAGCCCATCTGCCGCCGGCGCACCACCAGCTCTTCGCCCACCGTCGCGAGATTGTTCTCGGCGTAGCACGCGGTGACACAGGCCGAGCAGCCGGTGCACTTGGCCAGGTCGATCGCCATGCCCCAGCGCGGATGCGGACGCGCGTAATCCCCCAGCGCGGCCTTGTCGTGCTGCGCCTCCGCCCACTCCGTGAGCGCCCGATCGGCATAGGGCGGCGTCAGCCGCTCGTGGAACGGATGCGCCCCACGCTTGAGCTGCTGCGCCCGGGCGAGCGGCAGGACCTCGATCACGCCGCGTCCCTGCTCGCGCGCATCCCCTTCGAGCGTCGCCAGGCGGCGGTGATCGCCGGTCTTCGCCACGGCGACGCTCACCGCGAAGGCACGCCCGCCGTACGCGGTGGGGGCGTCGCTCAGCAGCTCGAACGCGTTGAACGAGCGGTCCTTGGCGTAGCGGCCGTAGGCCTTGTGCCCCTGCCCGGACGGGATCGCGAGCACGTCGGGTCGGACACCCGGCGTGATCCACACGGGCGCCCGCAGCGCGCCGTGCGGCGACTTGAGCAGCAGGACGTCGCCGTTTGCCACCTGCCACTTCGCGGCCGTCTCGGGGTGCACTTCGACCCAGGCGTGCCACGTGATCTTCGAGACCGGGTCGGGCAGCTCCTGCAGCCATGGCTTGTTCGCGCCGCGGCCGTCGTGCAGCGCGATGGAGGGACATACGAGCAGCAGCGGCTGGTCGGGCGTGGGTTTCCATCCGAGGGCCGGCATGTCGCCGGCGAGCGCGAGGCGCATCGTCTGCACCGGCGCCTCGGTGAACAGGCCGCCGTGCTGCAGGGCGTCGTCCCAGAATTCGTCGAACCCCCGCGCTCGTGCGAACCGCCGATGCAGCTCCTGCCAGCGGCCCTGCAGGTAGTCCTTGAACGTCCCCGGCCGCCCGGCCAGATGCAGCAGCACGTCACCGGCGTGCCGCGTGTTCGGGAACACCGGCTGCATCACCGGCTGCTGCAACGCGTACACGCCGGTGCGGGGCTCGGAGTCGTTCCACTGCTCGAGCGGGTGGAGGTCGGGGAGCACGAGGTCCGAGGCGGCGGCGGTCTCGTCGAGATACGACGCAAAGCAGACCCTGTAGCGGGCGTGCGCCAGCGCCTGTGAGAACGCGGCCGGGAGCGAGTGCGCCGGGTTGGCGCCGTGCACCAGCAGCAGCGCCACCTTGCCCGCGGTCACGTCCGCCGCCAGGTCGGCGAGCTCCCGGAACGACCCGCCAGCCCCGACTGCATGGTTGGGACCGAACTTCACGGTCTTGCCCACCTGGCCCGCGACGTAGTTGAGGATGTTGACGGCGGCGACGATCTCGGCGCCGTTGGGGTACTGGGCCGCGATCCCGCCGGCCACGGCGAGACCGCCCCGCGACGCGGCGAACTCGCGGGCGAGGCGGGTGATCACCTCGGCCTCGATCCCGATCGTCGCGGCGACCCGCTCGGGGGCATTGGCATCGAGCGCCGCTCGCACGCGTGCCACGTCGGGCGGGAGCGGGGCGAGCCGGCGGGCGACGATCACCTGCGCCATCGCGAGCGCGAGCATCCCCTCCGTGCCCGGCGCCGCCGCGATCCATTGATCGGCGCTCATGCCCGTGAGCGCGAGGCGCGGGCCGACGTAGACGAACTTCGCCATGGACGCGTCGCGACCGCCGCTGAAGGCATGGGCCCGCGTGAAGGCGTTCTGGTAGCCGACCGGCGACAGCCACGTCTCCATGAAGTCGGCGCCGAACGACACGATGTAGCGCGCGCTGGCGAAGTCGTACCAGGGAACGGCCGGGGTGCCGAACGCCATGCGGTTCCCGGCGCGCAGCGCCTCGAACGCGAACGGCTCGTAGGTCACGTGCCGGCCGCCCACCTGCCGCGTCCACGTGTCCACCAGCGCGCCGAACGACCCGCTCTCGAGCCCCGTCACGAAGGCGATGCCTTTGCCGCGGGCTTCCTGCAGCTTCGCCTGCAGCCGCGCCAGCGCGTCATCCCAGCTGAGCTTCTGCCAGTCGCCGTTCGCGGCGCGCGCCATCGGATCGGTGACGCGATCGGGGTTATACAGGCCCTGGAGCGCCGCCTGCCCGCGCGCGCACAACCGACCATGGTTGATGGGGGACTCGGGGTTGCCCTCGAGCTTGATCACCCGACCCTCGCGCACTTTGGCGTGCAGCCCGCATCCGGCCGCGCACTCGCGACAGGTCGTGGCATAGAAGGTGGCGATGCCCGGGACCTGATTCTCCGGCGGGACGACGTACGGGACCAGCTGCTCGGTGGGCTCCGGGCCGATGCCACACCCCGTCAACGCGGCGGCGCCGCCGCCGGTGACGCCGAGGACTTTCAGGAACCGTCTGCGGTCCATCGCGTCGGGCCTCAGTAGTGACACAGCGTGCAGTCGCGCGACACGTTGCGCTGCAGGTGGCAGTTCACGCACCAGCCCATCTTCAGGGTGGCGACCTGATAGACCTGCGGCATCTTGCGAACGTCGCCGTGACAATTGATGCAGCTGTCGGTGCCCAGGACTTTGACATGCCGCATGTGTGGGAAGTGCACGAATCCCGGGAGCGCGTGCACGCGCACCCAGCGCGGCGGCTGCTTGTTCACCCACGCCTCGCGCACCTTCTTGATCTCCGCCTGATGCGACGGCGTCGAGCCGCCGATCATCTGATGGCAGCCGAAGCACGTCTGCACCGCGGGGATGCCGGGCTCGCTCGAGATCGTCACCGTGCTGTGGCAATACAGACACGGCACCTGATCCTGGCCGGCGTGGACGTCGTGACGGAAGAAGATGGGTTGGCGCGGGCCCTTGAGCCGCCCCGTGTCGCTGATGACGGGGGCCTTGAGGCTTGTAGCGGGTTGACTGGTTTGCGCGGCGGCGGGGACGGCGATCCACACGGCGATCGCCACACCCACCCCGACCCTACCACCCCTCTTCGTCATCCGGAGCGCTCGATGGCGACTGGATCGTTGTGTGTGTGGAACGGCTTGCGGGCGCCGGAATGTAGCGCCGCCGCGGAAGCGCGCACAAGTAGGGGACGGTGTGCTGCGCCCCGACCACGGCGATCATTCCGGCCGCGCCAGCAACTGGTGTTTCAGCGTGACCACGCCGACGAACGCGTCGACCGTGTCCAGATCGGGGAACTCCATCCAGCACCAGCGCACTCCGCCCGCCATGCGCCCATCACGGACCGCCTGGCGCGAGGCCCGCGGCAGTCCGTCGGTCACGCCGAGCTCACGCTCCTCGCTCTCGCTCAGGATGAACGTGCCCGAGAGGCCGGACTCCATCGGATGCAGGTAAGCGAGCTTGCGCCCGCCGACCTCGTACATCCACACCCACTTCCACGCCGTTCCCATGAACACCACCTGCTCGGTCACGTGCCGCAGCGCCCGGATCCCTTCCCGCGCCCGCTTGAACCGCTGGGCGGCCCGGGGCGGCAGGTCCTTGAGCGGCGCGTCGGACTTGGGACGCTTGCGAGGGCTGGTGTAGAGATTGGTCGCCCAGTAGCCCGGCGGCTGGTGCTCGATCGGGATCATGGTCCCTATTGTAAGCGACCCGACAGCGAACGGAAGCGGTGCTCGAGCGCGCCCTGCTCCGTCTGCCGCGTGGCGAGCACGCCCAGCCAGTCCCGGACCGCGGCGGCCGCCTGCGCCGTGGGCTCGACGTCGGCGCTCTCGATCACGCCGTACAGCTCGACGAGCCGACCGTTGAGTCGCGTGAGGCCGGCGTCGCCGCCGTCGAGGGCCGTCGCTTGCCGCTCGAGCGAGTCCAGAACGGCCGCGAGTCCCGCGGCGCCCGCCTGCCCGCGCGCGCGCCCGAGTTCGCCC
>DATDFC010000230.1:0-8932 GCA_036522815.1 Gemmatimonadales bacterium | reverse complement strand
CGCAGCGCCTCGCGGTCGAGGTCGCGCTGCTCGCCGACCGCGTCGACATCACGGAGAGCGCCGGGCGCCCGAGCGGCTCGACGCCGAGCTCGCCCGCCTCAAGAAGGCCGTGGGGGAACTGGCGGCCGGGGTGCCGGTGGACGCGCAGCGCCTCGCGGTCGAGGTCGCGCTGCTCGCCGACCGCGTCGACATCACGGAGGAGCTGGTGCGGCTGCGCAGTCACGTCGCGGCCTGCCGCGAGGCGCTGGCAAGCGACGGGGCGGTGGGGAAGCAGCTCGGGTTCCTGGCGCAGGAGGTGCTGCGCGAGGTGAACACGATCGGGTCCAAGGCGAACGACGCGGTGATCGCCCAGACGGTCATCGCGATGAAAGGCGAGCTCGAGAAGTTCCGGGAGCAGCTCGAGAACCTGGAGTGACGCCAGCGCCGCGCGTCGTCGTCCTCGCCGCTCCCTCCGGCGGCGGGAAAACGACCATCGCGCGGGAGCTCGTGACCCGGCACCCCGACGTGTTCGGGTACTCGGTGTCGGCGACCACGCGGAAAGCGCGGCCGGGGGAGCGGGACGGCGCGGCGTACCACTTCCTGACGCGGGACGAGTTCCTGAGGCGCCGGGACGCGGGCGAGTTCCTCGAGTGGGCGCCATACGCGGGCGAGCTGTACGGCACGCTGCGGAGCGAGGTCGAGCGCGTCCTGGCGAGCGGGAGGCACGTGGTGTTGGACGTGGAAGTGCAGGGGGCGCGCCAGGTGCGGCAGGCGTACCCGCAACCGGGATCCGTGGTCAGCTTCGTGATTCCGCCGTCGCCCCGCGTCCTGGTCGAGCGGCTCCGCAAGCGGCGCACCGAGACGGAAGCGGAGCTGTCGCAGCGCATCGACATCGCGATCCGCGAGGTGGAGACGGCGCGGCGCGACATCGGAGCGGTGTACGACCGCGTGCTCGTGAACGACGACCTCGATACGGCGGTGCGGGAGGTGGTCGAGCTGGTGCAGGGACGCGACATCGCGCCAAACCCGCCGCCCGACATGGCGCATCTGCTGTCGGCCTTCGTGCGGCAGCTGAGGACCGAGGCAGCCCAACTGAGTCAGTCTACCGGAAGGAGCAGGTGATGCGGATCGTAACCCCGAGCGAAGTGGCCGCGCAGACCCAGAACAAGTACCTGGGTGTTCTCGTGGCCGCCAAGTTCGCCCGTTTCGTGAACGAGTTCCCGCGCGATCGCTCGGTGGATTTCGAGGAGAAGCTCACCACCCGCGCGTTCGACGAGCTGGTGCGCGGCCGGCTCACCTACAAGCTCGTCCGGCGGCGGCGCCAGGAAGGCTGATGTCGTTCGCCGGCCGGCACGTCCTCCTCGGCGTGTCGGGCGGAATCGCGTGCTACAAGAGCTGCACGCTCGCCCGGCGGCTCACCGAGGGTGGGGCGGCGGTGGACGTGGTGCTGACCGCGTCCGCGGCCGAGTTCGTGCGACCCGTCACCTTCGAAGCGCTCACCGGGCGTCCCGTGCTGACGTCGCTGTGGCAGCCCGATCGGGCGCTGGCGCACATCGCGCTGGCGCGCCAACCCGACCTGGCGCTCGTCGCTCCCGCCACGGCGCACCTCTTGGCTCGCGCCGCGCTGGGGCTCGCCGACGATGTGCTCACGGCCCTGCTGCTGGCGCGGACCGGGCCGGTGCTCGCGGCGCCGGCCATGAACGACGCCATGTACGCCCATGCGGCGACCCGCGCCAACGTGAAGACCCTCGCCGGGCGCGGGTGGCACTTCATCGGACCCGAGACCGGGCCGCTGGCGGAGGGGCCGAGCGAGCGGCCCGGCCGGATGAGCGAACCCGAGGCGCTGCTCGCCGCCGCGGCGCGGCTGCTCGAGCAGCGTGCGCCGTGGCTGGGGAAGCAGGTCGTGGTCACGGCCGGGCCGACGCGGGAGCACCTCGATCCGGTGCGCGTCGTCACGAACCCCTCGAGCGGGCGCATGGGATACGCCATCGCCGAGGCCGCCCACACGCGCGGGGCCGACGTGGTGCTCGTGTCGGGACCCTCCGACCTGCCGCTCCCGTTCGGGGTGACCGCGCACCGCGTCGAGACGACGGCGGAGATGCAGCGCGCCGTCGACGGCCTCGCGAAACACGCGGACCTGTTGGTCATGGCCGCGGCCCCCGCCGACTATCGCCCCCTCCGGCCCGCGGCCGCCAAGCGCCCGCGCGCGAGCGGCACGCTCACGCTCGAGCTCGAAGCGACGCCCGACATCCTCGCCGGGCTGGAGCGGCCGGAGCGATGCGTGGTGGTCGGGTTCGCACTGGAGACGGAGGGGGAAAACGGGGTGGCCCGCGCCGAGGCGAAGTTGCGCGAGAAGCGTCTCGACTACATCATCCTCAACAACGCGCACGAGCCCGGCGCGGGGTTTGAAGTCACCACGAATCGCGTCACGATCATCGGGAAGCGCGGCACGCCGATCGCGCTGCCGCTGCTCGACAAGCGCGACGTGGCGGAACGAATCCTCGACGCGGTGGAGCAAGCGCTGACGTGAGCGACGGGCGGGCACTGGCGCGCGAATTCCTCGAACAGCAGAAGCTGCTGGGGGGGGACTGGGTGATCCTGCCCACCCCCGAGCCTCCGGGCACCCCATCCACCCCAGCCACCCCAGCCACCCCGGACACCCCGGGCACCTCGGGCACCTCGGGCACCTCGGGCACCCCGGGCTTGCGCCCGGGGTCAGTTGGTGCCCCCGAAGGACTGCCTCCGGCGGGCCTGTCCTACGACCCCCCCGGTGGCGATCTGTTCTCGAACGACCCCGTGCCGCAAGCCGGCTCGCTTGGCGCCATCGCCGAGCTCGTGGCCGCGTGCACCAAGTGTCGCTTGTGCGAAGCACGCCGCCATACGGTCCCCGGCGAGGGCGCGGCCGACGCGCGCCTGGTGGTGGTGGGAGAGGGCCCGGGGCGCGTGGAAGACGAAACCGGCCGGCCGTTCGTGGGCCCCGCCGGGGAGCTGCTCACCAAGATCCTGGCGGCGATCGAGCTGCCGCGCGAGCGGGTGTTCATCTGTAACGTGGTCAAATGCCGACCGCCCGAGAATCGGGTCCCCCAGTACGACGAGATCGCCGCCTGCCTGCCGTATCTGCTGCGCCAGATCGAGCTGGTGAAGCCGGCCGTGATTCTGGCCATGGGCGGCACGGCGGCGCAGACGCTCCTCAACACCAAGCAGTCGCTCGGCGCGCTGCGCAATCAAGTCCATCGCGTGCGGGGGATCCCGGTGATCGTCACGTACCATCCGGCCGCTCTGCTCCGCAACCCCAACTGGAAGAAGCCCACCTGGGATGACGTCCGCATCGCCCGTCGTTTCATCGACTGAGCGCCACTCCGACCTCGCCGGTCGCCAGATTCCGTGGAGCAACGAAGCGGAGCAGGCGGTGCTCGGGGCCATGCTGCTCGACCAGGACGCGGCGCTCAAGGCCGCCGAGGTTCTCGACGACGCCATGTTCTATCGGGAGGGACACCGGCTGCTGTTCCGGGCCATGGTGGCCCTCACCGAGCGCGGCGACGTGATCGATCCCGTGACGCTGCGCGACGAGCTGCTGCGCCGCGGCGACCTGGACCGGGCGGGGGGGATGGAGTACCTGGGCGGCCTCATCGACGTGGTCCCGACCGCGGCGAACGTCGAATACCACGCCCGGATCGTCCGCGACAAAGCGGTGCTGCGGCGCCTGATCGAGGCCGCCACCTCGATCATCCAGGACGCGTACGAGGGGCGGACCACGTCCGCCGAGGTGCTCGACAACGCGGAGCACCGGGTGTTCCAGGTCGCCCAGCTGCGGCGCTCCGAGGAGTTCGTGCGACTGAAAGAGCTGATCTGGCCCACGATGGAGCGGATCGAGCAGCTCCACACGAGCCAGGGCGCGCTCACCGGCGTGGCGACGGGGTTCACCGACCTGGACCGGCTCACCGCGGGCTTCCAGCGCGGCGACCTGGTGATCATCGCGGCGCGGCCCTCGATGGGCAAGACGGCGTTCGCGCTCAACATCGTCCAGCACGCCGCGATCGAGCACACGGTGCGGGTCGCGGTGTTCTCGCTCGAGATGTCCAAGGAGCAGCTGGTGCAGCGGCTGCTCTGCTCCGAGGGACTGGTGGACGCCCAGCGGCTGCGGCGCGGCCAGCTGCGCGACGACGACTATCCCAAACTGGCGCGCGCCGCCGGCCTGCTCGGCACGGCGCCCATCTGGATCGACGATTCCGCGATGCTCACGCCCCTGGCGATGCGCTCCAAGGCTCGGCGCCTCAAGGCCGAGCACGACATCGGCATGGTGGTGGTGGATTACCTGCAGATGATGCAGGGGCCCACCGACTCGGAGAGCCGCCAGCAGGAGATCTCATTCATCTCGCGCTCGCTCAAGGCCCTCGCCAAGGAGCTGGACGTCCCGGTGGTGGCGTTGTCGCAGCTGTCGCGCGCCCCGGAGCAGCGCGGCGGCGAGCACCGGCGGCCGCAGCTCTCCGACCTGCGCGAGTCGGGCGCCATCGAGCAGGACGCCGATGTGGTCTGCTTCATTTACCGCCAGGAGTTCTACGACGGCCCCACCGATCCCAAGACCAACGAGAGCATCGAGGGCCAGGCGGAGCTGATCGTCGGGAAGCAGCGCAACGGGCCCACCGGCACGGTGCGGCTGTTCTTCAAGAAGGAATACACGCGGTTCGACAACTTCTCGCCGCGCGAGGCGCCCCCCGAGGCGAGCCGTGGCTAGGGCGCATTCGGTGTTCCGTTGTACCGACTGCGGCGCCGAGCAGCCGAAGTGGGCAGGTCGCTGCGACTCCTGCGGGGCGTGGAATACGCTGGTAGAAGAGGTGGTCGGACGGAAGGGTGGGAGGTCGGAAGGTGATGCGCGGCGGTACGCCGATGCTGCACCCGTCCAACTTTCCAACGTTCCCACTGTCCACGCGCATCGGTTCCAGACCGGGCTCCGGGAGTTCGACTTCGTGCTGGGCGGCGGCATCGTACCGGGGTCCGTGGTGCTGGTGGGCGGTGAGCCCGGGATCGGAAAATCCACCCTGCTGCTGCAGTGCGCGGCGCGCCTCGAGCACGCCGGCATCCGGACGCTGTATGTCTCGGGGGAAGAGTCTCCTGATCAGGTGCGGCTGCGCGCCGACCGCCTGACGCTCGACGCCGGCGCGGTACACGTGCTGGGGGAAACCCGGCTCGAGGCGATCACGCACCACGCACGCGCCCTGAACGCGCAGGTGGTGTTCGTGGACTCGATTCAGACCACGTACACCGACGAGCTGGAAGGCGCTCCGGGCAACGTCGGTCAGGTCCGCGAGTGCGCGGCCCGCCTCATGCGGCTGGCGAAGGAGACGGGGCCCGCCGTGCTGCTCGTGGGACACGTGACGAAGGGCGGCGGCATCGCGGGCCCCAAGACGCTCGAGCACATCGTGGACACGGTGCTCTACTTCGAGGGCGAGAGCACGCTGGACCATCGCATCCTGCGCGCGGTCAAGAACCGGTTCGGCTCGGTGGACGAGATCGGCGTGTTCGCCATGACCGGCGCCGGCCTCGAGCCGGTCGCCGATCCGGCGGCGGCGTTCCTCGCCGGCCGCGCCAGCGGTGTGTCGGGCTCGGCGGTGACGGCCCTGATGGAGGGCACGCGACCGCTGCTGGTGGAGATCCAGGCCCTCGCCGCCAAGAGCGGCTTCGGCACGCCGCAGCGCGTGGCGACGGGGCTCGACCACCGTCGCCTGGCGGTGCTGCTCGCGGTGCTCGAGCGCCGCGGCGGGCTCCCCTTCGGGACCCTCGACGTGTTCGTCAACGTGACGGGCGGGGCCCGGCTGGTCGAGCCATCGACCGACCTCGCGGTGCTGGCGGCGCTGGTGTCGAGCGTGCACGACCGGCCGCTGCCGCCGGACGCCGTGTTCCTCGGGGAGGTGGGACTGGGCGGCGAGATTCGCCCCGTCGCGGGCCTGGAGCGGCGGCTGGGCGAGGCGGTGCGCCAGGGCTTCCGGCGCGCCTTCCTCTCGGCCCGCTCGCGCGTGATCCTGCCCGGTCTCGACGTGATCGCGGTGGACGGCATCGGTGACCTCGCCCGACGGCTCGCCGCCTGACGTCGGGGTGGTAATCGTGGCCGCGGGAGCGGGCGCGCGGGCCGGACCCGGAGAGCCGAAGCAATTCCGCCCCATTCTCGGCGTCCCCATGCTGCTGCGGGCGCTGCGCCCGTTCACATCGCACCCGGAGGTCGGCCACGTGGTGGTCGCCCTGCCGGCGGGGTTCGAGACGCGGCCCCCCGAGTGGCTCGCCAAGCTCGTGGGTGAGCGCCTGATGCTGGTCGCGGGCGGTGCGGCCCGGGCGCACTCGGTGCGCGCGGGATTGCGCGGCCTGCCGCAGCACCTGACCATCGTGCTGATCCATGACGGTGCCCGTCCGTTTGTGACCCGTGACACGATCGACGGGGTGCTCGCCAAGGCCCGTTCGGGGATCGGGGCCGTCGCCGCGATACCGGTTTCCGACACGGTGAAAGACGTCCAGCAAGAGCGTATCACGAGAACCGTAGCACGAGACCGTCTGTGGCGGGCGCAAACTCCCCAGGGGTTCCCGCGGGCGATGATCGAACGAGCCTACGCCGGACTCGCCAACGGGGATGCCGCCCCGACCGACGACGCGGAGCTGTGTGAGCGCGTGGGCCTGCCCGTGGAGGTCGTGCCCGACTCGCCCTACAACTTGAAAGTGACGACGGCCGAGGACTTCCGGATCGCCGAGGCGCTCGCTCGTGAGCTGCGGTGAGGCCCTCCCCGGTCCCGTTCCGTACCGATGCGGAGGTGACGGCCGCACTGGATCCTACGGTGGCCCATCTCCGCGCCGGTGGCCTGATCGCGTATCCCACCGAGACGGTGTACGGCCTGGGGTCGCGGCCGCGCGCGGCGGAGGTGCAGGCGCTGGCCCGGCTCAAGGGGCGCCGTCCCGACAAGCCGTTTCTGCTGCTCGTGGCCGACCGGGATATGGCGGAAGCGCAGGGGCTCGCGTTCAGCGCAGCGGCGAGCGCGCTGGCGCGCGCCTTCTGGCCGGGGCCCCTGACGCTGGTGCTGCCCGGCGGCGGCGGCCGGCTCCCCGACGCGCTGCGGGGTCCCGAGGGGGGGATCGCCGTGCGCTGGACCTCGCACCGCGGGATGGCTCGGCTGGCGCGCGCCCTGGGGGAGCCGGTGACGTCCACATCGGCTAACTTGCCTGGAGCACCGCCGGCACCCGGTGCGGAGGCCATCGCCCGGGATTTTGCGGCGGCGCTCGAGGCGGGAACGCTGCTCGTGCTGGACGGCGGCGTGCTGGGCAACTCGCCTCCGTCGACCGTGGTCGACTGCACGCAGCCGGCGCCGCGGCTGATCCGTGAAGGAGCGCTCCCGCTCGCCGTGCTGCGGCGCGCGGCTGGGCGGCTCGCCCCGTAAGCGATCGACCCGAGGAGCCGAACACGAAACGCATCCTGTTGGTGTGCACCGGCAACATCTGCCGCAGCCCGCTCGCCGCGGCGCTGCTCGAGCGCGCGCTGGCGGAGCGCGGCAGCGAAGGCCTCGCCGTCTCGTCGGCGGGCACGGGCGCGTGGGACGGGGCGCCCGTCTCCGAAGGAGCCTACCTGGTCGGTCTCGAGCGCGGGCTGGATCTCTCGGGGCACCGCGCGCGGCTGTTGACGCGCGAGCTGGTCGAAGGCGCGGACCTGGTCCTCACCATGGCGCGCCACCACCGGGCGCGCGTGGACGAGCTCGGCGGCGAGGGTCGCGTCTTCGTGCTGGGCGAGTACGCGGGACGCGAGGGTGACGAGGCCGAAGTGAGCGATCCGTTCGGCGGCGACCTGGACGTGTACCGTGACACGTGCACCGAGCTCGAGGGACTGATCCAGGCGGCGGTGGAGCGCATCGTCAAAGAGTTCGCGAGTGGAAGTCAGCGCTGACACGCGCCTGCTGGTGGTGCTCGGCGATCCCGTCACCCATTCGCTTTCCCCCGCGATGCACAACGCGGCGATTCGCGCGCTCGGGCTGGACGCCGTGTACGTCGCCCTCCCCACGCCGGCCGCCGCGCTGCCCGGCCTCCTGGCGGTGCTGCCGGCGGTTGGGGGAGCGGGGAACATCACCGTGCCGCACAAGGCGGCGGCGGAACGATGTATCGCGCAGAAAACGGAGCTGTGCGCGCGCGTGGGGGCGTGCAATACGTTCTGGACCGAACGCGGAGCGCTGGTGGGGGACAACACCGACGTCGCGGGCATTCTCACCGCGTTGCGCCAGCTGGGCGCCGACGGGGGCGGCAGCTGGCTGCTGGTGGGCACCGGAGGCGCCGCCCGGGCGGTGGCGGTGGCGGCGGCGACGGCCAAGGCGGACCTGCACGTGGTGTCGCGCGATGCGGCGCGGGCCCGGGCGTTCAGCGACTGGGCGCAGACGAGCGGCGCCCGCGCCGAGCCGGCGCGGGGCGCCCTCCAGCCCGACGTCGCCATCAACGCCACGCCGCTGGGCCTCAAGGACGCGGACCCTCTGCCGCTGGACGGCGACCGCGCCCGGCGCCTCGCCGCTGCGCTCGACCTAGTGTACGCGCCCGGTGGCACGCGCTGGGTGCGTACGCTGCGCGCGGCCGGCGTGCGGGCCCAGGACGGCCGCGAGGTGCTGGTGCAGCAGGGAGCCGCCGCGTTCAGCCGCTTTTTTCCCGATCGGGCGGCGCCCGTGGAGGTGATGCGCGCGGCCGTGGACCGGGCGCTGCGTGCGTAACGCGCTCGAGCAGCTGCTGCTCCCGGCCGAGTGCCTGCTGTGCCGTGCCCTGCTGTCGTGCCGCGATTCCCAGCGCCTGGTGTGCGACGTCTGCCGCCACCGCTGGCGTGCGGTGCGGGCGCCGTGGTGCGGGCGCTGCGGTCAACCGGAGCCGCTGTTCGGCCGCTGCCGCCTGTGCGCCGACTGGCCGGCCGCGCTGACGCTCGCCCGTTCCGCCGTCTGGCTCGACG
>DATDFC010000229.1:0-7304 GCA_036522815.1 Gemmatimonadales bacterium | reverse complement strand
CCGCGGCGAGCTTTCCCGCAATGGACGGAGCTGCGCGCACGTTCCGGATCGGGGCGCTCGCCCACCGCAACTTCCGTCTCTTCTTCTACGGGCAAGGCGTTTCGCTCATCGGCACCTGGATGCAGTCGGTGGCGCTCGGCTGGCTGGTGCTCGATCTCACCAACTCCGCGTTCGCCGTCGGACTGAACCAGGCCCTCCGCTCGCTCGGGGTCCTGCTGTGCACCCTGTACGCCGGCATCGTGGTCGATCGGGTGGACAAGCGCCGGCTCATCGTGCTCACGCAAGTCCTGCAGATGGCCGAGGCGACGGCGCTCGGCGTGCTCGTGCTGGCCAAGGTCATCGCCGTGTGGCAGGTGATGGTCCTCGCGCTCGGCTTCGGCGTCGTCAACGCCTTCGACATTCCCGCCCGGCAGGCATTCTACGTGGAGCTCGTCGGCAAGCCGGACCTGGTGAGCGCGATTGCGCTCAATTCTTCCATGTTCAACGCGGCGCGGATCGTGGGCCCGGCCGTGGCCGGCCTCGTGATCGGCGTCGCCGGGGTGGGGCCCTGCTTTCTCGCCAATGGGGTCAGCTACATCGCGGTGATCGGCGGGCTTCTGGCCATGCACCTGCCGCCGTTCGAGCGACGGTCCGCGCCCGAGTCGGCCTGGGAAGGGTTCCGCGTCGGCGTGCGGTTCATCCGCAGCGACCGCCGCGTGCTCTCGCTCTTCCTGCTGGTCGCCGCGATGAGCGTGTTCGGATATCCGTTCCTCGTGCTCATGCCGGTGTTCGCGCGCGACGTGCTGCACCGCGGTGCGGGAGGCTACGGGGCGTTGATGTCCTCGGTCGGGTTGGGCGCGATGCTTGGGGCGCTCGCCCTGGCGGTGACGGGTGACCGGGTGCGCCAGGGATCGACCATGCTCGCCGGCGCGGCGGCGTTCTGTACGGTGCTGATCGTGTTCACGTCCGTCCGCTGGTTCGTCGCCGACCTCGTCCTGCTGGCGCTCGACGGGTGCGCCATGATCGTCACCACCGCGCTCGCCAACACCATGCTGCAGATCCTCGTGCCCGACGAGATGCGCGGCCGGGTGATGGCGTTCTACGCGTTCGTGTTTGTCGGGATGGCGCCGTTCGGGGCGTTTCAGGCGGGGCTCCTCGCGGAGCACGCGGGCGCGCCGACGGCCGTCGCCCTCGGCGCCGCGGTCTGTCTCGCCGCGGTTGCGCTGGTCGCGTGGCGCGTGCCCGAGCTGCGCCGTACGACGTAACTGAGGTTAGAGGAGCCGCCGCAGCCGCAGGTCGACCCGGATCGTGTCGGCGTCGCGCCGCAGCACGAGATGGTGCATCGCTCCCTCCACACGCAGCAGCTTCCGTACGTCGCTCAGGTCCGCCTCGGCGACGCCGCGCCCGTCGATCCGCAGCAGCTCGTCTCCGGCCTGGACGCCCACATCCGCGCTGGGGCTCTTCGGCACGACATAATCCACCATCACGCGGCGCAGGCCCGGCCCGCGCGCGACGAGCCGCAGCCCGCTCATGTCGTAGTCGCACAACGAACTGGCCGCGACACGCGGCTCGATGATGACGCGGCGCCGGGCATAATCGACGATCAGGCGAGACCCCTCGAACACGGCGTTGCCGATCACGCCGTCGATGTCCGTGCGTCCGAGAAACCCCTTGTTCTCGCCTCCCAGCCCGGTGGTCGGCGACGCGACGCGCAGGCGGCCGAGCTCGAGCTCCTGCAGGCGCACGATCGTCCCGTGCAGCTCGCCCACCAGGCCGGTGCCGATCGGCGCCTCGATCGCCGGGACCACGCTGGCGAGACCGTGCTGCTCCACAAAGGGAGCGGTGAGGATCAGGCACAGGCCCGACGCGCCGGTGTCGAGCAGCAGCCGGGCCGGAATGGCACGCCGCCCGCGGACCTTGATCTTGGCGCGCAGCAGGGGCAGGTCCGCATCCGGCGTGAACGGAACGGCGGCCCCCGGGCCCCGGTAGCGGTACGAGGTCGCGTCGAACAGCCGCACACGGCGGGTCGGGTAGTCGATCTCCACGACGAAGCGGTGGAGCACGTCGTGTCCCAGGAGGCCCAGCTGCTGGCGCCCGCTCGCCTCGCTCAGGCCGCCCAGGGAGTAGAGCGCCGCCCGGTAGTTGTCGAGCTTGAGGTCGCCCAGCCGCAGGGCCCCCACGACGGCGGTGATGCTCGTGTCGGTGGCGGGTGTCACGGCGACGCTCCTGGCCCAGTCGCGATCGAGTCCGCTGTGCGACAGGCCGGTGTCGAACATCAACCACGCGGAGTCGCCGTTGACGATCGCCGGGACGTAGATCGCCCCGCCGTAGGGATCGAACGGCACCACCGCCACGGCGGGCGGGGGCGTCACGGGGCCACCGAAGCAGCCGGCCAGACAGGCCAGCAGCACGGCCGGACGCGCCAGCGCCGTCATCGCCACTGCCGGCGGCGCGCCTCCGCCGCCACCAGCGCGGCCGCGCCTTCGATCCCCAGCTTCTCGGTGTTGACGACGAGGTCGTAGTTCACGACGTCGTCGCGGTGCCGGCCGTAGTAGGTCCGCACGTATTGGTCGCGCCGGCGGTCCGTATCGTCCAAGACCTGCTCGGCATTGGCGGGGTCGGCGCCCAGGCGCTCCACGGCGAGCCGGATGCGCCACGGCTTCGACGCGACGACGTAGACGTGCAACGCCTCGGGGCTCTGCGCCAGGAGCGCCGGCGCGCCCCGCCCGACCAGGACCACCCGGCCGTGCGCCGCCGCCTCGGCGATGATCCGCTCCGTCAGCTTCACGATCGTCGCTTCGTCGCGCTGGGCGCGCGGCACCGCGTCGGAGGCGATGAACATCTCGGGCGAGGCGACCGCGAGCGTGCGGGCCAGCCGCTCCAGCAGCCCCGGGGCCCGTTCCTCGTGCTCCGCTACCGTGGCGGGCGTCAGCCCCGCCCGGCGTGCCACCTCGTCCACGAACTCGTTGTCGATCACCGTCCACGCGAGCGCTGCGGCGACCTGCCGCGCGACGGCGGCGCCGCCCGAAGCGTACTGCCGCGTGATCGTGATGACCGGGTGCGCCATCTCAGGGTTTCAGGTTCTTCCGCAGCTCACTGATGTTGAGCAACGGCATGCCGCCCTCGGTGGGCACGAAGATGATCAGGTTGTTGGAGCTCTTCATATCGTGCAGCACTTCGATCCATTGTTTGGTGAGTGCCTCGGGAGACAGCGTCTGGTTCAGCAGCCGCTGCTGCTCGGTCTGCAGCCGGGCGACTTCCACGCGGTGCCGCTCGGTTTCAATCTGCTGCTCCTGCGCGATCTTGTTGTTGATCGCCTGCACCACCTGGGCGGGCGGCTGGAGGTCGCGCAGGAAGAAGGCCGTGACCGTGGCGATCCGGAACTTGCCGCCCCCGGCGCGCGGGGTGGTCACCAGCGCCGAGTCGACCAGTCCCTCCATGGTGCTGGCGATCTGCGTCCGCTTGGCGATGTCGTTGATCGAATACTGCACCATGCCGTCGCGCACGCCCTTGCGAATCGCGTTCAGGACGGCTCCCCGGATCTGGTTCTCGTCGCCGATCTCGGTGAAGATCTTGGGCGCCTGCATCGGGTCGATCTGCCAGCGGATCGAGACCTCCACGTGCATGCCCATCTGCTCGCTCGAGAGCGCCTCGATCGCCTCGATCTGCTCGCCGCGCGTGGGCCACTGCTCCTCGCGCGTAGAGTAGCGCTCGATCTCCGACCAGGGCGAGACGAACCGGATCCCCGCGAGCAGTGGCGCCGGCTCGACGTAGCCGAAGGCGTGTCGCACCCCCACCTCTCCGGGGTCGATCACCACCATCCCAGAGCCCAGGGCGAGGAGGATCGCCAGCGCGCCGAGGACGTAGCCGCCGACGCGCAGCAGGTTGGAGGCCGGGCCGGGGCGCTGCGCGCGCACGGTGGCCGCGGTGAGAAGCAGGGAGAACGCGATGAACAGCAGGACGGCGCCGGCGATGAGCTTACCCATGGGAGCTCCGGTGGGGGATGGGAGAACATGCCCCCTACGCGGGATTACGAAAAGAGGTTCGGCCCTCCGCTCCCCGGCTTGCCGTAACCAGGTCCCTTGGTCTCCGCCCGGGCGCGCGTGTAGCCGAGCTCCTCGCTGCGCGAGATGCGCTTCTCGGCCACGAGACCCTCGAGCACCAGCTCGCAGGCCGCGACCATCGTCCCGGGGTCCTTTTTCGCCGCCAGGCCGACTTGGTCCACGAGGTCGAGCAGCCCCGGCACCACGCTGAATCCCTTGAGGCACGTCTCCGAGCGCTCGTCGGTGGAGATCTTGAGCGCCCCGCCCTCGTCGAACCAGTGCACGATGTCGTCGACGTTGGCCCCGCCCACATGGGCTTCGAACGTCTTGCCCGCCGCGCGCCGGATCAGGTCTTTCGCGATCACTTCGGGTCCCTGGAGCTCGCCCTCGTACTCGAGCTCGAGCTTGCCGGTGATGGCGGGGAGCGCGGCGTAGATGTCGGACACGCGCGGGACCACGGTCTTCTCCTTGGTGGCGATCGTGCGTCGCTCTGCGCTCGAGACGACGTTCTCGAGCACGCTGATCGGCAGCCGCTGCGACACGCCGGAGCGGCGGTCCACGCGCTTGTCTTCGCGCGCCTCGAACGCCACGCGCTCGATCAGCTCGGCGACGAAGGGCGGCAGCTTGACCGGCCGTCCGTCGCGCTCGAGCCAGGCCTCCTGACTCGTGATCGCGGTCCCCAGCTCGACGGTGTGGGGGTAGTGGGTGACGACTTCTGAGCCGATGCGGTCCTTCAGCGGCGTGATGATCTTGCCGCGCGCGGTGTAGTCTTCGGGATTGGCGGTGAAGACCAGGGCCACGTCGAGGTTCAACCGCACCGGATAGCCTTTGATCTGGACGTCGCCTTCCTGCATGATGTTGAACAGCCCCACCTGAATCTTGCCCGAGAGGTCGGGGAGCTCGTTGATGGCAAAGATGCCCCGGTTGGCCCGCGGCAGCAGCCCGAAGTGCATCGTGAGCTCGTCCGACAACAGGTGGCCCCCTCGCGCCGCCTTGATCGGGTCCACGTCTCCGATGATGTCGGCGATCGTGACGTCGGGTGTGGCGAGCTTTTCCACGTAGCGCATGTCGCGAGGTAGCCAGGTGATCGGGGCGCGATCCCCGTGCTCCGCCACCAGCTCGCGCCCGAACTTGGAGATCGGGGCGAACGGGTTGTCGTTCACCTCGCTCCCCGCGAGGATCGGGATCTCCTCGTCTAGCAGCGTGACCAGCTGGCGCAGGATGCGGCTCTTCGCCTGGCCCCGCAGGCCGAGCAGAATGAAGTTGTGGCGCGACAAGAGCGCGTTGACGAGCTGCGGGATGACGGTGTCCGCGTAGCCCACGATGCCCGGGAACAGGGCGGAGCCGTTTTCCAGCAGGCAAATGAGGTTTTGCCGCAGCTCGTCCTTGATCGTACGGTGGATGCGAGCGGGACTCGCCCACTCGGTGTGTCGCAGCTCCCCCAGGGTGGCTGGCTTGGTCATATGGCGATAGTTAACCGACCCGCGGCTGCGGTGTAAAGAGTCGCAGCGCGGCGGCGCCCCACGCGGGGAGATCCACCGCGGCGTGGCCGTCGGCCGCGAGCGGCAGCGCATCGCCCGTCATCTCGACGAAGTTCGCGCGCCGCGCCGCGTGGAACGTGTAGGCCGCCGGCCACACGCCCACCGTTCGCGCCGAGCCCGCCACGTCGACGAGCTTCACGACCGCGCCGGTTCCATCATCGGCTGGCTTCGCGCCCACCACGACCACGCCCGGATCCGCGATGGCGAGCGCCGCATCCTTGCGGGGCAGCGGCCCCGCGCCCGCACTCGTGTAGCCGGTGCCGACGTACAGCGGGTCGCACGCGGCCCAGCCGCGCCGCACCGGCTCGGCCCGATCGCTCCCGGGCGCGAGCGCCGAGACGCGAAAGCGAAACACGAAGTCACCGCCCTGCCGTGCCGCGAAGTTGCTGGGCCAGTAATTGTGCAGCACGTAGGCGAACAACGTTCCGTCGGGCTCGAGCGTGCGGCGCCACTGGCCGCGGAATATGTCGTTCAGCGTCACGAGCGGCGTGTCCGGACCGCTCCACAGCATGCCGTCCGCGGCGTCGCGCAGCCAGACCCAGTGGGCATGAGCGTACCAATCCCGGCCGCTGCCCGCTTGCTGGTCGCGCTCCACCGTCATCCGGCCCAGGGGCACCTCGACCTCGACGGTGGGCTTCGTGAGGGCGAAGGGAAAGGCGACGTACAGCGCCTCCTTCTCGAGTGTGGCCGGCTTGCTGATCCGGTTCTCGATGTCGACCCACTGGAGCTCCTCGTACAGCGTGACGACGGTCGCGACGCTGGTGCAGCCCTGCAGCCGCCGCTCGACCACGAGGCGCGCGCCGACGCCCGGCAATCCCTCACGGCGGGCCGACACGAGCTCCGCCTGGCTCAGCGTGAGGTCGGCGGCGGTGCGGAGCCCGTCGGGCGTCGGATCGGTCCAGAGGGCGCTGTGGGCACCGCCGCGAACGTACACGAGCTGGTTTAACCCCGACCACGCCCCGGGCCGGACGCGCTCCTTGCCGTCCCCGGCCGTGAGCGAGCGGATGGCGCCGCTCGCGGGATCGAGCACCACATGGAAGCGTCCGGCCTGCGCCTCGAGCGCGGCCCCCTCGTCGCGGGGCGGGTTCGCCGCCCGCTCGCTCTCCGCCAGCACCAAGTAGCCGAGGGGCGGAACCTCGCGTGCCACGACCAGCGCCGAGCCGTCGGGCAGGTCCACGGCGGGCCAGTCGCGGCCGTCGAAGCCCAGCCGCCGCCCCGCGCCGTCTGGCACGTGGAGCACGTCGCTCCGCGTCCAGCTCGAGGCGTTGAACACGACGCGCCCGGCGCCCGCCGCCGCGCTCAGGCCGATGCGCAGCAGCGCGCCCGCGACCTGTGCGTCCGCCGTGTCGGCGGCGCGCTCCAGGACGCGCCGCTTGGACGCCCATTGTGCCGTCGTCTGCTCCCCGTCGGGATCCGACACGCTCGTCGCCGCGCCCCACGTGTGCTCCCCGAACACCAACAGGTCGCGCCACATCTGGCGGCGCTGCTCCGCCCGGCGCTCGATCCGTTCGGACGCGCCGCTCGACGGGGGCTCGGTCTTCTCATCCCACAGCGCCAGCAGCTCGGCCGCCCGGGCGGAGAGCTGGGCCGCGCGGTAGCGGGCGAGGTCTCGGGCGGTAGAGGCCGCACCGTCTTCGCGGTAACAGCCGGTGTCGCCACGCCGCACCGGCAGTTTCGGACCGTAGCGGCGCTCCACGTCGCGGAAGAAATCCTCGGGACGCGCCGCCAGCAGCCGGGGATA
>DATDFC010000228.1:0-2153 GCA_036522815.1 Gemmatimonadales bacterium | reverse complement strand
GGGCCCGGGCGGGCCGGCGCCGATTCGGCGCGCGTCGCCGCCCTGCTCGCCGCGCTCGGTCGTACCGATCCCGTGATCTGCGACTTGATCGGCGACCAGCTGGGCAATTTCTGGATGGGCGGCAATGCCGCAGGTCTCGGCCGCTTCAGCGATGCCCCCGCCGGCGTCCAGGGCGCGAAGGACTCGCTCGCCGGCAGGATCACCGATCCCCGGGCGCTGCAGCTCCTGATCGCGACGCTCGGCAGCAACAACTCTTGCGTGCGGCGCGTCGCGGCGAAGCTGCTGGGCCGGAGCGCCGTATCCACGGACGTGCTGCGCGGGTTGCTCGACCATCCGTCGCCCGTGATTCGCGAGAGCGCGGCCTACGCCGCGGGCGAGGGCGAGCGGCGCGAGCTCGTGGCGGCGCTCGCACGCCGCCTCGCCGATACGACGGCCGGACCCACGGCCATGGCCGCGTGGGCGCTGGGCGAGATCCACGATCCCGCCGCAGCGCCGGCGTTACAGACGGCGCTGCACTCGGCATCACCGCGCGTGCGACTCGCGAGCGTGTGGGCGCTGGGTCAGTTCGAGGACGCGAGCTACGCGAAGGACGTGGTGCCGCTGTTGCGCGACGCCGATCCGGTGATGCGCGCGACCGCGGCGGAGGCGTTGGGACAGATGAAGAGCCCACGGGTGGGCGCGGCGCTGGTCGGTGCGCTCACCGATCGCAACAACGCGGTGCGCCGGGCGGCGGTGAGCGCGCTCGCCGACCTGCACGAGCGGTCGGCGGTGGCGCCGCTCGAGGGCTTGCTCGTGAACGATGCCGACGCCGACGTGCGGCGGGCGTGTGCCCATGCGTTGGGCGACCTGAGCGAGGCGCGATCGCTCGGGCCCCTGGCCCAGGCGCTGGGCGATCCCGACGTGGACGTGCAGCGCGCCGCCGCGGACGCGATCGGCGACCTGGACCACGTGACCAAGGCGCCGGCCGCGCTGGTGCGGGTGACGACGTCTCAAGACCTGGAATTGCGCCGCAGCGCCACCAAGGCGCTCGCCCACATCGGGGATCAGGCGACGGTGCAGGCGCTGGCGGACCGCCTGGGCGACGACGACAAGGAAGTCCGTCTCGCCGCCGTCGAAGGGCTGGGCGAAATGAACGTCGCGGCCGCGATCCCCGGGCTCACGCGGGCGCTGAACGACCGCGACCCCGAGGTGAGACGGGCGGCGGCCGAGGCGTTGGGGAAGACGGATAACTGACCGCAGCGCTATCTTGGCCTCATGGGCGCTCCCATCGTCGTCGAGGCCTGCGTCGACTCCATCGAATCCGCCCTCGCCGCCGCGCGCGGCGGCGCGCACCGGATCGAGCTCTGCGCCAACCTCATCGAGGGCGGCACGACGCCCTCCGCGGGCACGCTCGCGGTCTGCCGGGCACGGCTCGACATCCCCATCTGCGTGCTCATTCGGCCTCGCGGCGGTGACTTCCTCTACTCCGCGGCCGAGCTCGCGGTGATGCTCGAAGACATCCGACGGGCCAAGCAAGCCGGCGCGCACGGCATCGTGACCGGGGTGCTCTCGGCCGACGGGGAGATCGACGCGGACCGGACGCGCGAGCTGATCGCCGCGGCCCGGCCGCTCCAGGTCACGTTTCACCGCGCATTCGACGTGTGCCGCGACGCGAGCCGGGCCCTCGAGATGCTCGTCGCGCTCGGCGTGGAGCGCGTGCTCACCTCGGGCCAGGCGGCCACCGCACCGGAGGGCGCTGAGACCATCGCCCGGTTCGTGCGCCAGGCGGCGGGCCGCATCGGCATTCTCCCCGGAGGCGGCGTGACGGCGGACAACGCCCCGGCCCTGGTGCGCGCGACGGGCGTGACCGAGGTGCATCTCACCGGGGCGCTGCCACACCAGAGCGCGATGACGTTTCGCGCACCGGCGGTCACGCTCGGCAACGCGGCGCCGCGCAGCGAGTACGAATGGAGTGTGACGGACGCCGAGCAGATCCAGCGGGTGGTAAAAGGACTCTGACGGGCGATCGACTAGGCCTGAGGTGCCTCGAGTAGCTGCCGGACCTGGGCGAGCAGCTCGCTCGCCGTCCACGGCTTCGTGACGAACGCGACGCGCGGATCCTGGCCGACCGTCTTTCGGAAGTTCGGGGCGGGGAATCCGCTCATGAACAGCAC
>DATDFC010000227.1:0-3485 GCA_036522815.1 Gemmatimonadales bacterium | reverse complement strand
ATCACTCGCATTCACCTGAAAGATGTCATGAAGCATCGCGGGCGCTGCGGCGACCAGAGCGTGTACACCAATCTGTTTCTGGGCGACAACAACTGGCCCGCCATCCGCGCCGCGCTGACCAAAGTCGGCTACGACGGCTGGTTGGTGGCGGAAATGGAGGCGCGCTACCGCTACGCGCCGGATCAGCAGTTCTACGACACCGCGCAGGCCATGGACCGGCTGATCTCCGGTCGGCTGTGAGATGGGCTTCACCCGCAGGGGGTTCCTGGGCTGCGTCGCCGGCTCACTCACCGCGAGGCTGTCGCTCGACCTCCCGCGGCCGGTCGACGCGGGTCCGCGGCGTGTTCTGCTGGACCTGGGTGAGCACTGTCGCCTGCGCGAGTCGGTCGCGGGATACGAGTCCGCGCTCGCTGGTCTGGCGACGGGAGCGACGTCCCGCTGCAGGCTGTTGATCGTTCCGGCGGCGCTCGACATTCCACCGCCGGCGGTTGAGACGATCGTCGGCTGCCTGCGAACGGGGGCGACCGTCCTGCTCGAATCGGGCGCGGGCTTCGCTGCCGATCGGGACTTCCGCGCCCACCGCGCCGTGCTGCGCGACCACCTGGGGGTCCACGTCGAGGCGCCGGTGCGGCTGTGGTCCAGACCCGACGCGCGGGGCATGCCGTATGTCGATTACAGCTGGCCTGCGAGCGCGCAGATCCGCGACTTCAGCCGGGTGGTGCCTCTGGGGCGCCAGAGCGAGGGAGCGGGTGAGATCATCGCGTGGGTGGACGGTCTGCCAGTGGCCCTGAAGCGCCCCAGCGGTCGGGGAACGCTGATCTTCCTCGGCTCGCCGCTCGGGCCGGCCCTGTGGGCGGGCGACGCCGAGGCGAGACGCTGGTTCGGCGAGCTCGTGGTCGGGCGGCGCAGCGCACCTACGAGCGCGGCACGGGATGGTCGGTGAGCACCGGCAGGAAGGGCACCCACGGCCCGACCTCGTTCCCGTATTGCTTCGCCATCACCCGCGCCACCTGAGCCAGATGTCCGAGGTCGTGCACGACCCAGGTCGCGAGCAGTTGACGCAGCGTCACGCGCCCCAGACTGGGGTGTTCACCGGGGAGGTCGAGCTCCGCTGCGGTGAGGTTCCAGGATTCGAGTTGCCGCAAGTTCGCGGTCCGTAATCGGGCGAACTCGTCGAGCAGGGAGTCCGCCGAGCGTCCCGCGTTGCGCGCCTGGTGCCGGAAGCGATCGTAGGGCTCGAACCGGGGATCGGGTCCCCGGGCGAGGATGATGCGGGCCCGCGGGATCCAATCGGTTTCCTCGCCGTCGATGAGGTGTCCGACCACGTCGAACGGGCTGAAGGTTTCGGGACCCTCGTTGCCTCGGATCCAGGGTTCGCTGAGACCCTCGAGCAGCGCCCGCAGCGTGGCCGGGGAACGGCGCAGCACTTCCGTCGCCAAGTCCAGGTCGAAATCCATCGGGATCCTCATTCGTACATCTCCGCCCTGTCCGCTCGCGCCAACTCCACCAGGAATCCCGCGATCTTCTCGCTCACCGCTTCCACGTACTTCCGTCCCTTCTCCGCCGTCGCCGCCGCGGGGTTGCCGACGCCGGTGTCGTCGGTCACCTGACGCCACTGTCGGGGCGCCCAGGCCCAGCCTTCCCGCAGCCCGGCGACCTTGAACCGCCGCGCCCGTCCCGGACCGGCCTCGGACAACGGCCGCACCAGCTCCGCCGCCACATGGAGCATCACGCTCGTCTCGAGCTCTCCGGCGTGGTCGCCCAGGTCCGAGAAGAACGCCTTGGCGTCCACGACTTGGTACCAGTTGACGGTGCAGAGAAACAGCGACACGCTGGGCTGCAGCTCGCGGATCATCTGCCGGAAATCGTTGCCGCCGTGCCCGTTCAGGATCACGAGCTTGGGGATGCCCTGGCCCCCCAGCGCCGTCGCCACGTCGCGCAGCACCAGGGCCTGCGTGCTGGGGTTCAGGTTGAGGCACAGCGGGATATCGATCTGGCCGGTGTTGACGCCGAATGGCACCAGCGGCAGCACGACGACCCGCGCCCCGCGCTCCCACGCGCGTCCCGCCGCCAGGGCCGCAATCTCCTCGGTTTCGACGTTGTCGGTCGAGTAGGGCAAGTGGAAGTTGTGTGCTTCGGTCGCACCCCACGGCAACACCGCGACGTCGTAGCGCGTGTCGCGCACCGTCTTCCAGGTCAGCTCGTTCAGGATGTAGGGACGAGGAGCCATCGGGTTCCTTGGGGAGCGGGACCCCCGGATACTAGCACACTCGGCTTGACGCCGTCGACCCGCCGGTCTATTAAAGGGGCCGATGATACCCGAAGACGCGGCCGCGCAGCTCGCGCGCGAGCGGGCGTTGAGGCAGGCCGAGAAGATGGAAACGATCGGCCGGCTGACGGGCGCCATCGCGCAGCAGTTCAACGAGCTGCTCACGGCCATCCTGGCGCGCGCGGCGGCGCTCGCCCAATCAGGGCCGCCCAGCCGCGACCTCGACGCCCTGAAAGAGACGGCCCAGCGCGGGGCCGAGCTGGCGCAGCGCCTGCTCGGCTTCAGTCGTCACCGCGTGCTCGATCTCCAGCCGCTCGTCCTCACCGAGTTCGTACGCGATGCCCTCGATGCCGTGCGCCGCGGCCTTGCGACCGGCATCGACGTGCAGTTCGAGGCGGACGAAGACGCCGGCGTGATCGAAGCCGATCCCGCCGCCGTGAAGCAGATCCTGCTGCACCTCGTCACCAACGCCCGCGACGCCATGCCGCGGGGCGGCACGCTGCACGTCGAGGTCCGGCGCGCGCGCCTCGGCGCCGCCGACCGCCCGCTGCACGCGTGGGTGGAGCCCGGGTCCTACGTGAGCGTCGCGCTGAGCGACACCGGCGTCGGCATGGATGCGCGTACCCTGGCGCGCGTGTTCGAGCCCTTCTTTACGACCAAGCCGGTCGGGGTCGGCACCGGCCTCGGCATGTCGATGGCGTACGGCCTCGTCAAGCAGCACCGCGGCTACCTGCACCTCTACAGCGAGGTGGGTCAGGGCACCACGGCCAAGGTGTACTTCCCCGCGGTGCGAGCCCGGGGCGTCCCGGAGGCCACGGCGGTCGACGACGACCTCCCCGGGGGGAGCGAAACGATCCTGCTGGTGGAGGACGACCAGACGATGCGGCTGGCCGCGCAGCAGCTCTTGTCGAAGGTCGGCTACCGGGTGGTCACCGCCGTGGACGGCCAGAACGGACTCGATGCCTACCGCGCCCACCGGGCGGCGCTGAACATCGTGATCACCGACGTCGTGATGCCGAAGCTGAGCGGGTTCGATCTGTACGAGGCGATCCGGGGCGAGTCGCGCGGCGTGCGCGTGCTGTTCATGAGCGGATTCCCCGCCCCGAACTTCCGAAAGACGGTCGGCCAGGATCCGCGCGTCGCGTTCGTCACGAAGCCGTGGACGGCGAGCGAGCTGCTCGCCCAGGTCCGGCAGCTACTCGAGGCACCTCAGGCC
>DATDFC010000226.1:0-2489 GCA_036522815.1 Gemmatimonadales bacterium | reverse complement strand
CGGTCATCACAAACTCGCGCACCTGGTTCGAGTGCGCCATGCCCCGGGCCTTGACGATCTGGATCGTGCGGTTGCGCTCGCCGTTCGCCTCCGGGTTTCCGAGCAGCATCCAGACGTCCATCAACGACGACACGCCGAGGTCGGTCTGCTCGGCCGCGCCGCCCCCCCCGGTCAGGGAAGTGAACAGCGCCGTGATCTGCCGCAGCTTCACGAAATCGATGAGCCGCGCGAGCATGGCCTTCACCTCGGTCTCGGTGCCGACCGCGATCAGGTTGGTGATCGGGTCCACGACCACCACGTGGGGCTCCCAGTCGTCGATGAGGCGGTGCATCGCCACCAGGTGTGCTTCCAGGCCCAGGGCGGTTGGGCGCTGGGCCTGCACGCGCAGCACGTCGCGGCGGATCCAGGGCTCCAGGTCGATGCCCACTGAGCGCATGTTGCGTGTGATCTGGCTCGGAGACTCCTCCAAGGCGAAGTACAGACAGCGCTCCCCCCGCCGGCAGGCGGCCTCCGCGAAGTGTGAGGCCACGCTGGACTTGCCGGTGCCCGCTGTTCCGGACACGAGCACGCTGTTGCCACGAAAGAATCCCTTCTTCCCGAACATCGCGTCCAACCCGGCCACTCCGGTGGACACGTGGGCGGTGGACGCCTGGTGCGCGAGTCCCAGCGACGTGATCGGCAGCACCGAGAGGCCGTGGTCGTCGATGAGGAACGGCATTTCATTACCGCCGTGTGCCGACCCGCGGTACTTGAGGATGCGCAACCGCCGGGTGGCGCTCTGCTCCTCCACGCGCTGATCGAGCAGGATCACGCAGTCGGACACGAACTCCTCGAGGCCATGGCGCGTCAGGTGCTCGCCTGCCCGTTCGCCGGTCACGATGGCCGTGACGCGTTTCGCCTTGAGCCAGCGAAACAGCCGGACTAGCTCGGCGCGCACCACGACCTTGTCGGACAGCCCGGAGAAGAGCAGCTCGATGGTGTCCAGGACGACGCGCTTCGCGCCGATGGTCTCAATCGCGTGGCCCAACCGGATGAACAACCCTTCGAGATCGTATTCGCCGCTCTCCGTGAGTTTGTCGCGCTCGAGCTGCACGTAATCGAGCAGCAGCCGACGCCGGGCGGCGAGCCGCTGCAGGTCGAAGCCGAGCGACTGCGCGTTCTCCACGAGGTCGTCCGGAGTCTCCTCGAACGACATGAAGACGCCGGGCTCGTGGTAGTTGAGCGCGCCCCGCACCAGGAATTCCATGGCGAGGAGCGTCTTGCCGCACCCCGCGCCGCCGCATACCAGGGTGGGCCGGCCGCGGGGCAGTCCCCCGTGGGTGATCTCATCGAGCCCCGGGATTCCCGTCGGAGCCTTCGCCAACGCACGCCTGGCAGGCCGGCTCCCGTTCCCGGCTGGCTTCGGCGAGTCACGCTTGCGGCGGCGAACTGTCGCGGTCATGGAGGTTCGAGTCGTTTTGCGCGATTCCGGAGAAGTTAGCCTGCTCGGCCGGATGCAGGAAGAACGCTACAGCCTGAACCTTAGGATTCATGCATGTGACTACAGGCCGGGAGGGGGCACCTGAACACAGTGAGCCATCTTTGAGCACTCACGGAGCGTTGATCTGCCGCGTTCGCACCACAAGTTTGCGTCATGTCAACAACAACACTGCATGACCAACAGTTCTCTGCCCTGATTGTCGACGACAACTTCGCCCTCAGAGAAGCGATTGCTCGTTCCCTGGCGCGCGACGGCTGGGACGTGGCCACCGCGTCCGATGGCCTTAAGGGGCTCGAGGCCCTCCGCGGGCATGCGTTCGACGCGGTCATCACCGACGTGCACATGCCGGGGCGCGGGGGCCTGTGGCTGTGGAACGAGGCGCTGGCGCTGCGGCCGGCGCTGCGAGGCAAGTTCGTATTCATGAGCTCGGAGCCCCTGCCCGAGCCCCCGAGCGGTGCCTTCTTCATGGTCAAACCCCTCTCATTAGCGACGCTGCAGAGCGAGCTGCGCCGCATCGTTCGCGGAGCGGAGGGTGCGAAGGTTCCAGCTCGCGAGGCCAGCATCGAGGCTGTTGGTTAAGTCACATGCGCATCGGGTCCATAGACTTCCCGACTCTGCTACGCGCGCACGTATATGTGCAAGGCCTGATTCTCACCGAGGACGACCTATCCAAGCTGGGGTCCTGTTACCTGGGATACGGGGGGGCGGGACGGTGGGAGGTCCGCGAGTACGTGCGGGTCACTGGCGGCGGGCCGCGAGAGTACCGCGTGGTGCGAGGCGCCAGTATCCGGGATGTGTACCGCTGCGCCGAGCGCGGGCGCGCTAATATCGTGGCGACGGCGCTCAATGAACTGGAGACCGTGCGACCTACGGAGCTCCCGAGGCAGGACTCGAACCTGCGACCCGCCGGTTAACAGCCGGCTGCTCTACCAACTGAGCTACTCGGGAATGAGCGGCGGACCAAATATCGTCAGCGGGGGGAGCGACTTCAACCGTGGCGCGGGCGTCT
>DATDFC010000225.1:0-5115 GCA_036522815.1 Gemmatimonadales bacterium | reverse complement strand
TGGGTGGGAGATCCCAACGTGTCGATCCACGAAGGCAAGGCGTTCGTCTGCAACGTGGAGAAGGCGTGATTATGGCCCAAGCCATGGGGTTCTTCACCGACACCACGGTTTGCATCGGCTGCAAGGCGTGCGAGGTCGCGTGCAAGGAATGGAATCAGCTGCCGGCCGAGAACGGCGGCGTCCGCGAGCTCTCGGGCGACAGCTACGACAACACCCGTAAGCTGGACGGCATCCACTGGCGGCACGTCCGCTTCATCGAGCAGTTCAAGGGTCCCTACGACGGTCGCTGGCTGATGATGAGCGACGTGTGCAAGCACTGCGTGCAGGCCGGCTGCCTCGACGTGTGTCCCACCGGCGCGATCATCCGCACCCAGTTCGACACAGTCGTGATCCAGTCCGATGTATGCAACGGCTGCCGCGCCTGCATCGCGGCGTGCCCGTTCGGCGTGATCGACATCAACCCGGTGTCGGGCACGGCCCAGAAGTGCACCCTGTGCTACGACCGGCTGGAGGTGGGGCTGGAGCCGGCGTGCTCCAAGGCCTGCCCCACCGATTCGATCCAGTTCGGGACGATTTCCGAGCTGCGGACGCGCGCCGAGAAGCGGGTCGCACAGCTCAAGTCGCAGGGCGTCGCCGCGGAGCTGTACGGCGCCGACCCGGGCGGCCCGCTCGGCGGGCTCAACTCGTTCTATCTGCTGGTGGACAAGCCCGAGGTATACGGCCTGCCGCGCCATCCCGAGCTGCCGACGCAGAACCTGCGCAAGAGCGCGGGCCTTTCGGTGGCGAGCGCCGCCGTGCTGGGCGTGCTGGCGTTGGTGGGTTTGCGCAAGCGCCGCATGGATGACATGGGCGGCCCGGGCGGCAGAGGGGGAGGGCCCAACTGATGTCCGACACGTTCTTCTCGGGTGCGCCCCACTGGACCTGGTTCATCATTCCCTACTTCTTCGTGGGCGGGCTCGCCGGCGGCGCGTATTTCCTGGCGGCGCTGCTGGAGTGGTTCGGCCGGCCCGACGACCGCCCGGTGATCCGGACGGGCTATCGCGTCGCGGCGGTCGGCGCGATCGTGAGCGGGGCGTTGCTCACCATCGACCTGGGGCGGCCGCTGCGCTTCTGGCACATGCTGTTCCAGTCCGAGAACTTCCCGACGATCATGTTCAAGGGGTGGTCGCCCATCTCGTTCGGCGCGTGGGCGATTCTCCTGTTCGGCCTGTTCTCGGTCCTCTCCGCGCTCGGAGCCATGGCGGAAGAGGGACGGCTGCAGAATGCCGCGCTCCGCGCGGTGGGCGGCGCCGTGCGAGGCGGGCTGGCCAAGGTGGTGTCGGGGCTGGGCGGGCTGGCCGGGTTTTTCGTCGCGGGCTACACGGGCGTCCTGTTGTCCGTCACGAACCGGCCCATCTGGGCCGACAGCCCCTGGTTGGGGGCCCTGTTCGTCGCCTCGGGGGCGTCGACCGGCGCGGCCACGCTGCTGCTGCTCGCTCCGGCGCGTGGGGCCACGGAGCGCTCGCTCCAATGGCTCTCGACGTTCGACGCCAGGGCGCTCGTGGTCGAGCTACTCGTCCTCATCCTCTTCATCGCGTCGCTCGGCGCGGTGAACCGCGTGTGGATCAGCTTCTGGGGGTTGCTGCTGCTGGTCGGCGTCGTGGGATTGGGCATCCTCGCCCCGCTGCGCCTGCACGCGCAGCGCCAGCCGGTGGCGAACGCGGCTCGGCTGGTGCTGATCGGCGGCTTCCTGCTGCGCCTCGCCACGATGCTCGCCTCCGAGGGAATCGACCGCTACCGCATCGCGGCGGGGATGTAACATGATCACGAGACGTCGCCGCCGCCTGGCGCTGACCCTCGGCGTCGCCTGCCTGGCGGCGTGCGCCAGCCCCGAGGCTTCGCGGGTGCGGGGGGGCGGGCCCGGAGCCGATCCGGGCAACCACGACCGGGTCACCGAATTGCACGCGGGCGCGAAGATGTACTATCGGACGCCCTGCCGCACCGTGAAGGTGAAATGCTCTGGCCCCACCCCCGCATTCGGCGCGCGCGGAACGTAGAGCTCGAAGAGCGGGTGGCGGCGGTGCGCCGGGCGACACCCGAGTCCGACGCGTGGCTCAAGTTGCTGGAAGCGGCCCTCGCCGAGAGCGAAGCCGGCGTCGTGTGGGAGGCCGCCGTGCCGAGGCCCGTCGCGGAGCGACCCGTCAAAGCACCGCTCTTGTCGCATACCCGGATCACCCTCGACGCCCGTGCGACCCGGGGCTGGGTGCGCCGCCTGCTGGCGCTCGCCCTCCCCGCAGAGGCGCGCAAGGTCGAGGGAATCGCGTTGCTCGCGGCAGCGCTGCGCCACGACGACGAGGCGCTGGATGCGCTTGCCCGCTCGAGCGGCGCCGACCCCGCGGTGCTGCGCGTGACCGGTCAGATGGCGGTGCTGCCCTTGCTCCAGACCTTCGCCCGCGCCCTCGCTCCCGACGTGCCGGGCACGTGGTGGGAGGGCTACTGCCCGGTGTGCGGCGCATGGCCGGTGGTCGCCGAGTACACGGGGCTCGAGCGCAAGCGGCAGCTGCGCTGCGGCCGCTGCGGGGCGGGATGGGCGATTCCGCTGCTGCGCTGCGTGTACTGTGATGAGACGGATCACGACCACCTCGGCTATTTGACGCCCGAGGCGGGCGAGCAGACGCGCAGGATCGAGGTCTGCAACACGTGCAAGGGCTACCTCAAGGCGGTGACGACGGTGCGACCGGTCGCGCCATGGGCGCTGCTGGTCGACGACCTGACCACGGTCCCGCTCGACATCGCGGCGCTCGAGCGCGGCTACCGGCGGCCGGAGCGGCCAGGATACGCCATGGAGATGCAGGTTGTGGAGGACGGAGGTCGGTGGAGGTTGTGGAGGTCGTGATCGACCGAAGCCCGGCCCCTCGCCCGAGCACCATCTGCCGCGAGCTGCTCGCAGCGCTCGACGCGTCGGAAGGCAGGCGGCGGCGCCGCAAGCGCGACACCACGCCGGACGCAATCGGCTTGACGATGAAGCGGGACCTGCTCGAGCGGGCCGTCGCCGCAGACCCGGATCCGGACCGCTTCGAGGAGTGGCTGTCCGAGCAGTGCCTGGCGGCCGGGGCCGCCGAAGGGGGCGTGCGCGCGATGGCGCTGTCGATCTTCGAGGAGTGGCGCCTGGCCCAGGATGCGACCGCGTTCGGCGAGTGGCTCGCGCGCGGCGCCCCGTCCGATGATGCCCGTTCCGATGAAGGGTCCAACACCAGCCGTTAGCGAGGGAAGCCCATGCACGTCGCCGCACCGACCCGGGTCGTCCTCAGTGGCATCGTCATCGCACTCGCCGGCTGCGGTGGTGGAGCCCGCCGCCAGGCATCGGCCGCCGGCCCGCCGCCCGCAGTCGTGAAGGACCTGCAGGTGCCCGAGAACCCGTACCGCATCATCTACAACCCGCCGGTAAACCTAGCGAAGCCGCCGGACACGACCGCGCACGCGCGCAAACCCGGGAGTTAACGGCCCGAACGGTGGCGGGCATCGAGATCCGAAACCTGCGAAAGCACTTCGGAGACCTGCACGCGGTGGACGGGGTGACCCTCTCGATCCGCGATGGCGAGTTCCTGGTGCTGCTCGGCTCCTCCGGCTCGGGCAAGACGACGCTGCTGCGCATGATCGCGGGGCTCGAGCGGCCCACGTCGGGCGAGATCTCCATCGGCGACCAGCGCGTGGACGGCGACGTGCCGCCCCGCGCGCGCGGCATCGCCATGGTGTTCCAGAGCTACGCCCTCTACCCGCACCGCACCGTGTTCCAGAACATCGCCTTCCCGCTGGAGGCGAGTCGGACGCCGCGCAAGCAGATCGAGGAGAAGGTGCGCTGGGCGGCGGAGCTGTTCAGCATCACGCGCTACCTCGATCGCTACCCGCGGCAGCTCTCGGGAGGCGAGCGCCAGCGGGTCGCCCTGTGCCGCGCGCTGGTGCGCGACCCCAAGGTGTTCCTGCTCGACGAGCCGCTCGCCAATCTCGACGCCAAGCTGCGCAACACCGCCCGCGACGACCTGAAGCGGTTCCAGCGCCAGATCCAGACGACCACCGTCTACGTCACCCACGACCAGGTGGAAGCGATGGGCCTGGGCGATCGCATCGTGGTGATGGAGCATGGTAAAGTGCGGCAGGTCGGGACCCCGCAGGAGGTGTACGAAGACCCGGTCGACACGTTCGTGGCCACCTTCGTGGGACAGCCACCCATGAACCTGCTCGAGGCGCGCGATGCGTCGCTGCCGGCGGGCACGCTGGTGGGCTTTCGCCCCGAGCATTTCCTCCCCAGGAGTGTGTTCGGCCCGGCCGACGACACACGTGCGTTCCGCTTCGCCGTGCGACGGGTCGAGTATCTCGGGTCCGACCGTTACGTCTACGGCTCGGTGATCGACGCGGCTGCTCCCTCCGACGTCACGATCATCGCCAAGCTGCCGGCGACCATCGCGCTCGCCATCCCCGAGGGCGAAACGCACGAGTTCGCCGTACCGCGGCGGGCGCTGCGCTATTTCGACGCCGACACGGGATTGAAGCGGACGCCATGATGCCGCGTCGCACCATCGCCGACCGGGAAGACGTGCTGGGCGCGCTGATGCTCGCCCCGTCGCTCGGCTATGTGATCCTGCTGGTCGGCGTGCCGTTCGCGTTCGCGATTCTGCTCAGCTTCAGCGATGCGACCGCGGGGAGCCTCCACTTCGGGTGGGCCGGCCTCCGCAACTATGGCGCGATTCTCGGCGACCCGATCTTCCTGCGCGCGCTCGCGAACAGCGCGCTCGTGACGGTGGGGTCGCAGGCGCTGGTCATCGTGCTCGCGACCGCCGCCGCCCAGGTGCTGCGCGCCACGTTCCGGGGCAAGCGGCTGGCTCGCTTCGTGCTGCTCCTGCCATGGGCGGTGCCGGTGTCGCTCGCCGCGATCGCGTGGACCTGGATCTTCGATTCCACGTTCAGCGTGATCAACTGGACGCTCAAGGCGGCCGGCCTCATGCACGGCTGGCTGTACTGGCTGGGCGACCCGACGCTCGCCCTGCTCGCCATCATCATCGTGCAGGCGTGGCGGATTTTTCCGTTCGCGACGGTGATCGTGCTCGCGGGACTGTCGTCGATCCCGCAGGAGATCGT
>DATDFC010000224.1:0-16594 GCA_036522815.1 Gemmatimonadales bacterium | reverse complement strand
CAGCCGCCGCTTGCTCCCGGTGTGGATCACGGCGCCGCGCTCGGTGCGGCAATCGACCCGGTCCACCGCCCACGTCTGGCACGCGGCCGCGACGAGCATCTCGCGCGCGGCGGCGCCGGCCTTGCGGAGCGGCGTGTAGGCGGCGCGCACGCTGGTGCTGCCGCCGGTGCCCTGCATGCCGAACATCGGGTTGGCGTACGCCTTGTCGGCCGGCGCGAACTCGATCTTGATGTTGGTCCAGTCGGCGTCGAGCTCCTCGGCGACGAGCATCGGCAGCGCGGTGGTCACGCCCTGGCCCATCTCGGAGCGGTCCACGACGATGAGGACGCTGTTGTCCGGGCTGATCCGCAGCCACGCGTTAGGGGCGAACCGGGCCGCTGGTGCGGCGGCGAAACGTCCGCCGGGAGGTAGATGAAATCCGATGACGAGCCCGGCGCCGGCGGCGCCCGTCGTCTCGAGGAATTCGCGCCGGGAGATGCGGGTGGGAGCGCTCATGTCAGGCTCCCTGGGCAGCCCGATGGATGGCGGCCCGAATGCGCTGGTATGTACCGCAGCGGCAAATGTTGGTCATCGCCTCATCGATGTCCGCATCGGTGGGGTGCGGCTTCTTGGCGAGCAGCGCGGCCGCGGCCATGATCTGCCCCGACTGGCAATAGCCGCACTGCGGCACATCTTCCGCGATCCAGGCGCGTTGCACCGCGTGCGCGCGGTTCTTGGACAGGCCTTCGATCGTCGTGACATGCTTGTTCGCGATGGCGGAAACGGGCAGCACGCAGGTGCGCGTGGCCACGCCGTCCAGATGCACGGTGCAGGCGCCGCATTGGGCGATGCCGCAGCCGAACTTCGTGCCCGTGAGCCCGAGCGTGTCGCGCAGCACCCAGAGGAGCGGGGTGTCGGGGGCGACGTTGACGGTTTCGCGTTTGCCGTTGACGGTGAAGCTGATCGGGGGCATGACCGGGATCCTGATTTCGGGGAATGGTGACAACGTGCACAGCCGTCCCGCGAGAGGGAAGGGGGGCGTACGGTTCCCGAACGTCGCGAAGCGCACCATGTTCCTGGGCATCATGACTCAGCCGTCGCAACCCCGCATCACCTATGCCCGCCGCCTCGGCCTCTTCTCCGCCACCATGGCCGTGATGGGCGGGATCATCGGGTCGGGTGTGTTTCTCGGGCCGCAGATCGTCGCGGCGCGGGTGGGCGGCGCCGGCCTCACACTCGTCGCGTGGGTGGTGGGTGGGGTCATCGCGCTGACGGGAGCGTTCTGCTTCGGCGAGCTGGGCGCCCGGCGCCCGGCGCCCGCGGGCGGGCGGAGGCTATGTCTATCTGCGCGAGGCGTTCGGGCCGCTGCCGGCGTTTCTTTACGGATGGGCCCTGCTGCTGGTGATCGCGACCGGCGCGACCGCGGCCGTGGCGGTCACGTTCGCGAGCTACACGGTCGCGCTGCTCGGCCTGCCGCTAAGCGCGACGCTGCCGCTCGCAATCGGCGCGATCGTGCTGCTCTCGGCGGTCAACTACGTCGGCGTCAAGCCCGCGGCCGTGACGCAGAACGTCTTCACGCTCCTGAAACTCGCGGCGGTCGTGGCCCTCATCGTAGCCGGTCTGTCGTTCCAGTCGTCTGCCGCCCTCTACCGCCCTCTACCGTCTTCTCCCGCGCTGTCTCTCGGTGCCGCCCTCGTGCCGGTGCTATTCGCATATGGCGGCTGGCAGCAGACCAACTTCATCGCCGAGGAGATCATCGAGCCGGAGAGGAATCTGCCACGCGCGCTGGTGCTGGGCGTGGTGGGCGTCGTGGTGGTGTACCTGCTCGCGAACGTCGCGTATCTGCGCGTGCTCGGGGCTGCTGGTCTTGCCGCGAGCACGGCGCCCGCGGCCGACGTAATGGGGCGGGTGCTCGGTCCCGCGGGGCGCCGCCTCATCAGTGCCGGCATCGCGCTCTCGACGTTCGGGTTTTTGAACCTGGTGATTCTCGTCACGCCCCGCGTGTTCCAGGCGATGGCGGCGGACGGCGTGTTCTTCCAGCCGCTCGCCCGGTTGCATCCCCGCTACCGCACGCCGGCCGGTGCGATCGCGTTCATGGGGGCGTGGTCGATCGTGCTGGCGCTGTCGGGGACCTATGCGCAGCTGCTCGACTATGTCGTGTTCGGGGACTGGATTTTCTTCGGGCTGACGGTTGCGAGCCTATTCATCTATAGGAGACGGGACCTCACCCGCGTTCCCCCTCTCCACGTAGTGGAGAGGGGGTCAGGGGGTGAGGCCCGCGTGCCCGCCTATCCCTGGACGCCCGCGCTCTTCGTGCTCGCGGCGGCGTACGTGGTGGTGAGCTCGATCATCGCCAATCCTAGGAACGCCCTGATCGGGACCGGGCTGCTGGCGCTCGGCCTCCCCGTGTACCGTGTCGCACGACGCAACCAAGTTCTCCTGCGCTCGGCTGTGGCACTCTTGTGCCTCACGGGTTCGCTCGCCGCCCAGGACTCGACCTTCGTCCTCACTACGACCGACCCGACCTACCGCGCCCCCGCCTTCCTCGGCAACGGCGCGTTCTCCCTGGTCGGCATGCCGCTCGGCACCACGCCCTCGCTCTCGTTCGCGGCCGGTGTGTACGATCACGCGCCGGGGGACGTGCCCCGCATCGCCGCGCTCCCCGCGTGGAACGAGATCGACGTGTCCGATGGTGACGGCTGGCTGAACGAGACCCGACCCGACACCAGCGCGCTCCAGAACTACCGCCAGACGCTCGACCTGTACGACGGCACCCTCTCCACGAGCTACGAGTGGGTGCATGGCGCGAAACGCACCATCGTCGAGGTCACCGCGTTCGTGTCGCGCGCCGACGCGAACCTCGCCGTGATCCGGGTGCGCCTCGTACCGCAGTACGCCGGGCGCGTCACGCTGCGATTCCCGCTGCGGGAATGGCCGCCGCCCCGGCGACTCGCGCTGGCGCGCCGGGAGCGGTCCGAGCCGCAGTGGACGCTCGACTCGGTGTGGTATCCGGGACACCTCGTGGCGACCGCTCGGGATTCGCTGTCGATCCTGGCCAGGGCCGAGGGCGGGACGAGCCGCGTGGCCGTGGCGCAGCAGCTGACGTGGTCGGCCCGGCTCCGGCACCCGCGACACAGCGGGACCGAAGTCTCGTTCGACGCCGCGCCGGGCGAGTCCGTCACATTCACGAAGCTCGTGGGCGTCGCGTGGTCGCGCGACCGATCCGATCCGCTGGGGCGGGCGCGCGCGGTAGTGCGACGCGCCGCGGCGCGCGGGTCCCGCACCCTGGTCGCCGACCACACCGCCGCCTGGCACCGGCTGTGGCAGACGGACGTCGTCGTGCAGGGAGACCCCGAGCTGCAGCGCGTCATTCACGCGATGCTGTTCTATCTGCTCGCCAGCGTGCGCGAGGGCACGGACGAGAGCATCCCGCCGATGGGGCTTTCGACCGCGGGCTACTACGGCCATGTCTTCTGGGACGCGGACACCTGGATGTTCCCGGCGCTCGCGGTGCTGCATCCCGATCTGGCCCGCTCGATGGTGATGTTCCGCTACCGGGCGCTCGCCGCGGCAGAGCGGAACGCGCGCGCCAACGGCTACCACGGCGCGATGTATCCGTGGGAGTCGGATGAGCTGGGCGAGGAGACGACGCCCAGGTTCGCCTGGCACAACGCGCTGTACGAGAACCACGTCACGGGCGACGTGGCGCTCGCGCAGTGGCAGTATTACCTCGCCACCGGCGATTCGACGTGGCTCGCGCGTTACGGCGAGCCGGTGTTGCGAGCGACGGCGGATTTCTGGGTCAGTCGGGCGACCTTCAATGCTGCGAGGCAGCGCTACGAGATCCACCACGTCGTGTCGGTGGACGAAGGGCTGATCGGGGTGGGGAACGATACGTACACCAACGCCATCGCGCGCCAGAACCTCGAGTTCGCGGTGCGCGCGAGCCCCCGCGTGGGCCGCGCACCCCACGCCACTTGGACCCGGGTGGCGGCGGGGCTGTCCATCCCGTTCGATTCCGCCGGCCAGTATCACCCGACGTACGAAGGTGCACCGCCGGACAAGCGTGGCTCGGTGGTGCCGCTGCTCGCCTATCCGCTCGGCATCCCGATGAGCGAGCAGACGAAGCGCAACGACCTGCAGGCGGCGATCGGACTACTCCTGAAGGAGGGCTCCGGCGCGATGATGACCACGAGCCTCTACCCGGCGATCGCCGCCGAGTTGGGCGACCGCGCGCTGGTGGACACGCTGCTGCCCCTCTCCTACCGCGATCATGTGCGACCGCCGTTCGCCGCGCTCTCGGAGACGCCTACCAACCAGGCGGTGCACTTCCTGACGGGGGCGGGAGCGTTCCTGCAGCAGGTCGTGTTCGGCTGGTCCGGACTGCGACTCGGGCGTGACGGCCTGCGCCCAGCGTTCCGGCCGGTGCTGCCGGCGCGCATCCGCCGGCTGGTATTGCGGCACGTCGCGGTGCAGGGAAGGGTGTTCGACGTCGTGGTGGAGGGCGATTCCGCGCGGTTCGTGAGCCCTGCCCCGTGAGCACGGCCTATTGCGGTGCTGTGCCGGTCGCAGCGGGCGCCGCACCGACGTCGCGCGCGCTCACGTAGTAATTCGCATCCACCGCGAACGCCCTGCCGCCCAGCCGCAGCCGCGCCGTCTTCCATTTCTCCGTCGGCCGAATCAGACTGAATCCCGACGCCGCAAGAGCGACCCGCACGGGCATCGCGAATCCTGGCACCACGTTGGTCCAGCGATAGTGCAGCGTGCTCCCCTCGATCCGGTACTCGAGCACCGGCACCATGGTAGTCCGCAAGTACTGGTCGAACACCTTGGTGAGATCGGTGCCGGCGTGCGCGCCGATGTACGCCTCGATCTGCGCGCTGGTCACCGTCTGGTGCCAGAAGGTCTTGTTCAGCCCGCGCAGGATGCCGCGCCACTTCTCGTCGTCGCCCACGATCTGGCGGATGGTGTGCAGCAGGTTGCCGCCCTTCGGGTAGCGATCGCCGGAGCCGTCGGCGTTCACGCCGTAGGGGCCGATGATCGGGATGTCGTTCTTGATCCCGCGCCGGGTGCCGATGACGTAGGCGGCCCCTGAGTCGCGGCCGAACAGGCACTCGGTGTAGAGATTCTCCGCGTAGTTCGCGAAGCCCTCGTGCACCCAGATGTCGGCCTCGTCTTTCGCCGTGATGTTGTTGCCGAACCATTCGTGCGCGCTTTCGTGCACGATGATGAAATCCCACTTGAGGCCCAACCCCGTCCCCGACAGGTCGCGCCCGCGATACCCGTTGGCGTACCAGTTGCCGTACGCCACCGCGCTCTGATGCTCCATCCCCGTGTGCGGCACCTCGATCAGCTTGTAGCCGTCTTCGTACCAGGGATACGGCCCGAACCAGTGCTCGAAGCACTGCAGCATCGACCGGGCCTGGGCGAACTGACGCCGGGCGGCCTCCACGTGATAGTCGAGCGGCCAGAAGTCGAGCGTCAGCGGCCCGCGCTCCCCCTGAAGCGTATCGCTGAAATGCGCGTAGCTGCCGGCGGCCACGGCGATCGCGTAGTTGTTGATGGGATTCACCACGAACCACTCGTACGTGGTGGTCCCGTCGGCATTGCGCGTGGTGCCGCGCAGCCGCCCGTTCGAGACGTCGATCAGGCTGTCTGGTACAGTGAGAGCAATGCGTTGGCTGTCGGGCTCGTCCGCCTGCGTGTCCTTGTCGGGCCACCACACGCTCGCGCCGAGCCCCTGGTCGGTGGTCACGACCCAGGGGCGGCCCAGGCTGTCGCTGGTCCACGTGAAGCCGCCATCCCAGGGCGGTCGCCTGGCGGGCTGGGGCTTCCCGTGATAGAAAACCGTGATGGTCCTGGTCGCACCGGCAGGCTGCGGCGCTGCGAGCTGGGCGAAGCAGGCGTTGCCGTCCCGTCTGAATGCGACGGCGTGGCCGTCCTGCACCATGCTGTCTACCTCGAGCGGGACCATGAGGTCGATCTGCAGCTCGCTCGCGGGTTGGAGCACACGGTACGAGATGCCGTTCGATCCCCGGATGCTCGAGTCGGTCGGGCTGATAGCGACCCGCAGGTCGTAGAAGGTCACGTCCCACCACGCCCGTCCGGCGGTCGTGTAGGCGCCGCGCAGCGTATCCGCGTGGGTGAACGCGCGGGTCTGAGCGGGGAGCCGGATGGCGGCGCACAACAGGACGAAGGCGGCGAGGGTCGGGCGTTTCATATCGTGCAAGAAGCTACTGCAGTCCTCACCCCCTGTCCCCCTCTCCCTTCGGGAGAGGGTACGACGGTCGGAATGAGTTTCCCCTCTCCCGAAGGGAGAGGGGATCAAAGGGGTGAGGACTTGGCCTTGCGCTGGTGCGCCTGTCGCCCGCAGTTTGGGCGGCATTCTCCCTGGTGCCCGGTTCACCCCGGGCTTGCGCCCGGGGTCAGTCGACGGCACTAGCCTCTACCTGAAGGAAGGCACCATGACGTTGGTGAAGGTTGCGCCTCCCCCGCCGCTGTCCCAGGACGTCGACCTGTCCAAGACCTACGACGCGGTGGTCGTGGGCTCGGGCGCGGCCGGCGGCATGGCCGCCCATGTCCTCACCGAGCAAGGCATGAACGTGCTCATGCTCGAGGCCGGCAAGAAGCTGCCGATCGAGCAGGAGCTGCGGTCGATGCAGTGGCCCTACGATCATCCCCGCCGCGGCGACGCGCCCCCGGGATACCACTCGCTGTCGTTCAACGAGTACACGATCCGGACGCCGCCCTACGCGAAGGGGAGCACGTTCAAACATGTGATGTCGTACGTCGGAGGCTGGGGGGGCTCGGACTACGTCAAGAATATTCTCGTGGACGAGAAGGACCATCCCTACAGCGGCACGAAATACGCCTGGGTCCGCGCGCGCGCCCTGGGTGGCAAGACCAACATTTGGGGTCGTCTCGCCCTACGGCTCTCCGACTACGACTTCAAGGCCAAGACGCACGACGGGTATGGCGACGACTGGCCGATCTCCTACGCCGACATCGAGCCCTACTACGACAAGGTCGACCGCTACCTCGGCATCTCCGGCGTAAAAGAAAACCTACCGCACCTGCCCGACAGCCTGTTTCAACGCCCTAACAAACTCACGTTCGGCGAAGTGAAGCTGCGCGAGAGCCTGAAGAAGATGGGGCGCGTGCTGACGCCGTACCGCGCCGGCGTCACCACCGACGGCTTGAAGCACAACCGCTACCGCAGCAAGTGCTACGGCCGGGGGGCCTGCGACCGGCGGCCCGGCGGGTGCGACATCCACGCCGCATTCGATTCACCCACCGGTCTGATCTATCCGGCGATGGACACCGGGCATCTGACGATCCGGACCAACTCGATCGCGCACGAGGTGCTGGTCGATCCGAACACCGGGAAGGCGCGCGGCGTGGGGTTCATCGACAGCGGCACGCGCAAGTCGTACGAAGCCAAGGCGAAGGTCGTGATCGTGGCGGCGTCCACGCTCGAATCGGCACGCCTGCTGCTGTTGTCGCGCTCGCCGCAGCATCCCAACGGGATCGGCAACTCGAGCGGGCACGTGGGCCACAACTTCTGCGAGCACGTGATGGGGCCGGGCGTCACCGGGCTCGTGAAAGAGCTGGTCGGCAAGCCGCCCACGCTCGACGACGGCCGGCCCGGCGGGTTCTACATCCCGCGGTTCCGGAACTTGAAGGACCGTCAGCCGGGGTTCGTGCGCGGCTACGGTTTCGAGGGAGGCGGCGGGTTTTCGATTTTCCCGGGCAATGCCTTCGGGACTCAAGGGTTCGGCACGCAATTCAAGAAAGACGTGCGCGACCACGCCGGCGCGTTCATCGGGCTGGGCGCGTTCGGCGAGGTACTGGCACGCTACGAGAATTACATGGACCTGGATCCCGAGGTGAAAGACGCCTGGGGGATTCCGGTGCTGCGCTTCCATTATGAGTTCGGCGACAACGAGAAGAAGATGTGCGAGGACATGGTCGTCGCGGGGCGCGAGATGCTCGAGGCGGCGGGGATCGAGGTGGTGGGCACGGACGACAAGATGCTCACGGAAGGCTGGTCGATCCACGAGCTGGGCACGGCCCGGATGGGCAGCGATCCCAAGACGTCGGTGCTGAATCAGTTCCAGCAGTCACACGACGTGAAGAACCTGTTCGTGGTCGACGGCTCCAGTCATGTCAGCGCATCGTGCCAGAACCCCACCTGGACCATCATGGCGCTGGCGTGGCGCTCCTGCGAGTACCTGGCGGGCGAATTCAAGAAAGGGAACCTATGACAGTCACGCGTCGCGAAATGCTTGCGGCCACTGCGGCGGCCCTGACGGCACCGCTCGTGGCCCCGGCGCCGGCCGGGGCGGCAGGGGCGGCACAGGTGGCAAAGGTCGCGCCGAAGTTTTTCAGCTCGTCCGAATTCGCGCTGCTCGACGAGCTGTCCGATCTGATCATCCCGACCGACGCGCATTCTCCCGGGGCGCGCGTCGCGGGGGTCGCGACCTACATCGACTTTCGTCTTTCGGAGTCCCTCGATACCGACCAGAAGGCCAAGTGGCACTCCGGGCTCGCTGCGGTCGACGCCTTGTCGCAAGAGTCGAACGGGAAAACCTTCATGCAGAGCTCGCCCGAGCAACGCGTCGCCGTGCTCACGAAGATCGCGGCGGCCGAGCACGACCCCAAGACCCCCGCCGAGCACTTCTTCCAGCAGCTCAAGGGCTGGACGGTGCGGGCCTACTACAGCTCCAAGGTCGGGATCCACGCCGACCAGGAGTACAAGGGCAACGTCTACCAGCGGGGGGACTACGCCGGGTACGACGCCACGTGAGGGGGCCTTGACAACGCCCGGTTCAGGGGAAGGATAGGGGAGAATTGAAGCGACGGCGACACTTACACCTCTCACCGGTAGAGGGCACCGACGTATGAAAATTGTTCGTCACCTCGCTCCCGCGCTGGTCGCTGGTCTGTTTTGGGCGGTCCCGCTCAGCGCCCAGGATTCCACCGGCACGATCACCGGGAAGGTCGTCGACCAGACGACGCAGCAGCCCCTCGCCAACGTCGAAGTGGCCATCCCCGGTACCCCGCTTCGCGACGTCAGCAGGAACGATGGCACCTTCCGGGTGACTGGCGTCAAGGTGGGAGCGCAACGGGTGCGCGCGACGCGCATCGGGTACGGGTCCCAATTCCAGGAGGTCACCGTCCCGCTGGGTGGCGCGGCCACGGTGAACCTCGCGCTGGTTCCGGCCGCCGCGATTCTCGAGCCGGTGGTGGTGACGGGGTACGGCACGCAGCGCCGTGAGGCCATCACGGGATCGGTGTCCACGGTCGACGCCGCCGCGGCGAACCGCGGCGTGACGATCAACGCCGACCAGATGCTCCAGGGCCGTGCGGCGGGCGTCGACATCATTCAGGACAGCGGCGAGCCCGGCGCGGGGAGACGGATCCTGATCCGCGGCGGCAGCTCCATCGGCGTGGGCGGTGCGACCAACGACCCGCTCTACGTCGTCGACGGTGTACCGATCAACAACGAGTCCACCGAGCCGCAGCCGTTGGGGGTGTTCGGTGACCCGATGCTCGCCCGTAACCCACTGAACCTGCTCAACCCGGCCGATATCTCATCGATCACGGTCCTCAAGGACGCGGCGGCGACGGCGATTTACGGCAGCCGCGCCTCGAACGGCGTGATCCTGATCGAGACCAAGCGGGGACAATCGAGCGGCGGCCCGAGCTTCGAGTACGACGGCTACGTGTCGGCGGCGAGTCCCGCGAAACGCCTGGACTTGCTCAACGGCGCGGAGTATCGGCAGTTCGTCCAGGGGAAGGTTGCCGACTGGCGAACGGATTCGGCCGCTTTCAGGACGAGACATCCCGGGGCGGACACCGTCTTCACAAATCATTTCGCGGACTCGGCGGCTACCTTCAACGCGCTGGATCCGTCGAAGGTTGTGCTGGGCACGGCCAACACCGACTGGGCGGCCGCCATGACCCGCAACACCGTCACGCACAACCACAACCTGGCGTTCTCCGGCGGGAGCGAAGACACGCGCTATCGCGCCTCCATGAATTACGCGAAAGAGGACGGCGTGACGCTCTCCACCGGCCTCGAGCGGATTCAGGGCCGGCTGAGCGCCACCCACTCGGACCTGAACAACCGACTGCGGATCGGGGTCAACGTGACGACCTCGCGCGTCAACAACACGTACGTCTCGTACGAGAACCAGGGTGGCTTCCAGGGCGGCGTGTTCCAGAGCATGGCCGTCATCAACCCGACCGAGCCGATCATGGTGACCGATTCGCTCGGGACGCACTACTACGACCCCGCCAGCTCCTCGGTGCACAACCCGGTGGCGATGGCGAACCAAATCACCGACATCGGCCACTCGACCCGCACGCTGGCCAACGCCAGCGCCGATCTGGACGTGGCGCCCGGCCTGACGGCGCGGGTCAACGTCGGGCTGGACCACTCGAGTGGTGACCGCCAGGAGTACTACCCGACCTCGAACCCGGTGGGTGTGTCGTTGGGGAACGGGCTGGCGCAGCAGCAGAACCTCGATAACGCCACCCAGACGATCCAGACGCAGCTCACGTACCAGCGCCAGTTCGGCGAGGGCAACAGCCTCGACGTCGTGGGCGGATACGAATACAGCAAGTTCACGAGGGACTCGGTGCTGGCCCAGGGCATCGGGTTCTTTACGGATGCGTTCAGCTTCGACAACCTCAGTGGCGCCACGACGTTCAAAACCGCCTCCGGCGCGGCAGAAAGTCGGCTCGCGTCCTTCTTCGGGCGGGCCAACGTGGGGTTCAAGGACCGTTTCTTCGTGACGGGGGTGCTGCGCTACGACGGCTCGTCCAAGTTCGCGATCGGGCACAAGTGGGCGCTCTTCCCCGCGCTGTCCGCGTCGTGGCGTCTCAGCCAGGAGAAGTTCCTGCAGGGCGGCCCGTTCTCGGACCTGCGGCTGCGGCTCGGCTGGGGGCTGCAGGGCAACCCGGGCGTCGATCCGTATACCTCGTTGGTCACGCTCACGAGTGGCAGTGGTGCCACGTACCCGTGGGGCGACGTGCCACATGGCGGGGTCATTCCGAGCAGCAACGGCAACAAGGATCTCAAGTGGGAGCAGACGGCGCAGGTGAATGCGGCGGTCGACTTCGGCCTGCTGAGCAACCGTCTCTCCGGGAGCGTCGAGTACTACGTCAAGAACACCAAGGACCTGCTGGTGACGGTGAACGTGTCCGAGCCGGCGCTGGTGACTACGCAGCTCCAGAACATCGGCAAGCTGCGCAACAGCGGCCTCGAGGTCTCGCTCGACGCCGTCCTCGTCTCGCACCCGGGCCTCGTCTGGCGTGCCGGCCTCGTCTTCGCGGCGGAGCGGAGCAAGGTGACCGACCTCCGCGGCGCCACCTTCAACACGGGAGATGTCAGCGGGCAGGGCCAGAGCAACGTGGAGGCCGAGCGCATCATGGTCGGCTCTCCGCTCGGCACCTTCTACGGCCCCGTGTTCCTGGGCGTCGACGCGGCCGGGAAGCAGGTGTTCTTCTGCACCGCGGCGACCAAGAAGTGCGACGTCGCCAACGGGCGCACCACGGATGGGAATGGGCCGGATGCCGCGGACTACCGCGTGATCGGCAACGCCAATCCCGACTTCACGCTGGGGTTCCACAATCAGGTGAGCTGGGGCAAGTTCGACATCTCCTTCCTGGTGCGGGCCTCCGTCGGGAACGACGTGTTCAACAACACGGCGCTCGTCTACGCCACGCAGAGCGATGCGCTGCAGAACAAGAACTTCCTGCGGCCCGCCCTCACCGATCCGACTGGGATCCACGAGCCGGCGATCTATTCGTCGCGCTGGATCGAGAGCGGCACGTTCGTGCGCCTCCAGAACATCGAAGTGGACTATCAGCTCGACGTACCGTTGCTGACGCGGTCGGCGCGCAGCGCACGGCTGTACGTGTCCGCCGACAACCTGCTGCTCCTGACCGGGTATTCCGGCCTCGATCCCGAGGTGTTCTCGGGCACGGGAACGGCAGTGCGTGGTATCGACTATCTCACGTATCCACGGGCCCGTACGGTGACGGGTGGCCTGCGTCTGATGTTCTGAGGAGGCTCTGGTCCCATGAGGCGATTCTTTGTGAAGGCGTCGATTGGAGCGGCAGGGCTAGTGGCGCTGCTGGTGCCGCTGCACGGGTGCACCAACCTCGATGAGAGCCCACCGAGTCTCATCACGCCCCGTAACTTCTACTCGAGCGAGTCAGAGGCGGTGGCGGCACTCGCCGGCATATACGCGCAGCTGCGCAGCACGGCGCCGGAGGGCACGATCTTCGACGCCAACGAGATCAGCACGGACGAGATGGTTGTGCCGATCCGCGGCTCGGACTGGAACGACGGCGGCCAGTGGATCGACCTGCACAACATGACCTGGACGCCGACCAGTCAGGCCACGCTCAATTTCTTCAACGGGGCGTGGAACAATCCCTACGCGGGCATCGCGCGCGCCAATCTGTTCCTGGTCGCGGTCCAGAACGCGACCTTCGCGAACAAGGAGACGTACGTGGCGGAGGTCCGGGCGCTGCGGGCCTTCTACTACTACATCCTGATGGACTTCTTCGGCGGCGTGCCGATCGTCACCGACACCGGACTCGCGAATGCGAAGCACGCGCGCAACACGCGCCGCGAGTTGTTCGACTTCATCGAGAAGGAGCTGATCGCGGCGCGCGACTCGGGGCTCCCCCCCACGCGCGACGCCGGGGACAACGGGCGCTTCACCAAGAGCGGTGCGGACGCCATCCTGGCCAACATGTACCTGAACGCCGGCGTCTTCACTAAAGACAGCGCCGGAGTCGGCGGCATCAGCGCTACGACGTACAACTCCTGCGCCGGCATACCGGTCAGCGGGAACCCGGATGCGTGCCAGGCTGCCCTCGCCGCGGCGAATCGCATCCTCAACTCCGGCTACTACCGGCTGGCCGACTCGTTTCCTCAGAACTTCCGCGCCGATAACTACAAGTCGCCCGAGAACATCTTCGTCGTGAAGTTCATCGCCGCGGACGGCCTGGGCCTCGATTACGCCATGGCCATCCTGCACTACAACCAGTACGCGCCCCTCACCCCCTGGAACGGCTTCGCGGTCCAGGCGCAGACCTACAACGCCTTCGACTCGACGGACAAGCGGCGGCAGGTGGTGCTGATCGGCCGCCAGCGCGACGTACTGACGGGGGCACTGATCAACGACCGGCAGGGCAACCCGCTGATCTACACCGACACGATTCGCGACATCCACTCGGCGACGGAAGGCGAAGGGGGGCGCATCTACAAGTGGCCGGTCGACCCGGCCCACGTCTCGTGGAACAGTGGCAACGACTACGCCTGGTTCCGCCTGGGCGAGATCTATCTGATCAAGGCCGAGATCGAAAACGAGCTGGGGAACGTGGCTCTGGCGACGGCACTGGTCGACAGCCTGCGGGCCCGGCGCGACACCGTCGCACCGCCACTCGCGACCGTGAATCGCGCCGCGATCCTCAGGGAGCGGCTGTTCGAATTGCTGGGCGAAGGCAAGCGGCGGCAGGACTTGATCCGGTTCGGCGCCTACACGACCCGCGTGGATGATCCCTCGTTGGTCGGCGGGAAGTCGGCGGCTGCCGCGGATCACTACGTCCTGGCGCCGATTCCGCAGACGCAGATCGACGCGAACCCGCTGCTCAAGCAGAATCCCGGGTACTGAGCGGGAAGGTTCTGGAGGTTCTGGAGGTTGTGAGCGGTCGAGTAGGGGCGCAGCATGCTGCGCCCCTACACGTTTTTCCGGCCGCGCTCTGCCTCCTGGCCGGTTGCTCGGCCGCCTCCGCCCCGGCGCCGCCTCCCGCCGACGGCCATCTGTTCACCCTGCTGCCCTCGAGCTACAGCGGCGTCCGCTTCGAGAATCGTCTCACGGACACGCACGACCTGAATGTCTTTACCTATCGCAACTACTACAACGGCGGCGGCGTCGCCCTCGGCGACTTGACCGGCGACGCCCTGCCCGAGATCGTGCTCACCTCGAATCAGGGCGGCACCCGGCTGTACCTGAACGAGGGCAAGTTCCGCTTCCGCGACGTCACCGCCGAGGCCGGGCTGCACAGCAGGGGATGGACCACCGGCGTCACCCTGGCCGACGTGAACGGCGACGGGCGGCTCGATATCTACGTCTGCCACGCCGGCCTCGACCCGAAGCTCCGGGCCAACGAACTGTACATCAATCAGGGGCTCGACGCCCACGGCGTTCCCACCTTCATCGAACAGGCCGCGGCGTACGGCGTGGCCGATAGCGGCTACTCCACGCAGGCGGTGTTTTTCGACTACGACCGCGACGGCGATCTCGACCTGTTCGTGATCAACAACTCACCCCGGCCGGTCGCGGGCTTCGACCTGAAAAACACCCGCACCGTCCGCGACCCGCTGGGCGGCGATCGGCTGTATCGCAACGACGGCGGACATTTCGTGGACGTGAGCGCCGCCGCCGGCATCTACGGGAGCGAGATCGGTTTGGGTCTCGGGGTCGGCGTCAGCGACCTGAACCGCGACGGCTGGCCCGACATCTACGTCGCCAACGACTTCTTCGAGCGCGACTATCTCTACATCAACCAGGGCGACGGCACCTTCGCCGAGCGGCTCGAGCAGGAGATGCCCTACATCAGCCTGTCGTCGATGGGACTCGACATCGCGGACGTGAACAACGACGGCTGGCCCGACGTCTACGTGGCGGACATGCTGCCGGACGACGAGCGCCGGCTCAAGACCACCACTGCGTTCGAGAACTGGCACCGGCTCCAGGACGAGGTGAAGAGCGGCTTTCATTACCAGTTCACGCGCAACATGCTGCATCTCAACCACGGCGACGGCACGTTCTCGGACATCGGGCAAATGGCGGGTGTGGCGCGGACCGACTGGAGCTGGAGCCCGCTCGTCGCCGATCTCGATCTCGACGGCTACAAGGACATCTACGTCACGAACGGCCTCGCCAAGGACGTCACGTCCCAGGACTACATCGCGTTCCTGGCGAACCGGGAAACCATGGTCCAGGCCACGCGCGGCGCGCGGGTGGATTTCCAGCGGCTGGTCGACGCGATGAGCTCGACCAAGCTGCCGAACTACGTGTTTCGCAACCGGGGGGACTCCACCTTCGCGAACGAGAGCGCGTCCTGGGGCCTCGACACGCCGAGTTTTTCGAGCGGCGCCGCCTACGGCGACCTGGACGGCGACGGCGCGGTCGATCTGGTCGTGAACAACGTCAATCAGGAAGCGTTCGTCTATCGCAACAACGCCAGGACGCTGACGCCCAACCATTACCTGCAGCTGCGGCTCGAGGGCGCGGGCGCCAATCGCTTCGCCATCGGCGCGCAGGTTACGCTCTGGGCCGGTCGCCAACAGTTTTTCCAAGAGCTCGAGCCGACGCGCGGCTTCCAGTCGAGCGTGGATTACGTGCTCACCTTCGGCGTCGGGCTGCGCGACACGCTCGATTCGGTCAAGGTCGAGTGGCCGGATCGGGAAGGGCGAGTGAGCGTGCTGACGCGCGTCGCGGCGAACCAGCGCGTGACGGTGCGACAGGCGGACGGGCGGATGGGCGGACGGGCGGACGGTGAGAGGCCGCCCATCCGCCCATCCGCCCATCCGACAGCCCTTCTCACCGACGTCACCGATGCGACCGCGCTGCCCTACGTCCATCACGAAAACGATTTCGTCGACTTCGACCGCGAGCCCCTGATCCCGAAGCTGCTCTCGACCGAAGGGCCGATGCTGGCGGCCGCCGATGTGAACGGCGACGGGTTGGACGACATGTTCATCGGCGGCGCCAAGGGTCAGGCAGGGAAACTATTGATCCAGCGGCCCGACGGGCGGTTCGTGAGCACGAACGAGAAGCTGTTCGAGGCGGATGCGACATCGGAAGACCTGGGGGCCGTGTTCTTCGACGCGGACGGCGACGGGCACCCCGATCTGTACGTGGTGAGTGGTGGCAGCGAGTTCTCGAGCATGGCGCCCGCGCTCCAGGACCGGCTGTACCTGAACGACGGGCGCGGCGCCTTCCGTAAGGCCGTCGGGAGCCTGCCGCCCGAAGACGTGAGCGGCTCGCGGGTGGCGGCGGCCGACTACGACGGCGACGGCGACGTCGATCTTTTTGTCGGGGGGCGAGTCCTTCCCTGGCACTACGGCGCCGATCCCAAGAGCACGCTGCTCCAGAACGACGGCCACGGGCACTTCACCGACGTGACCAAGCGGCTCGCGCCCGAGCTCGAGCACGTCGGCATGGTGACCGACGCGATCTGGCGGGACGTGGACGGCGACGGCCGGCTCGATCTGGTGGTGGTGGGCGAGTGGATGCCCATCACCGTGTTTCACAATGCGGGCGGCGGAAAGCTCGTCCGCCGGAACACGCCGGGCCTGGAGCACAGCGAGGGGTGGTGGAATCGCGTCGTCGCGGGCGACTTTACCGGGCACGGCCGCATCGACTTCCTCGTCGGCAACCTGGGGTGGAACACCCGCCTGCACGCGAGCGAGGCCGAGCCCGTCACCATGTACGTGAAGGACTTCGCCGGCAACGGCGTGAGCGACCAGATCCTGTCGGTATACAATCACGGCACGAGCTACCCGCTCGCGATGCGGGACGAGCTG
>DATDFC010000223.1:0-15742 GCA_036522815.1 Gemmatimonadales bacterium | reverse complement strand
GTCCCCGCCAGCGGCGTGGTGCAGGTGCCACGAGTGACACTGGGGGCCGTGGGACCCCAGACGAGCGTGCCGACCGCGTAGCGCACGTCATAGCTCGCGGGCTGGCCGGTCCCGTCATCCACCTCCGTGAACGCCAGCGTCACGCCCGTATCGCTCACACCAACCTCTGACAGGTCCGTCACGGTCCCGGGGTTGCTCACCGGTGCCGTCACGGTCAGCAGCGCCGTGCTGCTCTTGCTCTCACTGGTCGCCGTTACCGTGGCCGGGCCCGCCGCGACGCCCGCGACGAGTCCAGTGGCTGACACAGTCGCGACTCCGCTGTTGGTCGTCGTCCAGGTCACGGTCCGGCCGGTGAGAACGTTTCCAGCCGAATCCCTGGTTACGGCGGCGAGTTGGACGGTCTGGCCGGCTGTCAGGCTCGCTACGGCCGGGCTCACCGTCACCGACGCCACCGGCACGGCACTGATAGAGACGAGTGCGGTGTCGGCCAGCGTGCCACGGCTCTGAGTGGCGATCACGCTGTAGGATCCAGCGCTCGTCCCGGCGGTGTAGAGCCCAGTTGCGGAGACGCTGCCACCGGTGGCGGTGTATACGACGGGTACCGCCACGCTGTCGCCGTTCTTCTTTTTCCCGTAGCTCGTGAACTGCACTGTGCCTCCGACGACTGCGAAGGCTGTCGTCGGATTCAACACGATCTGTGATACGGAGCCCGTGTTTTTCACCAGCGAACTACTGGAGACCGCTGTACTCGGGGAGGTTGCCGTCGCCGTGACCGCATAGCTGCCGGCGACGGTGTCCGCCGTGTAGAGCCCGCCACCCGTGATGGTCCCCCCGGACGCACTCCAGCCCACGGCGACGGGAACGCTGTCGCCGGCCTCGGTGCGACCGTACGCGACGAATTGCCGCGTGTCGCCGGGATTGAGTGTGACCGAGTCGGGAAGGGTGACGATCCGGACAACGGGGCTGCTGGGCGCTTGCGGGTCGGTGACGGGACGCGCGCACGCCCAGACCGCCAGGGCCGCGGCGCACGTCGTCACTGAGAGGAGGGCCCATCGGTCTTTGAGCAGCGCCAGCCGGCGCGACAGCTTGTGCTTAAACGTCATAACCCCTCCTGAGAGGTTCGGCAGCCCGACTGGCGTGGCACGCGACGGCGTGCGGTAGCCTCGGAGCTTTGCGTCGCCGGCTTTCGCCGGGTTTGCCTTTGTCGCGCTCCCCCTCGAGAGGGGTGCGTTCCTACCGTACTGCGATTGTGCTGTTACCTGAGAAACGAAACGGCCGCCAGAGACTCGAACACCTGAGTCGCTGGCGGCCGGGCTGACATGCGACCGTTGGTCGCCCTAGTCCCCTTAGCTCTGCGTCACCGCCTTTCGGCGGGTTTGCTCTGAGCAGCGAACGTTTCCCGCTGATGCTTCGGAGCGACAACGCACCTGATGCAGCATCAGCGCAACGGACATAATGATGAGGCTGCGGTCTACGGAGCGCAAGAGTTCCAAGAGGCGACTGTCGTCCCCGCGACTGCGCTGCGACACGTGACCCAGAAGTCTGGTCACCGGTCGCTGGGTTAAGGGAGCGTCCCGCAACACACACGCGGAATTCCCTCGTATCCCCGCGACAGGTCTCCCCCGTAGTCTGGTCTGCAATATGCAGCATGGCAGCCCCGGCAATGAACGGGAGCAGCCCCAGTCCTCGCTTCCATCCTACCTAACGTCTATTGCGTTCGTCCTCGTTATCACCAGGCTCGGCTACTCGTGGGCGCACGGCCCACACATGAGGCAAGGAGGGATCGATGACGCACGACCGGATAGCATACGGACGCACCTGCTTCGCACTCGTGGTTTCGATTCTGCTCGTTGTGGCCTGCGATGAAGCTGGGAATCCCGTGCGTCCCACTGTTGGAGCGGTCAGTACCTCCCTGCCAGGGACGGACACCGTCGGCGGCGTCGGAACGCTCGGGCTCGGGAGCCCCACGCCAGGCAGCGATCGTCAGGACTTCAACTTCGATGTCTCGGCGAACCTGAGCGGCGGACGACTGTTCTACCGCGATTGGTCCATTGTACGGTCCGACGGCACCGTTGGAACCCTCACCGTTGACCCCACGGACCCGTCGACAGGTATTACGGCCTACCGAGACTGGGCAAGCGCGTGCACGGACCCGACGCATGGGGTCGCGTTCGACGGGACTGGCCGGCTGGATACGGGCAGCCTGACTACGTTCACCTTAACCCCGTGTGACAACGGGCCGTCCGGGAGCGGGGCTGATTTTCTCCAAATGGACGTGCCACCGCTCGGGTACAGCCACGGTGGCTTTCTTTCGAGCGGGGACATCGCGAAAGCGGGGACGGCCACTGTCATCCTGCAAGACGGCTTTGAGAATGGCTTGAGCGCGTGGACGCAGGACCCCGCGAACGGTCGCTACAGCGTATCGGCAGACCCTGCCCGGATTCACTCCGGTACCTATTCGCTGCAAGTGCTCTTCAATACAACGCCGAGCGGCGCGTACGGCGTTCTCAGCCAGTGGTTCATGCCGGGCTACGATGATGTGTACGTTGAGTTCTACGTGCTGTTCCAGGAAGGATTCCAGAATCGGCGCCCTGATGGAGGTGGGATGCACTTTCTCACGATGTGCGGCGACAATATCAACGACCAGAAGTCCTGCTGGGGCAAAGCCGGCGTCCGTCCCAGCGGCACCGATTACTTCTATGCCGGCGTTGATCCTGAAGAGGTCAATCTTCCGAATCTGCAGCCGTTGTCGTTCTACACGTACTGGCCGGACATGACCTGCCCACCCCTGTACCCTGCCCAACCATGCTATGGGAATGTGTTGACCCAATCGTCGCCCAAAGTGCCGCTTGTGGGCGGCCAGTGGCAACAAGTCGTGTTCCACCTGAAAATGAACACCCCCGGCCAGTACGACGGCAGCCAGGAGCTGTGGGTCAACGGCCAGCAGAAGATCGTCCAGCAGAACATGCGCTGGCGCACGACTACGGACTTGCACGTCAACAACATTCGCTTCGATGACTACATGGATCAAGCGCCCCAGATCGAGTATTTGTGGATCGATGATGTTACTGTTTGGCGGCAGTGACGGTCTCCATCCGCTGCCAGCGCAGGGCCGCGCGGATCAACGTGGCGAACACGACTTCGAAGGACTTATTGAAGTGAGCAAATCGTGAGGCTTGGCGGATTCGCTGTCTGTCGCCGGGGGAACAATGTGGTGGCGGCCGGCGGCCTCCAGCACGTCGATCAACCGCGCCTCGAATGCCTCCCAGGAGTATTGGGCTTGGCTGACAGCAACGGTGCGCCGGGCGAACTCTGGAAGACTCGGTCGCGCCCCCACTAGACCTTGCAGCACGGTCCGCAGGCCCTCGGTGTCATAGTACCCCACGACATAGCCCAGACCATGCGTCGTCACGAAACGCGCGATCCGCGTTTCCGCGTTGATGATCACGGGGCGGCCCACCATCATGGCGTCATACAGCTTGTTGGGGCTCGCGTTGATGTCGTTCGGCGTCAGCGGCTCGTAGAAGCTGAACACGGCATCACATGCTTCGCTCAGTTCCAGCACCCGTGGCTGCGACAGCACGCCGAAATACCGGACCAGGGGCGATCGCAGGAAGACCTCCCGGGTCCACGATGACATCGCCTGCCCCGCGCACCACAGCTCGACCCCCTGGAGCCCCAGGCAGGCGTCCAGCAACCGGTCCAGGCCGCGCTGTCGCAAGAGCTGGCCGGCGACGAGTATCCGGACGGGGCCGGACGGCAGCGTACCGGTGCGAGCGACGTCCGCCCGGCGTGGATAGTTCGGCAGGACGGTCACGCGGGGGAGATGCCGGGCTGGCAAGAGCCGCCGACGGTTGTCATCCGTGACAATGATCTGGTGAGATCGAGCGAGGGCCACAGCGGTGATCGCTCGGGCGAGGAGCCGTGGGACGGCACCGGGCATCCGCAGTGCGAGAGAATCGTAGAGATCGCAAATGATGGGCCGCACGCCGCAGCCGAGCAGCCGGGCGGTGAGGGCGAAGATCACCGCTTCCTCATCGCGGCAGTATACGACGTCCGGTTGAATGAGGCGGAGTTGACGGGCGATGTGCCGTGCCAGCGCCGGCACGGCACGGAGCAGGGCCCGTCGCGTCGGAATCGGCCGTGCCAGGAGCCTGAGGACGACGCCCTCCGGCGGATCCGGGAGCCGCACCTGGGGATCGCGGTCAACGCCGACGAAGACCACCTCGTGGCCCTGCGTGACCGCCGTTGCCGCGATCTTGCGGAACCGCACGTCGAAATGCGAGTTGGCGGCGACGAAGGCGATGCGCACGGACGGACGGCCTCAGCTCGCAGGGACGGGACAAGCGACGAAGCGGTGACCCGCCCAGTCTTCGGTGACTCGCGGGCGACCGCTGATCATGTGTGCCACGATGTCGGCGATGCGCTCGCCGGCCCGGCCGTCGCCATAGGGGCAGGACCCGTTAGCCAGCTCACCCGCACTCGCTCCCGCGAGCTCCTCCCGCAGCGCCCGGGCGATCTCGATCTCATCTGCCCCCACCAACCGCGCGAAGCCCGCTTCGACGGCTTCGGGCCGTTCCGTGACCCGACGGGCCACCAGCACGCGCTTCCGCAGTGCCGTGGCCTCTTCCTGGATGCCGCCCGAATCGGTGAGAATGACGGTGCAGTGGGCGAGCAGGTAAACCATGTCGACATAGGGCAGTGGATCCACGAGTCGTACGTTGGGAAGCCCGCTGAGCACTCGCGTCACTGGTCCACGTACATTGGGATTTGGATGGACCGGCAGAATCGTCTGCACCTCCGGGTTCGTCCGCGCGAACGCCGCCAACCCCGCGACGATGCGCTGCAGGTCGGCGCCGAGGCTCTCCCGGCGGTGCAAGGTGGTCACGACATAGGGCTGTCCGGCTCCCGCCCAGGCCCGCACGTGCGCGCTCGCCTCGCGCGCGCTCACAGCGGCAGTCTGCCGGACGGCGTCGATGACCGTGTTGCCGGTGACAAAGATCGTCTTCGAGTTGACGCCCTCGGCGCGGAGGTTCGCTGCCGCGCGCGCGGTGGCCGCGAAATGGAGATCGGCCACGGCGTCCGTGAGGCGGCGCATCGCCTCCTCGGGGAAGGGGGCGTACTTGTTGAAGCTTCGGAGACCTGCTTCGACGTGACCGATGGGAACCTTGTGGAAGTACGTGGCCAGCGCCGAGAACAGCACGGAACTCGTGTCCCCCTGCACCAGAACGAGTGCCGGTGCATCCTGCGCGAGCGCGTTGCCGACCGCCTCGAGGCAGCGAGCCCCCACGGCAGTCAGGGTCTGATTCTCGCTCATGACGTCGAGCGCGAGGTCCGGCTCCATGGCGAGCGGGGCGAACAGGTCGCGCGCCAGCTCCCGATGCTGCCCGGTGAAGACCAGACGGACAGCGACCGTCTCGGCTCGGGCCCGGAGCGCCCACACCACTGGCGCCATCTTGATGACCTCAGGGCGGGTGCCGTACACGCACCAGACGGTGTGTGGTCTCACGGTGCTCCCAGCGCAGCGGACGTGACGGTGCGGTCGCCTGCCCTCACGAGCGACGCCTCCGTGTAGCCGCGGTGCCACACCGAAACGCAGAGCGGACGGGTCCGGTCTGAGTGTACGACTTCGACGATTCCACACATCGCACAGCCCTGTTCAGCAAGAGGGGGGCCGCCTGCCGTGGGCGGGGTTTGGCCGCGGTAGCTCTTCAACTGGAGACTGCCAATGGCGCATGTGCACCGATGCCACAGCGCGGCCGCCACAGTCTGCGGCGACCTCAGCGGCGCTCGGGGCTCCAGCGCACGACCTTCACCCGGAACAGCACGCTCAGGGCCCCCGCCAGGATGGCGCTGTTAGAAATCGCGAAGGCGCCCACCAGGCGAAGGATGCGCGGACCCGACCGACGCCACTCCATGACCGCCCCCAGCAGCACTGCGACCGCGGTTCCCCCGGCCAGGACCCGCGCCGCGGCACTCGCCGTGGCGTCCGTGAAGCCGAGGGTGAGCAGGCTCGTCCAACCGGCAAGGAGGAAGAATGGCGAGAACCAGCGCATGAGCCGGTGCGAGCAGAAATGAAACGCCGTCCACCCTCCCCGGAATGGGTTCCGAGCTTCCGGAATCGACGCGAGCGCCCGCAGCGCCCGGTTGACGATACGTCTCCGACGCTTCCACTGTGCGGCCAGGGAGAGGGCGAACACCTCTTCCGACACCGCCTCGGGCTCGTAGACGACACGGTATCCGGCGCTCGCGATGCGAAGCGGAATCACCATGTCTTCCAATGAATCACTCGGCAGATCCGGCATCAGGGACCGACGGATCGCGAAGATCGACCCCTCGGCGACGACCGGGACGCCTAGCTGGCTCTGAGCGCGCTTGATGCGATTCTCGTAGGACCGATAGGCGCCTTCACCCGACCGCGTTCGGTAGCGAAGCTCTCCGGCGACGCACCCAACCTCGGGGTCTGCGAAGTGGGAGACGAGACGCCGGATGGCATCCGTCCGATACATGCTGTTGGCGTCCGAGAAGACTACCACATCGATACTCTCGGGAAGGGCCCGGACGGTCTCCAGCAGCGCGGCTGTCTTTCCGCGATTGACGGCGTGAGCTATAAGCCTGACACGCCCGTTGGCGCGAGCAAACTCGCGAACGATCGGGCACGTCGCATCGCTCGATCCGTCTGACGAAACCCAGATGCCGAGCTGTGCAGCCGGATAATCTATCGAGATCGAGTTCTCGAGCTTGGCACGGATTACCGCCTGCTCGTTATATGCCGAGATCACCAGCGCTACGCGCGGGAGCTCGTCGGGGCGGGCGTGCCGGGCGGGAGGCGGCTGGCGGGAATGACGGAACCGGGCGAGCAGCGGAAGCGCTGCCGGATACAACAGGAACGTGTAGGCCGACCAGATTCCCGATACCAGGATGAGTCCGAACAACACCGAGTGTGCGGTCGTCACCGGGAATCAATAGGCACCACGCTGAAGCGCGACGGCCTGAATGGTCCGCAGGATGATCCGGACATCGTTCCGTAGGGACCATTGCCGCAGGTAGGCGAGCTCCAGGTCCGCGCGCTGGGGATAACTGACTTCGCTGCGACCGTTGATCGCCCAGTTGCTCGTAAGGCCCGGCTTGCGCGAGAGCAGCAGGGCGGCGGTCCCGCCGTAGTGGTCCAGCTCGTCGGCAACGATCGGCCGTGGCCCCACCAGGGACATGTCTCCCAACAGGACGTTGAACAGTTGAGGTAGCTCGTCCAGGCTGTATTTCCGCAGCAGAGTCCCGATCCCGGTCAGCCGAGGGTCTAGGTGCGGGGGCAGCTTGTAGTTGTTGTCGACGTAGAGCTGGTATAAGTGAGGATCGATCTGCAGCACGTGTTCGGCATGCTGCCGCATCGATCGAAACTTGTAGCACCGGAACATCCGTCCCCCGGCGCCGAGCCGCCAATGCCCGAAGATCGCCGGGCCCGGAGACTCCAATTTGACGAGCACGGCAAGGATGGCGAACACGGGGCTCAGCAACACCAGGGCGACGGCGGAGAGGCAGACATCCACCACCCGCTTCGCCGCCAAGTGCCATGTGTGGAGAGTCGGCGCGGTCAGCTCCACCAGAGAGGCGCCCTGCTCCCAAACCGCCCGTGGGTCGACGCCGGCGACGCGGGCGGTGCGCGGAGCTGCGAGCAGCCGACAGCCGCTCGCCAGCGCCGTGTCGGCCACGAACGCGAAATCGCGATCCGCCAGGGGACCGGCAATGAGAATCGAATCGGCGCCAGTATCGTCGATCACCCTGGGGAGCTCACGGAGCGCGCGGCGCGGCGAACCCCGGTTCGTCGCCACGGTGGCAACGATGTGAAATCGCGCGTCCGGACCGGAGCCAAGCATCCCGGAATCGATCCAGTCACTCGCGCCGCCACTCACCAGCACGACGCGGCTCGCGACAACGCTGGGAACCACTCTGCTGATGAGCTTCTCGGTCAACGTCCGCGACAGGACCAAAGCCGGTGTGAACCCGGCAACGACGGTTGCCAGGCGCATCGCGACGGCGTCGGCGGACCGCTCCCACAATTGCGGGTACAGCATCATCAGCGCTGCCACGGCCACGGCCACGATGATTCGGCCCTGGTCTCGACTCCGACCGTACCCCCCCGTAATCGTCAACGCCAGCAGACAGGCAACCGCGAACTGCCAGCCGCCCAGGGTACCGGGTGGAATCAGTGCGCTCAACAGCACGCCTAGTCTGTCGCTCAGAACCGCGTGATCCTGAATGCCCTGAATCAGTGCGCGCACCGACACAACGGTGCCCAGGTCCGACATTCCGAGCAGGAGCGTCCGCACGACATCGCGCGCCCAGTGGCGGCGGCGATTCCTGCTCGCCCAGTGAAGCTGCGGGGCGCGAGCCCAGAGGGACAAAACCGAATCGAGACGGATCGCGGTCGTCATGTGCCCGCGTTGTGTAGCAAACACCGTGCGCGCGCAGTTCGGTAAGTGCTTGTGCGCGTTGAGGTAGCAGTTGCGCGTCTGCTACATTGCGCGTCGGCGTCATGCGCCGCGGCGCCGCATGTCGGAAGGTCGCCACGTTGCGGAAACTCAGCGTGGCGCGGTGTTCGTGAGCTGCTGCGTTCCGTGGTTACACCGTGGAGGCGCGTGCGAACGAAGGCCGCTTCTGCACTGGTCGCGGTGTGACCTGCACGGCGAGCGCGCCTACCACGAACCAGAGCTGCTTGCGGTTATCCCAGGAAAGCGACATCGATCCGAGCGCGAGGGCGAGCAGCAGGACGATGGAGAACCTTCGTTGGACGGGTGGCAGGTGCCGCAGGGGCCCGAGCACCGCCGTGATCATCGCGACAAACAGGAGGAGTCCAACGAGACCGTCCTCGACCAGGATGGAGAGGAGGACGTTGTGGGCTACCATCTCCTCGTGGATCGTCGGTTCGACGGCTGCTTGGAACGCTCCCGCGCCGACGCCGATCAGCGGATGCTCGCGCGCCACCTCCAGGCCGGCCATCCAGATCGCCCCCCGGCCTCCGAAATAGCCAGCCTCGATGTCGGCCCGGGTGCTGGCGATGCGTGCGAGAGACGATTCCGGAACGACGTTACTCGCGACCACGAGCGATCCGGCAACGAGGGCGTACAACGCGGCTTTGGCCCTGAGCCGCAGGCGCCCGAGGGTCCACGGAATGATCGAGAGTCCCACGAGCGCTGCGAGGACCGACGCGCGGGAAGCCGTGAGGAGAATTGCTGTCATGCCGAGCGGAAGGTACAGTCGCCACAGCCATGCGCTGCGCCGGTGGGGGTGCGACAGGCTCACGTACCACGCCATCGGAAGACCGAGCGCGAGTGTCAGGCCGAGCTCGTTGGCGTCCTGGTTCAGCGCTGTGAAGCGCGCGATACCGGTCTCGGGGCCCAGGGCGCCTGAGAGAAAGTTGTGGATCGTGACGAGCGCGGCGACGCTCGCTCCCACGACATAGGCCTGAAACAGCGCCCGTTGGCGTGCCGACGACCACGCGATCTCCCAGATCAGCCAGACCAAGACGACCAGTTGGAGATACGTGATGACACGCGTCCGCGTCGCCTCCGGGTCAATCGACCAGAAGCTGCTTACGCCAGCCCAAAGCACAAACAACCCCGCGAACATGTGAAACCAGGACAGGGGCGTGAGGCTTCGTCGTGCCAGGACATACAGCACACCGGCTGCGGATGCGACGAGGCCGACAATGCGCGGGATGGAACCCACCACAGGCAAGTTCACGAACACGTCCCAGGGGAGGACGAGGACGAAGCACCAGAGCGCACCGTATGCGGCCTTACCCATGGCCCTGCCGGCTACTCGCATAGGCTGTGCCCGTTCCGTAGTCCTGATTGATCGTGGCGGCGCTGCCACACTTGGGGTGGCCGGGGACGGTTCTCTAAGCACGGTCCTTGCGGCTCCTCAACAGGTGCCGCCGAAACCCGTCACGCGGAGAAGGAGGATGACCCTGAGTAGCTGGGCTGTCGCTGCGCTCTTGCTTGCGCCCGTCGCGTCCGCAGCGGCGCAGGCGGCTCGCAGCGATCCCGTTCTGCGACCCGGTGACATGCTCCGGCTCAGCGTGTGGCGCCACCCCGAGCTGAGCGGCGACTTCTTAGTCGCTCCCGACAGCACGGTTGTGCACCCGCTGTACCAGCGCGTGCAGGTTGCGGGCGTGCCATTGCCGGTGGTGAAGGAACGGTTGAGGGCCTTGCTGGCCACCTATGAGCAGGGCGTAGAGTTCGCCATTGAACCCCTGTTCGCAGTCACCGTCGCGGGAGAGGTACGGCAACCCAACCTGTATCGCCTGCCACAGGGCACCACGTTCGCTCAGGCAATCGCCCAAGCAGGCGGACCAACGGAGTTGGGCCGGCTGGATCGGGTCCATGTGATCCGCCGAGACAGTGCGATGGTGATAGACCTGGCCAGGAATTACTCGAGGTATGAGAGACTGCCGATTGCTTCCGGTGACCAAGTGCTCGTGGCGCGTCGCTCCGACTCGAACTTCCTGCGGGACGTGCTGTATCCCCTGGCCAGTCTGACGGCGGCGGTGGCGGCCGTGCTCGCCTACAGTCGATATCGTTGAGCCGGAGCCGGACGATGTCAGAGCAAGAGCACACCCCTCACGGCGCGTCGGTCGCACTCCGGGACCCAGCAGAGGTCGAGGCGCCGGCCGCCACCGTCCGTCTGGAAGACCTGCTCGCGACGGTGCGTCGCCACATCTGGTTGGTGCTCGGGGTGGCGACGGCCGCCGTGGCGGCCGCGGGATATGTGGCGCACGTGACGGGCCCGGTGTATCGCGCGGTCGCGGTCATTCGCTTGTCAGATCCTCGGCGCGCGTTGACCGGCGGCGTGGTGGAGGACCCAGCCAGTGCGGACGAGCGGTTCGCCGATCCGCTGTTGTCGCTGGTGGAGCTCCTGAAGAGTCGTGCGGTCGCGGGAGCCGTGGTGGACAGCATGCCGACGCTGCGGATGTTTCCCCGAAAGTTCCCGGCGAGTCTCGTGACCGACGTGACCATTGCGGCGGACGCGGTGGCCGAGTCGCTCCACGTGACGTTTGACCACGACAGCTTTGTCGTGGAGACGCCGTCCGGGCTGCACCATGCGGCCTACGGCACCGTCGTCGCTGTCGGGGACGTTCGGTTCGCCCTCTCGCATCGGCCGGATACGAGGCGCGGGTTGCTGCGCGTGCTCAGCCGCGACGCCGCGATCAGCCGGCTGCTCGATGAGCTTCGCGTCAAACCGCGACTGCGCACGGACATCGTCGACGTGGCCTATACCGCGGAGGACCCGGCCCGCGCTCAGGAGGTCGTCAACCGCGTGGTCGACGTCTTCCGAGCCGCGAGCGCCGACGCCGCGCAGCAACAGTCGAGATTGCGACGCGAGTTCCTCGAGTCCCAGCTCCAAGTCAACGACTCGCTCGTGGCTGCTGCCCGGCGGACCCTCACGGAGTTTCAGCGGCGTGCTCGTTCGGGCGGCTCGGCTGAGCCCCCGGGACGGGAACGGATCGAGCTCCCGGGAATCGAACTGCAGCGGGAGCAACTGCTCGCCGAGCGGCGGACGGACGAGGATTTGCTGACCGCGCTCCGCGACAGCGGCGCGAGCCGCAAGGCCGTGCAAACGGCTCTGTCAATCCCCGGAGTGGCGGCGAGTCCGGCAGTGGTCCAGCTCAACTCGCAGTTGTTCCAGTACGAGAAGGCCCGCGATTCGTTGACCAGTCTCTCGGCGTCGCATCCGGACCTGCCGCGTCTCAATCAATTGATTTCGTCTGCAGAAGCGAAGCTGCTCCGCGCGGTGCAGGCCGGCATGCAAGGCACCGTCGCCTCACTCGACGGGCGCATCGCGGCCATCAACGACCTGCGGGCCCGGCGGACGGGGAGCCTGCAGCAAGACGCGGAGGAGGCGCGATTGACGGAACGCGTCGAGAACGCGCGAAAGGTTGCGGATGAGCTGCGCGTCGAGTACGAGAAGGCACGGATCGCCGAGGCCGTTACCGCTGGGCAAGTCGAGATCGTTGACCACGCGGCCCGCCCGGCCAAACCTGCCGGCATCGGGCTGGCGCAACTGCTCGCGCTCGGTTTGCTCGTTGGCCTCGTGCTCGGCGGAGCGAGTGCCTGCGTGGCCGACCACTTCGGTCGCTCGATTGACCGCCGAGCTCAGGTGGAGCATCTCGGCATGTCGGTCCTCGGCGTCGTGCCCCGCTGTGCGAGTAACGGCGACAAGGTAGGCGCGAAGGTCGCGGACGCGGTGGTCGAGGCGTTCCGCGGAATCAGGCTCAACGTACTGAACGTGCATGGCGCCGCCGGGCCGGTCGCGGTGGCGGTCACGAGCCCCGGGAGTGGAGATGGAAAGTCCTTTGTGAGCTCCAACCTGGCGCTCGCATTCGCGTGCGCGAATCGTCGCACCTTGCTGATCGATGCCGACCTTCGGCGTGGGGGGCTGCACCGCGGGCTGACGCTGCACCGCCAGCCGGGCTTGACGGACTTGCTGGTCGGTGACAGCTCGCTCGAGCAGACCGTGCAAACAACGACCTATCCGTTCCTCGACTTTCTTGCCAGCGGATCGCGGCGACGCGACGCGCCCGAGCTCATGGCCTCGGCTGCCATGGCCGACCTTGTGACCAGTCTGCGCTCGCGCTATGAAGTCATCGTGGTTGATACCCCCCCGCTCGGAGCGGGCGTGGATGCCTTACTCCTGTCTATGCTGACCGGGAGCTTGCTCGTGGTCCTGCGGCTGGGCCGTACCGACCGCGAAATAGCGGAGGCCAAGCTCGAGATCCTCAGGAATCACCCCGCACGAGTGATCGGTGCGGTTCTCAATGACGTGCGGGAAAGTTCAGAGTATCACGCCTACCGCTACTATTTGGATGGCTACGAACTCACGACCGAACCGCTCTTCCAGCCGCTCGTCGGCGGTCGTAACCAGGGCAGCACACGCGATGGAAAGGCGGGTGCCGCGCCGACCGGGTCTCACTGAGGCGATCCAGGGAGGAGTGGGGTCACCCCTTTGGCCAAAACCACGACGACAATCGCAATCATCGGTGCCGGACACATTGGAAGTCAGATCGCACGACTCGCGGTCGCAAACCGCTACAATGTAGTGATCAGCAATTCCCGCGGGCCGGAGACGTTGTCCGCGCTCATCGCGGACCTTGGTCCACGAGCCCGCGCGGCGACCGCCGTCGACGCAGCAAAGGCTGGAGATATTGTCGTCGTTTCAGTGCCGCTGAAGAACTACCGGAAGGTTCCGATCGAGCCCTTGGCGGGCAAGATCGTCATCGACACCAACAACTATTACCCTCAGCGGGACGGCCACATCCCCGAGCTCGACAACGAGTCAACCACCACGGCCGAACTGCTGCAGGCGCATCTGCCGACCTCGAAGGTCGTCAAGGCCTTCAACCATATTTACGCCGCTGCTCTCACTACTGACGGACAGCCGGCGGGCACGAAGAATCGTCGCGCGTTGGTCATCGCCGGTAACGACAAAGACGCCAAGTCGACAGTGACCCGTCTGCTAGACCAGTTCGGCTTCGATACGGTGGACGCAGGCCCGCTGAAAGAGGGATGGCGTATCCAGCGCGATACCCCCGGTTACGGTCCGCGTCGAACGGCGGAGGAACTGCGCCGGGACCTGGCGGCGGCCAGGCGGTATGCGGATCAGTAGCAATCATCCCGTCCGACCGTCCGTCGGTCCGTCCATCAGGGTGGCTGACGGGAATTGAACCCGCAACCTCCGGAGCCACAGTCCGGCGCTCTAACCAATTGAGCTACAGCCACCACGGGCGGTGGCAAATCTAATGGGTCGCGCTGGTGGCTAGAAGCGGTCCGCCCATCGGGAGGGGGGATGGCCCGGTGGCCGCGTCGGCCTGCTCCGCGCAGCAGCGCCGGAACAGGGCGGCAAAATGCGCTGCGAAGGGCTCGCGCAGCATGGTGTCGTTGTCGCACCCGGGTGGCCCGACGTACTCGTCGGTGCGCTGCGCCAGGGACGCCCACACGGGCGTCGCGGATGGCAGCCACTGCTGGGACGGAAGGAACAGGCTCAAGCGGGCCGCGAACGGCGCGGGTCTGTAGCGACGAATCGCCGCAATCGTGGCGCGCTCGACAGCGGCGCGGCGTACCAGCACGGGATCGAGCGCGGCCGCGTGCGCGGCCGCACGCAGCTCCCTGCGCTGCCGCCGTCGCTCGGCGATGTAGCCGCCGAGCTCTCGCCACGGGAGCGACCAGAACGCCCGCGCGTGCCCGGCGACCCGCGTCATCTGCTGGCGCAGGCGCCACCCGAGCTGGGAGGGGAGACGGTACCAGGTCGGATCGGGACAGCCGAACAGCGCCACGTACCGTACGCTCGCTCCGCCCCGCGACAGCTGTCGCGCCAGCTCGAACGCCACGGTGCCGCCGGCGCAGAAGCCGGCGACGATGTACGGGCCGTTCGGCCAGAACGCCTGCATTTGCTCCGCGAAGTACGCCGCGAGGTCCTCGACGCGCGTGAGCGGTGCGCTCCGGCCGTCGAGCCCCGGCGGCTCGAGCCCGAAGAAGGGCTGGTCGCCGCCCAGCTGCTGGGCCAGGGCGCGATAACAGAACACGTCGCCGTTGTGCCCGGCCACCGCGAATACGGGAGTGCGCGTGCCGCGTGGCTCGAGCGGCACGATCGCGCGCGGCCGCTGCGCCAGCTCTGCGCCCGATCGCAGGAATTCCAGGATCTCCCCCTTGTGCCGTTGTAGCCGGTCGCGCAGCTCGGGCGTCAGCACGCCCGGCGGCGCGGTGCAGCGCAGCCGGTCGCCCTCTGCGTGGAGGTGGACGCCGCGGTCACGCAGGTCGGCGAGGAACCGCTGCAATGTCACAGCTCGATCTCCTCACGATGCCGGGCGACCTCGATCGGCGTGTGGCGCCGGGTCGACCACATCACGGCGTCGATGGCGTCGGCCAGCTGCTCCACGCTGGGGTGCTCGAACAGACTGCGGAGCGGCAGGTCCACTCCCGATGCGGCGCGCAGCTGCGCCATGAGTCGCGCCGCCATGAGGGAATGGCCCCCCAGATCGAAGAAGCTCTCGGCCACCCCGAAATCCGCCCGCCCGAGGACGGCCGAGAATCCGTCCATCACCATCTGCTCCGTCGGCGTGCGCGGCGCCACCCGCTGCGCGCGTGGCCCCGTCGCGCCCAGGTCCGGCGCGGGCAGCGCCTTGCGGTCGAGCTTGCCGTTGGCGGTACGCGGCAGGGCGTCCAAGCGCACGAAGTGCGCCGGCACCATGTATTCGGGGCAGGCGGCGCGAACCAGCGCCCGCAGCTGGTCGACCAGATCGACGGGCGGACGCGCTGCCACGAAGTACGCGACGAGGTGCTTGTCGCCCGCGTCTTCGCGCGCGACCACCACGACCTCCCCGACCGCCGGGTGCCGTTTGATGGCCGCCTCGATTTCTCCGGGCTCGATACGGAAGCCCCGGACCTTCACCTGATGGTCGAGCCGCCCCAACCACTCCAGGCTCCCCTCGGGGAGCCAGCGCGCCAGGTCGCCGGTGCGATACAGGCGCGCCTCGGGCGCGAACGGGCTCGCGACGAAGCGCTCCCGCGTCAGCTCGTCGCGGCGCAGGTAGCCGCGCGCCACGCCCGCGCCGCCGATGTACAGCTCGCCCGCCACCCCCGGAGGCGTGGGCTGGCGATTGGCGTCGAGCACATAGACCTGCGTATTGGCGATCGGCCGACCGATGGGCACCTGGCCGTCGGCGGAGGTGACCCGATGGATGGTCGAC
>DATDFC010000222.1:0-6063 GCA_036522815.1 Gemmatimonadales bacterium | reverse complement strand
CGGCACCGCCCTCCGGCCAGCCGCCGTAGTCGCGCGCGATCGCGTCGTCCAGCCGCAGGGCCTCCACCCAGCGACCGGCGCGCTCGAGCTCGGCGGCGCGCGCCTGCTCCACCTCGAGCCGTGCGCGGACCCAGCTCGAGTCCATCGGCCGCAGGCCGCCCAGCATGGCGCGCAGCTCGAGCCAGCCGAGCGCGTCGCCGCAGACGTCCGCCGGGGGCCAGCGGTGCGGCCCCTCGAACGTCACGACCCGGTACGGGACCCGAGTCCGCTGGAACCGCCCGGCCATGGCGAGCACCTCCTCATAGTTGAAGTCGCGTGTCCCCGCCGCGCCGAAATAGGCGAACGTCGAATCACCCGCGAACGCCGTCTCCGGACCTCCCAGCGTGAACCCCAGCGCGCCGCCCGCCGCGATCACCCCCGCCACGTGGCCGCGCAGCGCGACGGCGAACGCCAGTGCGGCCCGCGCGGTGCCGGAGAAGCCCGCCAGGTAGAGGCGCGTGGTGTCGATCGACCAGCGGGCCTGCGCCGATGCGAGCATCGCGTTCACGGCGGCGACGTTGGGCTCGGGTGGGCCGTCGCTCAGGGAGTTGTACGAGCTCATCACGATCCAGCCCAATCGGGCGGCCGCGTCCTGGAACAGCTGGAGCGCGAGCAGGGCACGGCCCCGCGGATCGAGCACCAGGAGAATCGGCCAGCGGCGCTCGGGGGTATAGCCCGGTGGCAGGTACAGGGCGAAGTGCTGCGCCGTGTCGGTGGTGCTGGTGACGCGCTCGTCGACGTGTCCGGCGCCGACCTGCGCGACGCAGGGCCGCCCCCACCACGCGGCGATGACGAGCGCCGCGATCGGTGCGGCGCCCATCTGACGCACGCGCGACAGTCGCCCATTGGACAACATGCGTGTGGAGTCCGCTCCTCAGATTGACACGCCGCGCGCGCCCCTCGACTTTGCGGGCGACCAGACCGCCGACGGCGCATGGGACAGTCGCTGCACCAGCCTCACTCCAGATGGGCACGCTTGCGCGTGGATGTCAACTGCGGGCTGCGCCGAGGCGCGTGGTATCCGGTGGTGCGGTTCGTGAAAAGCCGCGCCATCCTGGACGTGACCGACGATCGTGTCCCCGTGGCACGCGACCGTCTCCAGATCACGTTCACCCAGCCGCTCCACTGGTCGATCGTGCCGCTCCCCGCTGACGCGGTCAATGTGCCGAGCGAGTGGGGTGGGCGCTATATCGTATGTCCCGCATGCCAGGCTCGGGCGCCGCTCAGCGGTCACCCCATGGACCTGCCTTGCCCGCACTGCGGCGGCGTGTTCCGGATCGCCTGGGACGAGCACTACCTGCGACGGAAGCGCTGAGCCGTCACAGGTCGAGCTCCCAGGTCTCCGAGACCAGCGTCTTGCCGAAGCTGTGGTTCCGCTCCTTGCGCACGATCCGAAACCCGGCCGCCTGGTACAGCCGCCGGGCGGCGGAGAGCTCGCTCTGGGTCCAGAGCACGAGCTTGCGGTAGCCCGCCTGGCGGGCAAAGCGCACGCATTCGTCCACGAGACGAGTCCCGAGGCCCGACCCGCGCGCCTGCGGCTCGACCAGGAGCAGGCGCAGCTGCGCGACCGTGCCCGATCGCGCCACCAGGAACACCGACCCCACCACCGCGCCGTCCCGTTCGGCGATCCAGCAGCGCTCCCGCGCCGGATTGAAGCGTTGAACGAAGCGCGCCACGATCTCCGCGACCAGAGCTTCGAACTGCGCGTCGTAGCCATACTCGCGCGCGTACACGGCGCCGTGGCGGTGCACCACCCAGCCCATGTCGCCCGGCTGGGGTGGGCGCAGCAGATAGGCGGCGGGCGGCGGGCCGTCGCGGCCGAGCAGCCGCTCGATGGTCTGCATCGCAGCGATGACATGGGCCTGAGCGGCGGGGGCGAGGGCGGAGAGCAGCGCCGCCACCTCGTCGTGCGAGCGGGCGTCGAGCGGAGCGAACACTTTGCGTCCCAGCGCCGTGAGCGCCAGATGGCTCTGGCGCCCGTCGGACGCCGAGCGGGTCCGGGTGACGAGGGCGCGCTTCTCGAAGCCGCGCAGGATGCGGCTCAAGTAGCCCGCATCGAGGCCGAGGTCGCGGCCCAGGTCGGTAGCCGTCGGCTGGTCGCGATGCGCCAGCTCGTACAGGACGCGCACCTCGGTCAGTGAGAACGGGCTGTCGTACGCCCCGCGGCGCAGCAGGCCGATCTGCCGCGTGTAGAACCGGTTGAAGCGGCGCGCCACCTCCACTCGTCGCTCCAGCTCGCGCGACCCCATGCCGGCAATGTCCCGCCGATACTTGACTCTGTCAAGTACTTCTCGGCCCCCACCCTGCGTAGATTCCGGGCACCATGGCCGCTGCCAAGAAGACCATCACCCCGGGCGCCTGGCAGGAGGCGCGCGGGCTGATCTATGCCCACCGCGCTCGCCTCGGCCTGGGGCTCGCGCTGCTGCTCGTGAATCGCCTCGCCGGCCTCGTGCTCCCCGCGTCGTCCAAGTGGGTGATCGACCGGGTGATCGGGCAGCACCACCCCGAGCTGCTGCTCCCGCTCGCGCTCGCCGCCGGCGGCGCGACCCTGGTGCAGGCCGTGACCGGGTTCGCCTTGTCGCAGGTGCTCGGCGTCGCCGCCCAGCGCGCCATCACCGACATGCGGCGCACCGTGCAGGCATATGTGCTGCGCCTGCCCGTCAGCTACTTCGACTCGACCAAGAGCGGCATCCTCATTTCGCGCATCATGAGCGACGCCGAGGGGATCCGGAACCTGGTCGGCACCGGGCTGGTGCAGCTCGTGGGCGGCCTGGTGACGGGCGCCATCGCGCTGGGCGTCCTGTTCTACCTGAACTGGCGGCTGACCCTGATCGCGATCCTCATCCTGGCCTGTTTCGGCGGCGGGATGGCGTACGCGTTCACCAAGCTGCGCCCGCTGTTCCGCGAGCGGGGCAAGCTCAACGCCGACGTGACCGGGCGGCTGGGCGAAACGCTCGGCGGCATCCGCATCGTCAAGGCGTACCGGGCCGAGCGCGGCGAGCGCCTCGTGTTCACACGCGGCGCGCACACCCTGTTCCGCAACATCGCTACCACCATGACCGGCATCTCCGGCGTCGGCGCGTTCGCGACGCTCATCGTCGGGGCGATCGGGATCCTCATGATCCTCGAGGGCGGGCACGCCATTCTCTCCGGGACGATGACGCTGGGCGACTTCTTCATGTACGGGGTCTTCATCGGTCTGGTGGCGCTGCCGCTCATCAACATCGCGTCGATCGGGACGCAGATCACGGAGGCGTTCGCGGGCCTGGACCGGATCCGCGAGATCCGGCGGCTCACCACCGAGGACGCCGCGGACGGCGCCCGCCCGCCGCTGGGCGAGGTGGTGGGCGACGTCCGCTTCGAGGACGTGAGCTTCGAGTACGTCGCCGGCAGCGACGTGCTGAAGCACGTGTCGTTCCACGCACCCGCCGGCTCCACCACGGCCCTGGTCGGCTCCTCGGGCGCGGGCAAGAGCACCCTCATCAGCCTGGTGCTCACCTTCAGCCGACCCAAGACGGGACGCATTCTCGTGGACGGGCGCGATCTCGACCACGTCCGGCTCGCCGACTACCGGCGCCAGCTGGGCGTCGTGCTGCAGGACAACTTCCTGTTCGACGGGACGATCGCGGAGAACATCGCGTTCGCGCGCCCCCACGCCACCCGCGACGAGATCGAGGAGGCGGCGCGGATCGCGCACTGCGACGAGTTCGTGCGCCGCTTCGAGCACGGGTACGACACGGTCGTGGGCGAGCGCGGGGTGAAGCTATCGGGGGGGGAGCGCCAGCGCGTGTCGATCGCCCGCGCGATCCTCGCCGATCCCCGCATCCTCATCCTCGACGAAGCCACCTCCAGCCTGGATTCGGAGAGCGAGGCCGCCATCCAGGACGGGCTGCGCACCCTGCGGCGCGGCCGGACCACATTCGTGATCGCCCACCGCCTCTCCACGATCCGCAGCGCGGACCAAATCCTGGTGATGGAAGGCGGCGAGATCGTCGAGCGCGGCACCCATCCCGAGCTGCTCGCCCGGCACGGGCGCTATCGCCAGCTGTACGACAAACAGTACCGGTTCGAGCAGGACCGGTTCGTCAACCCCGGCGAGGACTTCACACCCGAGCCCGAGGCGCCGGTGGCGGCCCCTCCGCTCGGACCCCCCACCCGACTCTGAGCCGGCGCCATCTGGCGCCCGCGCCCGGACGGTCCTACACTAGCGCATGCCTCTGATCGACACCAACCATCAGCGCGCCGCGCTGGTCGTGCTGCTGCTCGGCATCGCCCTGGTCATCGCGGTCACGCCGTACGCCACGGGCCTCCTCGGCATTCCCGTGTTGTACGCCGTCTTCGCCCCGCTGCACGAGTGGCTGGGCATGCGCGTCCGCCCCCGCCTCGCGGCCAGCCTGGTGGTCGCGCTCGCACTGTTTCTGATCGTCGTCCCGGGCGTCTCCTTCGCCGGTCTCATCGTGAACCAGGCACAGGAGATCGCCACCGGCGTCATCCGCAATCCGCTGCTCGGTCGCCTGCGCGAGCTGCGGCTGGGCGGCATCGATCTCGGGCCCCGCCTCGCCGACCTGGGCGCGACCGTCGTCGCCTGGATCGGCTCGTCCGCGTTCGGGCTGGTCGGCACCGCCACGCGGCTCGCGCTCAATCTCACCATCTCACTGTTCGGCCTGTTCTACCTGCTGCTGCGGCCCCACGAGACGTGGGAGGCCGCGCGGCCGTACATCCCGTTCTCCGCCAAGAACACGGAGAAGCTGCGCCAGCGGTTCCGCGACGTCACCACCGCCACGATCGTCGGCACCGGCCTCACGGCGGCGATCCAGGGAAGCCTCGTCGGGCTCGGGTTCTGGCTGACCGGGCTGCCGAATGCCGTATTCTGGGGAGTAGTCACCATGGTGTTCGCCATCCTCCCCGTGGTCGGCAGCGGCCTGGTGTGGGGGCCCGGCGCGATCGCGCTGATGATCGGTAACCACGCGCTGGCCGGGGTGCTGCTGGCGTTGGGTGGCGTCGTCATTGTCGGGAACGTGGACTACGTGATCCGGCCGCGCGTGTTCAGCCGCTGGGCCAACATCCACCCCCTCGTCACCCTGATCGGCGCGCTCGCGGGCGTGCCCTACTTCGGCATCCTCGGGCTGTTGATCGGACCGCTCGCCCTGTCGTACTTCTTCGAATTGATCAAGATGTACGGCGAGGAGTATCTCGGCTAAGCGGACGTCCCACCGGAAGCGCTCGCCGCACACTGTCGCCCGCGCGCCACGCCCGGCGCGCGCCGCTCCCGACGCCCGCCGATCAGCCGCGCCTTCGTTCACGGGAACCCCGGCCCGAGCGGCCGGGGTATACCGGGTCGGCTACGAATACCTTCGTACATTGTCAGCGACGAGCCGAGAGTAGCGATCATGGCAAAGCGACCACTCCCGCGACTCACGCCGCCCCGCCCGACCAACGCGGAGCTGGAAATCCTGCGCGTGCTGTGGCGGCGCGGTCCTTGCACGGTTCGCGGTGTGCGTGAGTCCTTCGAGCGCGCCGAGCCGATCGGCTACACCACGGTGCTCAAGCTGCTTCAGATCATGATGGAAAAGGGTCTGGTGCGGCGCGACGCGTCGCTGCGCTCGCACGTCTACTCGGCCGCGGTGTCGGAGGCATCGACCCAGCGGCGCATGGTGGCCGATCTGGTGCGCCGGGCCTTCGGCGGCTCGACCCTGCAGTTGCTGCTGCACGCCCTCTCCACCCGGCCCGCCACCCCCCGGGAAGTCGACCAGATCCGCAGGCTGTTGGACCAGAAGAATGGAGCACGCGCATGAACGTGACTGAAGCACTGGGCTGGGCCCTGCTGCATTCGGTGTGGCAGTGCGCGCTGGCTGCGGCGGCGCTCGCGTCCCTCCTCGCGATCGTTCCGGTACGCGCGGCGCGCACACGCTACGCCCTCGCCGTCGCCACGCTGATCCTCATGCTCGCCGTGCCCGTCGGCACCGCGCTGCGACTGCGCGCGGCGCCGCCGTGGGTCGCCGCCGTGGTCGCGCCCGCAGCGCG
>DATDFC010000221.1:0-20565 GCA_036522815.1 Gemmatimonadales bacterium | reverse complement strand
CCCCGGCCGGGCGCCGGCCTGCGCCCGCCGCCGCGCCCCGCATCCCCCCGCCGCGCGCGGTCCTCGGCTTCGAGCCGGGCGACGATCGCAAGCTCGCCGACTGGCCGACGCTGGTGCGCTATTACCAGGCGCTCGCCAAGGCGAGCGACCGCGTCCGCTACCACGAGCTCGGGCACACCACGCTGGGCGCGCCGTTCGTCGCGCTCGCGATCTCGAGTCCGCAGAATCTGCAGCAGCTGGAGCGGTATCGGGATCTCAACGCGAGGCTCGCCGACCCCCGCGCCGCCAAACGCCCGCAGGACCTCGAGGAGGCGCTGCGGACCGGGAAGACCGTCGTCCTCATCACGTCGGGGATTCACTCCAACGAAGTCGGCGGGCACCTGACGCCGGCGCTCCTCGCCTACCGGCTCGCGAGCGACACCGGCGCCGCCACCCGGGCGATCCTCGACAACGTGATTCTGTGGCTCGTGCCGTCGCTCAATCCCGACGGCGTCACGATCGTGGCCCGCTGGTACGGCCGCACGCTCGGGACCCCGGCCGAGGGCAGCGACCCGCCCGAGCTGTATCACGCCTACGTCGGACACGACAACAACCGCGACTGGTACGCGTTCACGCAGATCGAGACGCAGCTGGTCGTGGACTCGATCCACAACGTGTGGCATCCGCAGATTGTCCACGACATCCACCAGCAGGACAGCGATGGATCGCGCCTCTTCCTGCCGCCCTACCTCGACCCGATCGAGCCCAACGTCGACCCCCTGCTGGTGGACGGCGTGAATGCGCTCGGCACGGCGATGGCGTGGGAGCTGGCGGGCGAGGGGAAGACGGGCATCGCCGTCAACGCGATTTACGACGCCTGGACGCCGGCCCGCGCCTATCAGCATTACCACGGCGGCGTGCGCATCCTGTCCGAGGCGGCCAGCGCGAACCTCGCATCACCCATCGAGGTGCCCTTCGAGCAGCTGGCCACTCGCGCGCGCGGCTTCAATCCGCGGGAGCGCAGCTGGAACTTCAGCCATCCCTGGCCCGGCGGACGCTGGACGCTGCGCGACATCGTGAGCTACCAGACCGACGGAGCCTACGCCCTGCTCCAGAACGCGGCGCGCTACCGGGACCGATGGCTCGCGAACTTTCTCGCCGTCGGGACGCGCGCGGTGCGGGGGTGGCGCGGCTGGCCCTACGCCTACGTCATTCCCCGCCAGCATCAGGATTCGATCGGGCTCGTGACCCTGCTCGGCATCCTGCACCGCGGCCAGGTAGAGATCCGCACCGCGCTGCACCCCATCGCACTCGGCGCGCAGCGGTTTTCCGCCGGGAGCTACGTCGTGGTGCTGCGGCAGCCCTATGCGGCATTCGCGAAGACGCTGCTCGAAGCGCAGCACTATCCCGACCTGCGGCTCTATCCCGGCGGCCCGCCGCTCCCGCCGTACGACGTCACCGCCCATACGCTGCCGCTCCTGATGGGCGTGATCGCCGTCCCGGCCCACGACTCGCTCCGCATCGGCCTCTCGGCCCCCGTGGAGCCGCCGACCGCGAGCCTCAACTACGCTGGCTTCGCCGGCCCGGATGCCCCCCGTGTGGGACTGTACCGCTCGTACACCGCGCCGATCGACGAGGGGTGGACGCGCTGGGTGTTCGACACCTGGAAGGTGCCATATACCGCGCTGGTCGATTCGATCGTACGGGCGGGCAAGCTGCGGGCGGCGTTCGATGTCATCGTCCTGCCCGATCAGTCGCCCCACGAGCTGCTGGAGGGCGTCCCACACGAGTATCCCGCTCCGTATCCGGGCGGCCTGGGCGAAGACGGCGTGAAGGCGCTGCGCCAGTTCGCGGAGGAGGGGGGCACCCTGGTCGCCCTGAACGACGCGAGTCGCTTCGCCGTGCAACAGCTGCTGCTACCGGTGCGCAACGTGCTGGAAGGTGTGGCCGATGACGAGTTCTACGCGCCCGGGTCGATCTTCCGGCTGGAGCTCGACCCGAGCGATCCGATCGCCCGGGGCATGCCGGCCCAGAGCATCGCCTGGTACGAGGGCGGCCCCGCGTTCGAAGTGCTCGACTCGAGCGCCGTCCGCGTCGTCGGCCGGTACCCGACCGATCCGGAGAAGGTGCTGTTGTCGGGGTGGGCATTGCACCCCGACCGCGTGGCGGGGCGGGCGGCCCTGGTGCAAGTGAGGGTGGGACAGGGCCGCGTCGTGCTGTTCGGCTTCCGACCGCAATACCGTGGCCAGAGCATCGCCACTTATCCGTTGCTGTTCAACAGCTTACAGCTGACCCCCAAGTGATGTGACTCACGTCTCTTGTTTGCTTCCCACGCCGTTCCTATCGTGTAGCCCCCTATGGTTCTGGTCCGGCAGGCAGGCGTTCTCTTGCTGGCCGCGCTCATCTCGAGTCGCGGCCTTTTTGCGCAGGATGGCGCCGCACGGGACTCGCTCGACCAGGCCCCGCCGGTCATGACCACCACGGCGGCGGACGAAGTGAAGGTGCTGCTCCGCCCCGTCGAAATCCGCTACATGCAGCAGGAATCCGTGCTGCTCCCGCGCGCCGCCAACATCAAGGGTTTGTACGTGAACGCCTGGGCGTTCGGGTCGCCCAAGCTGTGGCAGCTGGTCCGCCTCGCGGACGAGACCGAGGTGAACGCCTTCGTGATCGATGTGAAGGACGACACCGGGTGCCTCCTGTACCCATCGGCCGTGCCGACCGCCCAAGAGATCGGCGCCAACAAGTGTGTGCGCGCCAAAGACGCGCGCGCCCGGCTCGACACGCTCGCGGCGCACGGCATCTACACGATCGCGCGTATCGTCGTGGCCAAGGACCCGTTGCTCGCCGAGCGCAAGCCGGCATGGTCGGTCAAGGAGCGCGACACCGGTGGCCTGTGGCGCGACCGGATCAACATCGCGTGGGTCGACGCCTACAACGATTCGGTGTGGATCTACTCCGCGGAGCTCGCCCGCGAAGCGGTGCGCCTCGGGTTCCAGGAGGTGCAGTTCGATTACGTGCGCTTCCCCGACGAGCCGCGCGAGCGCATGGCCACCGCGGTTTTCCCCGCCCACCGCCAGGGTGAGACCCAGCGGGAGGCGGTGCGTGCCCACGTGGCGCTCCTCAAGGATCGGCTGCGCCCGCTCGGGGTGCCGGTCACGTTCGACATCTTCGGGCTCACCGCGTCGGTGACGACGGGCGACCTCGGGATCGGGCAAGTGTGGGAGGATTTCGTGCGCGTGGCGGACGTGGTGCTGCCGATGGTGTATCCCAGCCATTACTATCGCGGGGCCTTCGGGTACGCGTGGCCCAACGGCCAGCCGTATCACATCGTGCGCAGCGCCCTCACCGACGCGCTGCAGCGCTCGCGCCCCCTGCCCGGCTCGGCGGAGATCCGGCCGTTCCTGCAAGCGTTCACACTGGGGCGCCGGCTGCCGCGCTACACGCCGTTCGAGATCCGCGAACAGATCCGCGCGGCCGAAGACCTGGGGATTACGTCGTGGGTGCTGTGGAACCCTCGCAGCGTGTATCAGCGCGGCTCGCTGCGGCCGAAGAACGGCGCCGAGCCGACCGCCACGCCCGGGCTGACGGGGACCAGCGGGGGTCGCTAACGCGGGGGCTCGGCGAGCGCCATGCCCTCCTGCCATTCCGTGATGTAACCAGCGATCGCAGACGCGGCGACCGTATAGGGATTGGCGAGGTACAGCTGGCCCGGACCGGAGCGGCCCGGGAAGTTGCGGTTGATCGCGCTGATCGTCACTTCGTCCCGCGTCTTCGAGACACCCGGACCCGCGTTGATGCAGGCGCCGCATGAGGGCTCGAGGAACGTCGCCCCCACCTTGCGGAACAACTCGAGGTAGCCCCGCTCCTCACAATAGCGCTTGACGTCCTGCGAGCCGCACTGGATGTAGAACCGCACCCACGGCGCCACGCGCTCGCCGCGGGCCGCCGCCTGCTCGAGCACGCGCGCGTACATGTCCATGTCTTCCTTCTTGCCGGCCGTGCACGACCCGGCGTAGGCGATGTCTACGCGCACGCGCTCCGACTGCTCGATGGCACGACCGTTTCCCGGATCGCCGGGCAGCGCGATCATCGGCCGGATCGCGCTCGCGTCGATCTCGATCACTTCGCAGTACTCGGCGTCCGGATCACTGCAACCGCCGGCGCACAGCCGCTCCGCTTGCGCGCGTGACATGCTCCGGTACGCCATCAAGTACTCGACGGTCTTCTCGTCGGGCGCGACGTAGCCAGTGAACCCCCCGACCTCGGCGGTCATGTTGGTCATCGTGGCGCGCTCGTCGACCGACAGCGACTCGACAGCATCGCCACAGTATTCGACCAGTTTACCGATCGCCTGGCCGCTCTTCACATAGGGATGGCGCAGGATCTCGAGCATGAAGTCCTTCGCCGTGACGTTATCGGGCTTCCGCCCCCGCACCACGACTTTCACGGTCTCCGGAACCGTGAGGCGCACGTCCCGGGTGATCCAGGAGTTGAAGATCGCCGTCGTGCCGACGCCGAATGCGACGCACCCGACGGCACCGGCGTGCGGCGTATGGGAATCGCTGCCGATGATGATCATGCCGGGCTCGGCGTGACCTTCGAGGATTTTCGAGTGACAGATTGCCTCCGAGCCGTGGTGGCCGAGCCGGAGCTCGCCGTACAGCTTGATCCCCTGTTTTTCCGCGAAGGCCCGTTGTTTTTTTTCGAGCTGCAGGGCCACGTCGAGCAGGCCCTCCTTCACCCGCTCCGGCGTCATCGCCTCGCCCAGGAAGGTGAGGTGGTCGCGGAACATGAGGATGGAGCCGGGATCGTTCACGTGCTCGTCCGGGCCCACGAGCTGCTCGAAGAAGATGGCGGCCATGGGCGTGACGTACTCGTGGCTGAAGCGAATGTCGGTGACGACGAATCCTTCGTCGCCCGGCTTCACGGCCGGTACACCCACCTTGCCGCGCGAGGGGTCCACCACCCAATGCCGGGCGAGGATCTTCTCGCCCAGGGTCATCGGGCGCGGCGGTGTGGCGGGGGGCGTGAGCACCACTGCACCCTGCAGACGGGCGACGTTGAAGTTGAACAGGCCGCCGTATTCAATGATGCCCCGCGTGATCTCACCCTCACCCGCGGTGAAGGTGCTGAGCGGGATCGCTGCGCCGCGCCGTACCTTGTCGAGCAGCGAAAAGTCGCTGGTGGTGAGCACACCCAGGTTCTGGCAGTTCTCCTTGTAGATGCGCTCGATGTTCTCCGCGACCACGAGCTTGATCCCGGCGCACATCTCCGCATAGGGGGACTGCTCGCGGGAGGACCCCTTGCCGCGGCGCTTGCCGCTCACCGAGGCGATGAACCCCCCCCGCTTTACCGCGCCGCGGCCGATCGGAAACTGCTCGCCGCACTTGAGCCCCAGGTAGGGAAAATCGCCCAGCGTCTCGTCGTAGTAGTAACAGATATAGGCAGGAGTGATTTCGTCGGTGGAGATGTCGTCGCGCAGCGCGATCCCGGGACGCCAGGCGAGATCCTCGCCCTCGAGCTGACGCCGCACCAGGTCGGGATCCACCGTGAGGAACAACACCCGTCCGGTGAGCCGCACATGATCGGGCCGCTTCTCGACGCGCCGGGAGCGCAACAGCTGCAGCATGCGCGAAAGATGACCCCTTGCCGAAGGTGGATCAAGCGGATTTTCTTCCGACCCCCATCACGAGGATCGCACCCGATGCGCAGCGTCACTCTCGTCGCCGCCGCGGCCGCCGCCTGCGCCACCACGGCCCCCGCCCCTCCTCCCACCCCGGTCACGTTTGCCCCGAGCGTGGCCGCGATGGACGCGCACCTCAAGTATCTCGCGGACGACCAGCTCGAAGGGCGGGCGCCGGCCACGCGGGGCGGACGCCTGGCCGTCAAGTACATCGCGGCGCAGTTCGAGGCGATGGGCCTCGAGCCCGGGGCCGCCGACGGATCGTACTTCCAGCCGGTGGCGCTGGTCGGGATGACGCCGCATCCGTCGCTGGCGTGGGGCAGGGGCGGCACGCCGCGTGCGCTCAAGTACCTCGACGACTTCGTTGCCTGGGCGGAGCGCCCGGAGAGCCACATCGTGGCGGACGGCGAAGTCGTCTTCGTGGGTTATGGCATCCAGGCCGCGGAGTGGCACTGGGACGACTTCAAGGACACGGACGTGCGGGGCAAAGTGCTGCTCATGCTCGTCAACGATCCCGGTCTCGAGGACTCGACGATTTTCAACGGCCGCGCCCTCACCTACTACGGGCGCTGGACCTACAAACTGGAAGAGGCGGCGCGCCGCGGTGCGCTGGGCGCGCTGCTGGTGCACACGACTGAAAGCGCCACCTACGGATGGGACGTGGTGCGCGGCTCGTGGTCGGTGGAGCAGTTCAAGCTCGATCGTCCGGCCGCGCAGAGCATCGCGTTCGCCGGGTGGGTGACGCACGACGCCGCTCAGGCGGCCCTCGGGCAGGCGGGCCTGAGCCTCGACTCGCTGACGCGGGCAGCCGCCCGGCGTGACTTCCGCCCGGTGTCGACCGGGTTGCACGTCGCGCTCGACCTCACCAGTACCGTGCGTCACGTGCAGTCGGAGAACGTCGTCGCGAAGCTCCCCGGAAGCGACCCCACGCGGAGTCGCGAGGTGGTGGTGTTCACCGCGCACTGGGACCACAAGGGCATCGGACCGGCGGTAAACGGCGACTCGATCTACAACGGCGCGGAGGACAACGCCTCCGGGGTGGCGGCCATGCTCGGTGCCGCCGCAGCGCTGATGCGGAGCCAGTCCCGGCCGCTGCGCACGCTGTTGTTCGTCGCCACCACGGCCGAGGAGAGCGGTCTGCTCGGCAGTGAGGGGTACGTGCGCGACCCGCTCGTCCCGCTCGAGCGCACCGCCGCCGTACTCAACCTGGACGTGGTGAACGTGCGGGGCGCAACGCGGGACATCGACGCCCTGGGGATCGACCGCTCGACGCTGGGGAGCGTGTTCGAGCAGGCCGCGCGAGCAGAGTCGTTGCGCGTGGTGCACCTGCCCGACGTCCGCGGATCGTTCTACCGCTCCGACCACTTCCCGTTTGCCCGCGCCGGCGTGCCGGCGCTGTCGATCGAGCCGGGGGTGGACTTCGTGGGCCGGCCCGCGGGCTGGGGCAAGGACCAAGCGGAGCGCTACAACCGGGAGCGCTATCATCAGCCGAGTGACGAGTACCGGCCCACGTTCCGCTACGAGGGCATGGCGCAGGAGGTGCGGGTGGCGCTGCGTGTGGCCCTGGCCGTCGCGAACGCGCCCACGCTGCCGCAATGGCTCCCGCACTCGGAATTCCAGCGGCCGCAGGCCGGAGGGCCCTGAGAGTGCAGGTTATTGCACTCTGTGTAATATATTTAGGTGCAAGAGCATACGAAGTTGGTGCGGTGCGAAAGCGCGTGCCCTCTGGCCTATTGGTACGTCCCTGCATAAGTTTGCGCCCGCCGTCGCACCCCCCGCACCGCGGAGCTAGCGCCTGGAAATCCCCGCGTCCCATCGGCTGCCGCTGTCCTGGTTGGTGGAGGCGGCGAGCCCGTCGCTCGTGTACCGGGCCTATGCCGAGGTGGTACCCGAGGCGGAGCGGGATCCTGAGCGGCTGGCGGCGCTGCGCCAGGCTGTGCTGGCGAACAAACCCGCCCAGGCGATCGCCCGGAAGCAGAAGGCTAACGGCTTGTGGGGCGGCAATTTGCTGGCGCCGGCCGCGTCCAAGGCGTACGGCTGGAGCGAGCCAGGCACGGTATATCAGTACCGACGGCTGATCGAGCTGGGGTGGCCGCCGGGCGAGCGGCTGTTTCGCGACGCGGACCGCTTCCTCTTCCAGCTGCTCTCGCGCATCGAGCCGGACGATCCCGACAAGAGCGTAGCGCAGCGGGCGTTGGAGCTGCTGGTGGAGTTTCACAAGCCAGCCCGCTCGGATCTGGGGCTGGCGCGTTGGGCGCGGCGGCTAGGCCGTGAGGCCGCCGCGTGCACGCTGGCGCGGGGCGGCCACAGTGACGATCCGCGGGTGCGCGGCACGGCCCACACGATCGCCAGCAGCATCTCGCAGTACCTGCGCAGCGAGCTCGCCGAGAAACCATTCAAGAAGGCGCAGGGCAAGACGGTGCTCGACCCGCTCACCCATCCCCCGAGCATCTTCGCCATCGAGATGCTCGCGTTCCTACCGCCGGTGCAGCGCGAGCGGGCGGGGTTCATCGAGCGGCTGGGGCACTATTTCTCGGTGCCCGCGCCGCGCCGGGCCTTCTTCGTGCTCGCCGGCCGCAAGCCCCTGAAGCCCGTGTTCGAGCTGCTCGGTGACCCGCTGCGCTCGGACGCCCAGGGCCACGTGAGCGACATTCCGTTTGCGCTCTACTGGCTCGAACTGCTGGCGCGACTCGGGCTGGTGCGCCAGATCCCGAGCGCGAACCGCGTGCTGGCGCGACTGTTCAGTGAGTGCGACGACCGCGGCATCTGGAGTCCCAAGAGCCTGCGCACCATGCCGAAGGCGTCGAGTCCACTCACGGCGCACTACTTCCCACTGGAAGGCGCCGGCAAGAGTCCGGCGCAGCGCCAAACCGACGCCACCTTCCGGCTGGGGCTGATCGCCCGGCTGCTCGGGATGCCCGTCGAGATTGTCTAAGCATCAGTAGTAGCATATACTACTACTTGTGCCTGGCTCCGTCGATCTCACCCCGTTTGGCTTCACTCCCACCGAGTCACAGGTGTACGGCACCCTGCTGCGGCTGGGCCCTTCCACGGGTTACGCGGTCGCCCATGCCACCCGCGTGGCGCGCGCCAACACGTATGGAGCGCTCGAGGGCCTCGCCGGGCGCGCCGCCGCGATCCGCCTCCCCGGTCGACCGGCGCGCTACCGCGCGGTCGATCCCCGGGCACTCATCGCCCAGCTCGCCGCCGAGCAGGGTCAGGCGCTCGACCGCTTGAGCCACGCGCTGCGGGATGCCGGCGAGCCAGTCGAGCCCGAGAGCCGCGCGGCCGCCGGAGCCCGCGCGGCGGCCAATCTGGTCATGCAGCTGGTCGCTCGGGCCGGGCAGCGGGTGGAGGGTGTGCTCGCGGCTGAGCTGTTGCGGCCGTCGCTGCCCGCCTGGCGCCGCGCCCACGAGCGCACCACCGTCGAGCTCCGGGTCGCGGGCGACGTGCCCGTCGAGGCGAGCGGCCTCGTCGCGGGGGGCGTCCCCCCGGAGACGCCTACGATCCTGCTGATCGACGACGCGCACGCGGTCGTGGCCAGCGGGGCGGGGGAGGGAGTGGCCGCGATCTGGAGCTCGCATCCGGCGCTGCTGGCGGTGGTGCGGGTGGCGCTGCGGAGTCTCGCATGAAGCGGCTCGCGTGGTGCTGCCTGCTCGCCATCGCGGCGTGCCGCTCCACCGCCATCCCCGAGGCCAGCCGGTTTCCCGCGGGGAGTGGATTCACCGCCCGGTACATCACGGTCGACGGGACGGCACTGCGCTACATCGACGAGGGGCGAGGCCCCCCCGTCGTCTTCCTCCACGGGCTCGGGGCCTCGATGTACACCTGGCGCAAGAACCTCGCACCCGTCGCGGCCGCGGGCTACCGGGTGATCGCCTTCGACAACCGCGGCTTCGGCTTCTCGGATAAACCCGCCACCGGCTACGACAACGCCTCCTACGCCCGTCTCACCGTGGCCCTGCTCGACTCCCTCCATCTCCCGGACGCCGTGCTCATCGGGCATTCGATGGGCGGGGCCATCGCCGCGGAAGTCGCCATCGCGCACCCCGAGCGGGTGCGCGGCCTGGTCCTCATCGGCTCGGCCGGGCTCGGCGCCCGCGAGCCGCCGCTGTTCCACGTGGTGCGCTGGCCCTTGGTTGGCCCCCTGCTGTTCGCATTCCGGGGCCGGGGGTTCACAGAGCGGTTGCTCAAGGCCACCTACGCCGACCCGCGCAAGGTCAGCGATGCGGACGTAGACCAGTACTACGCGCCGGTGGCGGAGCCCGAGTACGGGCGCTCGCTGCGTGCGGTGTTGCGTGAGTTCCGATTCGCTGGGCTGGCGGGCCGACTCGACCACATCGCTGCACCAACACTGGTGCTGTGGGGAGAAGCCGATCGCCTGATACCGATCCCCCTGGGACGCGCACTCGCGGCGGGGATCCCTCGCGCGGCGTTCCTGAGTGTGCCCCGGGCCGGTCATGCGGTGCAAGAAGAAGCGCCCGAGGAAGTGAACCGGCTGTTGATCCGATTCCTCAAGGACGGGCTGGCGCGGATACCCGGTGATCTGGCCCTTGGAGGGCGGGGCTGTATATTTCATCAACCGTTCGGTTGAGGAAATAGCTCCCTGAAGCCGAAGCTTAGCAACAGCAGAGCGTTACGGATCATCACCGCAGCTAGCGAAGAGTTCTCGCGGCACGGCTTTGACGGTGCGCGGGTGGCCCGGATCGCGCGCCGCGCCGGTGTCAACAAGCAGCTGCTGTTTTACTACTTCCACTCGAAGCGCGGGCTGTTTTCAGCCGTAGTTGGCGAGGGCGCCGCCGAGCTCGAGCGGGCGCTGAGCGAGCTACCCGTCCCCGGCCGGGATCCCTTGGACCGGATCCGGGCCGCGCTCGCGCAGCAGTTCGACTTCCTCGCCCACCATCCCGACCTGGTCCAGTTGCTCACGTCGGCCGGGCGCTCGGACGCCCGTCCGTTCGCGCCGGCCATCAAGCAGTTGGTCGTGCTGCTCGCCGAAGGGCAGGGGCGGGGTCGGGTGCGCGACGACGTCGACCCTCACCTCGCGGCCGCCCAGGCCCTCGTGTTGATGGTCGCCTACCTCGGCCTCGAGTCGCTGATCGCGACGAGCGCACCGCCGCTCGGGGCCGACGAGCCGGCGCTCCGCGAGCGCTGGAAGGACGCCGCGGTGCGGTTGGTGCTGGACGGCGTGGCGGCGCACTGATCGCGTCGGCTTGACAGGGTCGACCGCGGCCGCCAAGCTAACCCGGTTCCCGCCGTCGCTCGTGCTCTCCTAGTCGTGAAGAGGCAACCGCCATGCTCTACACCCGATCGCCGCTGCGCGCGCTCGTGGCGCTCCTCGTGTGCGCCCTTGCTTCCCCCCGTGCCCTCGCCGGGCAGATCGACGCCCGGATGCTCCGACAACCCGACGTGTCGGCCACCCAGATCGCGTTCGTGTACGCCGGCGACGTGTGGGTCGTGCCCAAGGCAGGGGGCGTCGCGAGTCGCCTCAGCTCTCCCCGCGGCGAGGAATCGTTTCCACGCTTTTCGCCCGACGGCCGGCTCATCGCGTTCACGGGGGACTACGACGGGAACGAAGACGTCTATGTGATGCCGGCCAATGGCGGCGTGCCGGCGCGGGTAACCCACCATCCGGCCCCCGACCGGATGCTCGGCTGGTACCCGGATGGTCAGGCGATTCTATTCGCGTCCCCGATGGAGAGCGGCCGGGACAGGTACTTCCAGCTGTACCGGGTGTCGAAGAACGGCGGGTTGCCGGAGAAGCTGCCCGTACCCTATGGAGAGTTCGGCACGGTCTCGCCGGACGGCAAATGGCTCGCCTATGTGCCGCAGTCGCAGGATTTCCGCACGTGGAAGCGCTATCGGGGCGGTTGGAATTCGCGCATCTGGCTCTACAACCTGGCCAGCGGGGCCTCCAAGCAGGTGGCGCCGAGCGACGCCAACAACAGTCAGCCGATGTGGCACGAGCGCACGCTGTACTTTCTCTCGGACCGCGGTCCAGGCGAGCGCGCCAACGTCTGGGCGTACAACCTGGACACGGACTCCGTGCGGCAGGTCACCCGTTTCACGGATTACGACATTCACTTTCCCGCCATCGGCCCGTCCGACATCGTGTTCGAGCAGGGGGGCCGGCTGTATCTGCTCGATCTCGCGGCGGGGCAGACTCATGAGGTGCGCGTACAGGTCGTCACGGACCTGACCACGTTGAAGCCGCGGCTCGACTCGGTGGGCGCGCGCATCGCGAGCGCCTGGCTCTCTCCGTCGGGGAAACGCGCGGTGCTCGAGGCTCGCGGAGACATCTTCACCGTGCCGGCCGAGAACGGTCCCGTGCTCGACATGACGCGGACCCCCGGCGTCGCCGAGCGGACGCCGGCGTGGTCCCCCGACGGCAAGCTGGTCGCCTACTGGAGCGACCGCACCGGCGAATACCAGCTCATGGTCCGGCCGGCGGACGGCTCCGGCGCGGAGGAGCAGCTGACGAGCTTCGGGCCCGGGTTCCGCTATCGTCCCTACTGGTCCCCGGACAGCAAGAAACTCGCGTTTGTAGACCAGGCGATGACGGTCTGGCTCGTGGAGCGCGCCTCGAAAAAGGCGACCAAGGTCGACCGCGGGCTGTTCATGTACGAGGGCGATCTCCAGGCATTCCGCATCGGCTGGTCATCCGATAGTCGCTGGCTCGCGTACGAGCGCGATCTCGAGAACCGGCACCACGCGATCTTTCTGTTCGATGCGCAGACCGGGACGCGGACGCAGGTGACGGCGGGCTACTACGACGACGTGAACCCGGTGTTCGATCCCGACGGCAAGTATCTCTACTTCCTCTCGAACCGGACGCTGGCGCCCAGCTACAGCGACGTCGAGAACACCTGGATCTACGCGAACACGACCAACGTCGTCGCCGTTCCGCTGCGGGCCAACGTGCCGCCCCCGCTGGCACCGCGGGACGACGAGGAGGGGCTCAAGACCGACTCCACCGCGGCGGACACCGCCAAGGGCAAGCCGGCGACCGCCACGAAGCCTGTGGACATCGATCTCGCGGGGTTCGAGGAACGACTGGTCGTGCTGCCGGCCCAGCCCGGCAACTACACGGATCTGCAGGCGGCCAGCGGGAAAGTGGTGTATCGGCGTCTTCCACGGACGGGCGCGTCGGACAAGAAGAGCCCGGTCGTGTACTGGGACTTGAAGGACCGCAAGGAGGAAACGGTCCTGGACAGCGCCGGCCCCGCCCTGCTTTCGGCGGACGGGCAGAAGCTGCTCGTCGCACAGCAACAGCGCTTCGCGATCATCGATCTCAAGGCCGGCCAGAAGTTCGACAAGCCGCTCCGCACGTCGGAGCTGGTCATGACGGTCGACCCGCGTGCGGAGTGGCGGCAGATCTACAACGACGTGTGGCGTTTCGAGCGCGATTACTTCTACGATCCCGGGATGCACGGCGTCGACTGGAGCGCCGAGCGCGTGCGGTACGGCAAGTTGCTGGACGCGGCGGTGACGCGGTCGGACGTGAATTTCGCGATCGGGGAGCTGATCAGCGAGCTCAGCGCGTCCCACACCTATCGCGGCGGCGGCGACCTCGAGACCGGACCGCAGCGCGGGGTGGGCCTCCTGGGGGTCGATTGGGCGCTCGAGAACGGAGCCTATCGGGTGAAGCGCATCGTGGACGGCGCGCCGTGGGACAACGAGGTGCGGTCGCCGCTCCGCGCGCCCGCAGTGGGCGTGAAGGAGGGAGACTACATCCTCGCGGTGAACGGCATCCCGCTCGACGCCACCGCCGATCCCTGGGCGGCATTCGACGGCCTCGCCGACCAGACCGTGAAGCTATCGGTGAACGACCGACCCTCACTGGAGGGCGCCCGCACCGTGCTGGTGAAGACGCTGGCCGACGAAGGACGGCTGCGCTACCTGGCGTGGATCGAGGCTAATCGTCGCCACGTGGACGAGGCGACCAAGGGTCGCGTAGGCTACGTCTACGTGCCGTCCACCGGGCTGGACGGACAGGCCGAGCTGGAGCGGCAGTTCGCCGCCCAGATCGACAAGCAGGGGCTGGTCATCGACGAGCGCTTCAACTCCGGTGGACAGATCCCCGACCGCTTCGTCGAGCTCTTGAACCGGCCGATGCTCGCGTACTACGCGGTGCGCGACGGGAAGGACTGGCAGTGGCCGCCCGCCGCCCAAGTCGGGCCGAAGGTGATGCTGATCAACGGCTGGAGCGGATCCGGAGGGGACGCGTTCCCCACGTTCTTCCGTGAGGCGAAGCTGGGCCCGCTGATCGGTGAGCGGACCTGGGGTGGGATCATCGGCATCAGCGGCGTCCCCCAGCTCATCGACGGGGGGTTCGTCACGGTCCCGACGTTCCGGCAGTACGACCCCGCGGGCAAGTGGTTTGCCGAGGGGCACGGCGTCGACCCCGACATCGCCGTCGTCGAGGATCCCGGCCAGCTCGCCAGAGGGGTGGACCAACAGCTCGACGTGGGAATCCAAGAGGTGGTACGCCGGCTCGGCACGCGCCCGCTGGCGGCCCCGAAGCGGCCGCCGTACGAAAACCGCACGGCCGGCGCGGCCCCTGGCGCAAGCGAGCGCGCCGGGCAAAGCGACCAGAAGCCTTGAGCTCGCTCGCTACCAGTTGATCCAGTACGACGCCTTCACGAGGAACGTGTTGTTGGGATGCAGTCCGAACAGGTCCTGGAAATCGCCGCCCAGGGAGCGTGGCCCTAGCGCGGGCTGGAAGTCCCCGCGTCCTTGGGTCCATACGAGGAACAGGGTCGAGCCGGGACGATACTCCCAGCGCAGCACGGTGGTCGAATTGAAGGCCTTGAAGTTGAAGCCACCCGGCGTCGCGGAGTACGACTGGTAGCGATCGTCGAACGCGGCGGCGGTCGGGTCGGCGGAGAGCTGACGCGGGTTTGAGAACACGCCCTTGCTCACGAATGGCTGCGCGTACAACTGGAGGGTGAGGACGGTCGACAGCGTATAGTCGACCCGCCCCGTGAGCGACACTTCTTTCTGATTCAAGTGCGCGAACAAGTAGTGAGTGCCCGCCGAATCGGAGACCGGGGAGATGGGCTGTACATCGTTGACGTTGTGCGTTGCCCGCAGGGTCAGGGACGTGTTGACCTGAGAGGCGATGCGATAGGCCAATTGCACGTTGCCATTGAACCGCTCCGACCGGCCGCCGTCGCCGCGCCAATAGTTGTACCACACGGACGGTACGAGCGCGGGCCGCGCATCCCCGTCTAGCTCCGCCCAGGTCGAGACATAGGGGTCGACGCGCACTGCTGGCCCGCCGCGCGAGCAGTTGCGGTCGCAGAAGGTCGTGCCGAGCTGCCCGAGCGTGACGCCGGCGTGCACCCACCAGCGGTTGTTCAGCTGCACGTGGCCGTTGGTGTTGGCGGCGCGCTCGACGGGCGTGCCGGCGGCGGTCCAGTACTGCCACCAGTTGAAATTCCAGAACGCGATTTGGTAGATCCATGCCGGATGCAACGCCTGCACACCGAACCAGGTGTTCCAGCTCTGTTGGTCCGCCTGCAAGAGGAACCCGAGGTCATTCGCCTCGAACCCCTGGGAGCGACGCAGGTAGCTCGTTTCGAACCGGGTAATGCCACCGCCCACCTTGCCGAACAGCAGCTCTTCGGCGTTCCCGGAGAGGCTGGTGCGGGTGGAGTCGACGGACACGCCCGCACCGGGCCGCTGGTAAAAGTGTACCGGGTCCTGCTGGGTGAGGGTGATGGCCCGAGCGGTCCCGGCCACGCGGCTCAGGTCGAGCGAGCCGGAGATCTGATAGTGACCGCTCAGGAAACGGTGCCGGAAGTCGACCGCGCCCACGTAGGCGCTCCGGCGCAGGAAGTCCCGGCTCCACTGGTCGAGGTTACGATTCACGGCCGTGAACATCATGCCGACGCCGCTCTCCCCATTGCGGAAGTCCTGCTGGGTCCGCACCACGGCGTAGTTGGTGGTGGGCTCCATCGTTTCGCCGAGTGGGCTCACGGCGCGCTCGGTAACGGCATCGAGGACACCGACGGTCTGCCCGCCGGGCAGCCGGCCCGTCAACTTCGCGGCCCCGTAGATCGTGGTGGCCGTCGGAGCGCCCGGCTCGCCGTAGTCGAGCTGGGGCGCGCGTCCGATGCGGCGAGAGTAAAACAGCCCCTCGCCGTTGCAGTTCACCTGGCTGCAATTCACGCTGAAGCTGAAGATCCCCGCGCCCTGGACGAAAAAGGGCCGCCGCTCCTGAAAGAACGTCTCGAATGCCGTGAGGTTGAGCACCGATGGATCCGCCTCCACCTGCCCGAAGTCGGGGTTCACCGTCGCGTCGAGGGTGAGGTTCGACGTGATCCCGTACTTCAGGTCGGCGCCGCCGGTGACTTTTTGAGACCGATCGAAGGCGCTGCCGGTGGGAACGGACACATTCTTGGTCAGCATATATGGCGCGATTTCCGGCCGGCGCGGTGAGGGCAAGCCCACCAGCCCGGTCAGCTCGCCCAGCTGCGAGGAGATTCCCGACTGCGAGTTGCGGTACAGCGGCCAGCTCTCACGCTCGGTGTAGCGCTGGATGTCACGCCAGATCCCGAACCCGAACGTGTTGCTGCCGCGCGGGACGTAGCGCAGCTGCGACAGCGGGATCTGAAACTCGGCCGTCCACCCGAGCGAGTCGACCTGCGTGGCGACATCCCACACGGCGTCCCAGGCGTCGTCTTCCCGGTTGTCGTTGTAGATCGCGTAGTCGCGCTTCACCCCGGCCGGGTTCACGGCAAACTCGAAGCCGTTGCGCCGGTCATGATACGAATCGATCATGATCTTGAGCTGATCGGTGGCGGCCCGCACGTCGCGGCGCGCGAGCAGCTTCAGGATGCTGTCGGGATGGGGGTCGAACGCGCGGATGAAGACGTAGAGGTTGCGGTCGTCGTACGCGACTTTCGCCTCGGTGGCGTACCGCGGGTCGCCGTCTTCCTTCGGCTGGAACTCGCGAAACTGGGTGATCGCCGGCGCCTGGCGCCACACGGCATCGTCGTCGCGACCATCGATCACGACGGGGCTGGTCGCGCGCACGGCCGACGCCTGCTTGGCGCCGGAAGAGGGGCCGGCGCCGTCGGCGCCCGATGCGGTGGATTGCAGCGCGATCGCGAGCAGGACGATAGCCGGCATGACGGACTCCCCCCGAGCCTGGTCGGACGATTAGACAGGTCGTACGGTGAAAGGGTTGGGCAGGTTCCGGCCGTGACCAAGCCATGACAAAAGGCCCCCGGGCATCGCCCGGGGGCCCTGGAGATCCGTCGTGCAGCGCAGCGTCAGTTGTGCTTGGCCACCAGGCTCGGCTCGACCGGCGCTTCGCCGTCGAACACCAGGTGCCCCGCCTCGAAGCGGGCTCCGCGCAGCGCCAACGTCAGCACCTCGTCAAGGTCCTCCACGAGGTGAACCTGCAGCGACGAGCGCACGTCCTCAGGGAGATCTTCGAGATCGGGCGCGTTCTCCTTCGGGAGCACCACCGTGCGGATGCCGGCGCGCACGGCACCGAGCACTTTTTCCTTGACTCCGCCGATCGGCAACACCCGGCCGCGCAGGGTGATCTCACCCGTCATGGCCAGGTCGTGGCGCGCCGGCCGGCGCGACAACGCGGAGACCAGCGCGGTTGCCATGGTCACGCCCGCCGAGGGCCCATCCTTCGGGATGGCGCCCGCCGGGACGTGGACATGGATGTCCGTATCGACGAACGCCTCCTCGGAGATTCCGAGCTGGTCGGCGTGCGACTTGGCGTACGTCAGGGCCGCCCGGGCCGACTCCTTCATGACGTCGCCCAGCTGGCCGGTCAGCACGAGCTCGCCCTTGCCCCGCATCACGCTCGCCTCGACGAACATGATGTCACCGCCGACGGGCGTGTAATACATGCCCGTGGCCACGCCCACCTGATCCTCCCGCGCCTTGTGCTCCGGATGGACCTTGGGCCGACCGATCAGGTCGTCCACGTCCCCCGCGTCGACCCGGATGCGCTCCGCCCCACCGTCCGCGATCTTGCGTGCGACCTTGCGGCCGAGCTTGCCGATCTCGCGCTCCAACTGGCGCACCCCCGCCTCGCGGGTATAGCTGGTGGTGATCTCGCTCAACGCAGCATCAGTGATCTCGAGCTGCTCGGGCGAGAGCCCGTTGTCGCGCAGCTGCCGGGGCACGAGGTAGCGCCTGGCGATCTCGAGCTTCTCGCGCTCGGTGTAGCCGGCGAAGTTCACCGTCTCCAGACGGTCGAGCAGCGGGCCCGGAATGCTCTGCGGGAAGTTCGCCGTCGCGATGAACAAGACCTCCGACAGGTCGAACGGCACTCCCAGATAATGATCCGTGAACGAGTCGTTCTGCGCCGGATCGAGCACTTCGAGCAGCGCCGCGGCGGGGTCGCCCTGGAACGACACGCCCAGTTTGTCGACCTCGTCGAGCAGAAACACGGGGTTCTTGGCGCCGGCCTGCTTCATCCCCTGGATGATGCGACCAGGCATGGCGCCCACGTAGGTGCGGCGGTGGCCGCGGATGTCCGCTTCGTCGCGCGCGCCGCCAAGAGAGATGCGCACATACGGCCGACCCATGGCCCGCGCGATCGACTTGGCGATCGACGTTTTTCCCACACCCGGCGGCCCGACGAACAGGAGAATAGGCCCCTTGGCTTCCTTGTCGTCGTCGTTGCCCTGGGGCGCCTGCTGCGGGGCGCGCTGGCGCAGCTGGCGTACCGCCAGGAACTCGAGCACCTGGTTCTTCACGTCATTCAGGCCATAATGATCCTGCTCCAGGATCTCCGCGGCGCGCTTCAAGTCGAGCGACTCCTCCGCCCGCTTGTTCCAGGGCAGCTCGGCCACGGTCTCGAGGTATGTACGGATCACCTGCGCTTCCATGGAATCGCGATTCGCCCGCTCCAGCCGCTGCAGCTCGCGCTCGACCTCTTTCTTGGCGGCCTCGGGCAGCTCGAGCGTCGCGAGGCGCTTCCGCAGCTCGTCCACCTCGACCACCTCGTCCTCATCCCCGAGCTCCTTGCGGATCGCCTTCAGCTGCTCACGCAGGAACATCTCCCGCTGGCGCTCGCCCAGCTCCTCCTGCACCTGCGACTTGATCTGCTCCTGCGCGTCCAGGACGCCGATCTGGCGCTGCACATGGACCAGGACGCGCCGCAGCCGGTCTTCGACGGACAGCGTTTCGAGCAGCCCCTGGCGCTCGGCGGGCGGGATCTCGAGATAGCCGGCGACCAGGTCCGCCAGCCGCCCGGGGTCGGCCACGCCCTCGAGCACCTGCCGGACCACATCTTCGGGAAGCCCCGATTTCTGGCCCAGCGCGGCGGCGCGCTCCCGTGCTTCCCGATGCAGCCCGACGAAGGCCGGGTCACCGGGGTTGAGCGGAGGAAGGTCGTCCACCTCGCGCACGACGGCCTCAAGGTAGCGACCGTTCTCGCTGTAGTGCAGTGCGGCCGCCCGGTTCTCGCCGTGCAACAGCAGCTGCACGCCGCCGAGCCCGCGCTGGATCTGGCTGATCTTGGCGATGGTCCCCGTCGTGTACAGCACGCCAGGGGTGACGGTATCGACGTTCTCGCGCTGGGCCACCGCGAAGATGAGATGCGACTCGCTCTTCAAGGCGGCTTCGATGGCGCGCAACGTCGCCGGCCGTCCGGCGCCGATCGGCGTGGACACACCGGGAAACAACACGACCTCCCGGAGTGGTAGCACCGGGAGCGTCAGTCTCTCGGACATAGGTGCGATCTCTGTGTCAGGGTCTTGCCGCTGCATATCGCCAGCGGTCGATAGCATCGTTCATGCCAAGGAAAACGTCTAACTGAGCACGACCGTTCCACCGTTTGGCGGTCAATTAGGCAGACGCTGCCGAATAGCCATTGCGGGGACGGCGTGGCCCGTCGCCTTGGCGCGTGCGTCGACCGTAAGTCAAGAGGCGCTTACAGGTTGCACGCCCGCTCCACGGCGGCTAATCTATCCGCGCGCACTTCACGCGAGCTGGGATGAACCAAGCAGACAAGGCACTCGCGGCCCGCCTGGTACAGGCGCTTGGCAGCGCCTATACCGTCGAAGGGGAAATCGGCCGGGGCGGGATGGGCGTCGTCTACAACGCGCGCGACGAGCGGTTGAAGCGGCGCGTCGCCGTCAAGGTGCTCCCACCCGAGCTCGCGTTCCGCGAGGAAATCCGGTTGCGTTTTCTGCGCGAGGCGGAGACGGCGGCGCGCCTGTCGCACCCCCACATCGTGCCGATCCACTCGGTGGGCGAGGGGCCGGACGGGCTCGTGTACTTCGTCATGGCGTATGTGGACGGCGAGTCGCTGGGCGCGAAGCTCAAGCGACGCGGCCGGCTGCCGCCCGACGAGTCGCGCCGCATCATGCTGGAGACGGCGGACGCGCTCGGGGCCGCCCATGCGCTGGGCATCATTCACCGCGACGTGAAGCCGGACAACATCCTGCTGGAGGGCAGTCGCGGCCGGGTGGTGGTCACCGATTTCGGCATCGCCAAGGCGCTCTCGTCGTCGACCGGTTCCGCGACGCTCACGGCGACCGGAGTGGCCATCGGGACGCCGCACTACATGAGCCCGGAGCAGGCGGCAGGCGACCGCGAGATCGACGGGCGCTCGGACATCTACAGCCTGGGAGTGGTGGCGTATCAGACGCTGGCAGGGGAGCTGCCGTTCCAGGCCCCGACCGTGCCGGGCATCCTGATGAAGCAGATCACCGAGCGAGCGCCGCTCGTCACCGACAAGCGGCCGGACGTACCCGAAGACCTCGCCGCGTGCGTGATGCGCTCGCTCGAGAAGGATCCGGACGATCGCTGGCCCACGGCGGATGCGCTGCGGCGCGCGCTCGAGGCGCGCAGCGCCACGATGTATCAGCCGCGTCGCTCCAGCCCGGCACGGGGGGGACGGCCGCTTCCCCCTGCGGCGCGGTCTT
>DATDFC010000220.1:0-4678 GCA_036522815.1 Gemmatimonadales bacterium | reverse complement strand
CGTCGCCCGCTCCCGCGGCGCCGGGTGCGCCGGCGGGCGCCGCCCCCGGGCAGCGCATGACGAGCCCGTTGCGGCCGGTGAATCCGTTCATGGTGCAGGACCCGAAGCAGAAGGCCCGCCGGCTCGCCCGGGCGCTCGTGTCCGACCTGGTGGTGTACCATCCGGAAAAGCGTCAGCAGGGGCTGCGCGACGGCACGCTGCCGCAGCTGTTCAAGGACGAGATCGAGAAGAGCTGGCAGGAATATGTCGAGCAGGTCGGGCCCGAGATCGCGAAGAGCACATCGTTCTGGGCCGAAGCGTTGAACGAGATTCTCGCCGGGGGCAATAAGGTATTTTGAGACTGGCGCCGGGGGTACCGTGGCTTTAGCCGACCGATTCGTCGAATTCGACCGTCGTCTCACCGAGCTCGGGAGCTTCCTTTGACGTAGCGGGGAAGACCAAGCGGCTGGGCGAGCTGGAGCACACCATGGCCGAAGGCGGCGTGTGGGCGGACCCGGAGCGGGCGCGTCAGGTGGTGGACGAAGTGAAGAGTCTCAAGAGCTGGCTCGAGCCCTACAACGCGCTGCGCAAGCGGCTCGACGATGCCCGCGGCCTCGCCGAGCTGGCCGACGCGGAGCCCGACGAGGCGTTGGCGCGGGAGCTCGACACCGAAGCGGCGCAGATCGCCGGCGAACTCGAGCGGCTCGAGCTCCGCAACATGCTGCGCGGCGGCGACGACGCGCGCGACGCGTTGCTCACGATTCATCCGGGCGCGGGCGGCACCGAGTCGCAGGACTGGGCCGAGATGTTGATGCGGATGTACACACGCTGGGCGGAGCGCCACGGCTTCAAAGTGGAGCTGCTGGACCTGCTCGAGGGAGAAGAAGCGGGCATCAAGTCGGTCGACCTCCAGATCAGCGGGCAGTACGCCTACGGCCTGCTCAAGGCGGAAAAGGGCGTGCACCGCCTGGTGCGCATCTCGCCGTTCGACTCGCAATCGCGCCGGCACACGTCGTTCGCGTCGGTGTTCGTCTATCCCGTGGTGGAGGAGGACATCGAGATCGAGATCAACCCGGACGATTTGCGCATCGACACATTCCGCGCATCGGGCAAGGGCGGGCAGCACGTCAACAAGACGTCCTCGGCGGTGCGCATCACCCACCTGCCGACCAACATCGTGGTGTCGTGCCAGCAGGAGCGCAGCCAGTTCAAGAACAAGGCGACGGCGCTCAAGATGCTCAAGGCCCGCCTGTACGAGCGCGCGGTGGCGGAGCGGGAAGCCAAGAAGGCGGAAGTGGACAAGCAGAAGACCGACATTTCGTGGGGCAACCAGATCCGCTCCTACGTGTTCCAGCCGTATACCATGGTGAACGACCATCGCACCGAGCTCAAGGTGGCGGACGTCCAGAAGGTGATGGACGGCGACCTGGACCCGTTCATCGAGGCGTATCTGAAACGCTTCGGGAGACAGGCGGCGTGACCAGCTTCGTCGAGGCGGCGCGCCGCGAGAAGCTCGCCGAGCTCGTAAAGCTCGGCGTGGCGCCGTTCGCCTACCGGTTCGACCGGTCGGGCACGGTGGCGGACGCGCTCGCCGGGTTCCGCGAGACCAACGCCACCGTGCACCGGCTCGCCGGGCGGCTCATCCTGTTGCGTCCCATGGGCAAGACCACCTTTGGGCACCTGGAGGACCGCTCCGGGAGAATCCAGGTCTACTTCAAGGTCGATGAGGTCGGCGCCGAGCAGTACAAGATTCTCAAGCTGCTCGACCTGGGAGACGTGATCGGCGTGGAGGGCCCGCTCTTCCGTACCAACGCCGGTGAGATCACCGTGCGAGTGAAGAACCTCACCCTACTCACCAAGTCGCTGCGCCCGCTGCCCCTCGGCAAGGAGGATGCGGAGGGCAAGCGGCACGGCGAGCTGTCAGACCCTGAGCTGCGGGCGCGCCAGCGCTACGCCCATCTCGCGGTGGACCGCGAAGCGCGGGAGCGGTTTCAGCTGCGCGCGCGGGTGGTGACCTACATCCGGACGTTCTTCGACGCCCGCGGGTACGTGGAGGTGGAGACGCCCGTGCTGCAGCCGCTGTACGGCGGCGCCACGGCGCGGCCGTTTAAGACGCACTACGAGGCGCTCGACACCGACGTCTACATGCGGATTGCCGACGAGCTGTATCTCAAGCGCTGCGTCGTGGGCGGGCTGGAGAAGGTGTACGAGATCGGGCACGACTTCCGCAACGAGGGGCTGTCGCGCTTCCACAACCCCGAGTTTACGATGCTCGAGTGGTATGAGGCGTACGCCGACTACGAGGTCGTGCTGCAGCTCACCGAGGAGCTCCTGGCCGGCATGGTGCAGACGCTGTTCGATACGACGACGCTCGAACGGCACGGCGCGACGCTCGATTTCAAGCGCCCATTCGCACGCAAGGACTACTACGCCCTCGTTCGAGAAACTGCCGGACTCGATCTTGCCTCCGCGACGGACGCTGAGCTGCGTGAGGCCCTCCAGCGTCGTGAGGTCCCCGATGCTGACCGATTCAGCCGAGCAAAACTCATCGATGAGGTCTTCAAGACGTACGCGGAGCCTAGCCTCGTACAGCCGACCTTTGTGCTCGACTACCCGATTGCCCTGTCACCTCTGGCGAAGGTGAAGCGCGGTGATCCGAACAAAGTCGAGCGCTGGGAGCTGTTCATTCTGAAGCGCGAGCTCGCGAACGCCTTCAGCGAGCTGAACGACCCGGTCGAGCAGGCCGTTCGCTTCAACCAGCAAGCTCGCCTCCGCGATGCCGGGGACGACGAGGCACAGGTGCTTGATGAGGACTTCGTCCGGGCGCTCGAGTACGGCATGCCGCCCACCGGCGGGGTGGGGCTCGGGGTCGATCGCCTGCTCATGATCCTGGCGGACCAGCCGCACATTCGCGACGTGATCCTCTTTCCGATGCTGCGGCCCGAATGAGCGTCCACGCCATCACCATCCTCCAGGTCGTATTGACCGTCGCGGCCCTGGCGGCGATCGCCGTGGTTGTCACTAACTGGCCGTCGCCGCTCGATCTGCGGATCACTCTCCGGTATTTGCGCAGCCGCCGCTCGTCGCGCCTGCTGTCCCTCATCACGGTGATCGCGGTGGGCGGGGTGACGGTGGGCGTCATGGCGCTGGTGGTGGTCCTCGGCGTGATGAACGGCCTGCAGGCCGACCTGCGCGAGAAGATCCTCGTCGCCAACCCCCACCTCCGCGTCCTCACGTACGGCGAAGGGCTGCGGCTCGACGACTGGCACAAGGTGCTCGGCCAGGTGCGGCGTACGCCGGGCGTCGAGGCCGCGGCGCCGTTCGTCCTCACGCAGGGCCTCATCTCCGCGGGACACGACTACGCCGAGGGCGTGGTGGTGTACGGCGTGGATCCCGACACCGCCAGTCGCGCCGTAACGAGCTTCGCCCAGCACTTCGCCAAGGGCGACCTCACCTTCCGGACGACGCGCCACGACGTCGAGGGTGGCATCGCGCTCGGCACCCGCCTCGCCTCCAAGCTCTCGGCCTTCCCCGGCGACGTGGTGACCCTGGTCGCGCCCGCCGGCGCCAAGTACAACCCCAGCGTCGGCGCCTACGTGCCCAAGTTTCACCGCTACGAGGTGAGCGGCATCTTCGACACCGGCATGTACGAGTACGACAACAGCTACGTCGCACTCGACCGCCGCGTGGCGCAGCGCTTCGCCGGGCTCGACACGGCCGTGACGGGCATCGAGGTGCGGCTCGCCGACCCGTGGCAGGCGCAACCGTTCGGCGCCACGCTGGAAACGCGGCTCGGCTACCCGTACCGCGCGCTCGACTGGCAGTCACAGAACGCCTCCCTCTTCTCGGCGCTCGAGCTCGAGAAACTTGCGATGGCGCTGGTGGTGTTCTTGATCTGCTTGGTGGCGGCGTTCAACGTCGTGGGGACACTGACGATGGCCGTGCGGGATAAGACGCGCGAAATCGGCATCCTCCTCGCGATGGGCCTGAAGCAGGGGGCGATCCGGCGGATCTTCCTAGTGCAGGGGATTCTGATCGGACTGACCGGGACCACGCTGGGCGTGGGGCTGGGTCTGGTGGTGGGCGGGATGGTCAACCGGGGCCACTGGATCCCGATCGACCCTTCCATCTATTTCATCGATCACCTCCCGGTGCACACACAGCCCTTGGACGTGCTGCTCGTGATCGTGGCGAGCCTGGTCGTGGCCACGTTCGCCCCGCTCTATCCGTCTGTCCAGGCGGCGCGGCTCGACCCCGTGACGGCGATTCGGTACGAATGACGGCGCTGCTCGAGGCACGGGGCATCCGCAAGGTGTTCGCCGGTGGCGACGGCCAGCCGCTCGAGGTCCTGCGAGCGGCCGACCTGGAGGTGCGTCGTGGCGAGTTCGTCGCCATCGTCGGCGCATCCGGCGCGGGCAAGAGCACGCTACTGCACCTGCTGGGCGCGCTGGACCGGCCCACCGGCGGGGACGTGTGGCTCGACGGGTCGCGCTACGCGGACCTGGAGCCGGACGCCCTGGCGGACCTGCGGAATCGCAAGCTGGGGTTCGTGTTTCAGTTCCACCATCTCTTGCGGGAATTCTCCGCCCTGGAGAACGTGATGATGCCCCTCTTGATCGGCGGGCAGGAGACGCGCCGGGCGCGCTCGCGGGCGGAGGAAGTGCTCTCGCTGGTCGGGCTGGCGGGGCGCATGACGCAC
>DATDFC010000219.1:0-2223 GCA_036522815.1 Gemmatimonadales bacterium | reverse complement strand
CGGCCGCCGATCTGCTCGAGGCATCCACGCCCGAGCTCGACGACGTGGTCCGCCTGAAAGACCGCTACGGGAGGGTGCCGTGAAAGTGATCGTGCCGCTCGCCGGCAAAGGCACTCGGCTGTTGCCGCTCACCAAGCGCGTTCCCAAGCCGCTGGTGCGCGTCGCAGGCCGACCGGTGATGGACTACGTGATGGACGCCGTGCAGCCGCTCGACGTCGAGGAGATCATCGTCATCACGGGGCACCTGAAAGACGTCGTCGAGCGCTACATCGTGTCGCATTACGACGTGCCGGCGAAATTCGTGGAGCAGAAGACCCTGGACGGAACCGCCGGCGCGATCAATCTCGCTCGGCCCTACGTGAACGGGCCGGTGCTCATCATCTTCGTGGACACGCTGTTCGAGGCCGACCTGTCGCTCGTCAAGCGGGTGGACGCGGACGGGATCATCTGGGCGAAGGAGGTCGAAGACTACCAGCGGTTCGGCGTGATCGTGACCGACGAGCAGGGCTACATGAAGCGCATCGTGGAGAAGCCGAGCACGCCGGTCTCGCGGCTCGCGAACATCGGCCTGCAGTACGTGCGGGATTGGCAGGCGCTGTTCGACGGCATCGCGCACGTGTTGACCGAGCCCCCGGGCAAGGGCGGCGAGTACTATCTCACCGACGCGTTCCAGCACATGGTGGACCGCGGCCGGCGGCTGTTCACGGCGTCGGTCGGCGGCTGGTACGACTGCGGCAAGGTGGACACGCTGCTCGAGACCAACCGACACTTGCTCGACAACGGGCGCGCCCGGGTCCCCAAAGGCGGGGGCCCGCGCGGCACGATCGTGCCGCCCGTATACATCGAAGACGGCGTGGAGATCCGCAACTCGACGGTGGGGCCGAACGTCTCGCTCGAGGCGGGGAGTCGCGTCACCGACAGCACCATCGTCAACAGCATCCTGGGGAAGAATGTGCGCGTGGTGCGGAGCACGGTGCGCGATTCGGTGATCGGCGACGATCAGGTGATCGAGGGCAAGACGGTGACGGCGAGCGTGCTCGACGCCGGGGAGCTGGCAGCCGCGAAGTAGCGCCGGAGGGACGATGGACCTGGCCGGGGTGCGGGAGCTGTTCGCGTACAACGCCTGGGCCAATCGCGCATGCTTCGCGGCGCTCGAGCGGGTGTCCGCCGAGGCGTACGTTCGCGACCTGAAGAGCAGTCATGGCGGGTTGCACGGCACGGTGTGCCACATCGTCTGGGCGGAACAGCTGTGGCTCAACCGCTGGCTCGGCAGGCCGAATCCCGCGGTCCCCCAAGGCAAAGACCTCGCGACTCTGGCCGCGGCGCGCGCCCGGTGGGAAGCCATCGAAGCGGAGCGGCTGGCGTTCCTGGCGGGGTTCGACGAGCCCCGCCTGGCGGAGACCGTGGCCGTCCGACCCTCGAGCGGCGGCGAGTATGTGCACACATTCCGCCAGATGTTTCGCCACGTCGTGGACCACTCCACGTATCACCGCGGCCAGCTGGTGACACTGCTGCGCCAGCTGGGGCTCACCCCGCCTTCCACCGGGCTGATTCTCTTCTATCGCCGCTAATTCGTTGAATTGTATCAGGTTGGTACCAACCGCCCGGTAACGTACTGGGCCCCTTGACGACCTCGGGGAACCGGATTTACTTACTGACCGTTCAGTTACTAAATCCGGAGGGATCATCGTGAGCAACGCCGTCACCCCGTCGAAACGGGCCCGACCGCCCCGCTGGCAGCGGCGCAAGGAAGCGCGCCCGGGCGAGATCGTGGCCGCCGCGCTCGAGGTGTTCGTGGAGCGCGGCTTCGCCGCCGCCAAGCTGGCCGACGTGGCGCGCCGGGCCGGCGTGACCAAAGGGACCCTCTACCTGTACTTCGACAGCAAGGAAGCACTGTTCAAGGCCGTGGTGCGCGAGACGATCGTCCCGGTCATCGCCCAGGGCGAGGCGCTGGCGCGGTCGTTCACCGGTAGCGCGCGCGAGCTGCTCGAGCGGCTGGTGCGGGAGTACTGGCGGCTGGTCGGCGAGACGTCGCTCGCGGGCATTCCCAAGTTGATGATGGCCGAGGCGGCAACTTTTCCTGAGCTGACCCGTTTCTACTACGAGGAAGTCGTGACCCGCGGGCACCGCCTCATGGCGGGCGTGATCGAGCGCGGCATGGAGAACGGCGAGTTCCGTCCCGTGGATGTGAAGGTCGCCGCCAAGCTCGCGATGTCGCCGCTG
>DATDFC010000218.1:0-33737 GCA_036522815.1 Gemmatimonadales bacterium | reverse complement strand
GACACGCGTGGACATCACGTATAAGCAGGAAGTCCGGGTCGGCCTGCTGGTGCTGGTCGGGTTCGTCGTCTTCACGGGCTTCATGTTCTGGCTCACCGGCCGCTCGCTCGTGTCCAAGTCCGTCCCCGTCAACGTCGTCTTCAAGAACGTCAGCGGCCTGAAAGAAGGCGACCCGGTGCGCGTGTCGGGCGTCAAGAAGGGCCGGGTAGGTCCCGTGCGGCTGCAGCGGGTGGGGCATGTGACGGTGACGCTGCAGCTCGATCCCGAAGTGCGGCCCCACAAAGACGCGCGCGCCACGGTCGCGGCGGCCGACTTCCTCGGCGCCAAGTATGTGGACTACGACCCCGGCCTGAATGACACGCTGCTCGCCCGAGGCGAGGCGATTCAGGGTCTCACCGAAGAGCAGTTCGCCGACGTGGCGCAGGGGGCGGCCAAGAGCGCGCAGGAGCTGATCGCCAACGTGAACAAGGGCCTGAACCCCGGCGAGCTGGCGGCGGACATTCACAACACGCTGATCGCCACGCAGCGCGGCATGAACGCGCTCACGCAGGCGACCAACGGCCCCGCGATCCAGCAGACCCAGGCGACCCTCGCGTCGCTCGAGCGCGTGATGGCGCGGCTCGATACCCTGCTCGGCAACGCGAACGTGGTGAACAGCGGCAAGCGGCTCGACACGCTGAGCACCAATCTCACCCAGCTGACGCGCAGCCTGTCCGACGCGACCGGGTCGCTCAAGGGGTTGCTCGACAAGATGGACAAGGGAGAGGGGACGCTGGGCCGGATGGCGACGGATACGATGCTATACAAGAATCTGAACGCGACCCTCAAGTCGCTCAGCGAGCTCCTTACGGACTTGAAAGAACGTCCCGGAAGATATTTGACCGTCAAAGTGTTCTAGGGGGCGGGCAGCGGGTCTCCCTCCGCGACAAAACAACACAGTCGCTTCGGGAGACCCGCTGCCCGCCCCCTCGTTCGCGTCCTACCAAATCGTTGCCTTGAGACTGTCCGACCTCACCATCGGATCCCCTGCTTTGCATCCCCACGCCTCTGCGAACTCCTTCAGGTTCGAGAGGGGCCCCATGCCGCGCCATTGCGCCGGGGCGTGGGGGTCCACCACCACCTGGTTGCGCAGGTACTGGTCGGTTGCTTTTCCGCGCCAGATCTGGGCCCACGCCAGGAAAAAGCGCTGCTCGGGGGTGAAGCCGTCGATCGGCACCGGGCGCGGCTTGCCCGATAGCGACCGCTCGAACGCGGCGTACGCGACCTTGAGGCCGCCCAGGTCGGCGATGTTCTCGCCCAGGGTGAGCCGGCCGTTCACGTGGGTGGCGCTGTCGACGACCGTATAGGCGTCGAACTGCGCCGCGACCCGGCCGGCGCGGTCCTTGAAGCGCTGCGCGTCGTCCGCGGTCCACCAGTCGCGCAGGTTGCCCTGGGCGTCGAACTGGCGGCCCTGGTCGTCGAACCCGTGCGTCATCTCGTGGCCGATCACGGCGCCCATGCCGCCGTAGTTCACCGCGTCGTCCGCTTCCGGATCGAAGAACGGCGCCTGCAGGATGCCCGCGGGGAAGGTGATGTCGTTGAACGACGGGCTGTAGGTCGCGTTCACGGTGGGGGCCGTCATGCGCCACTCGGCCTTGTCGAGCGGCTTATCGATGCGGCCCAGGTCACGCGCGGTGGCGAACGTCTGGGCGCGCACCAGGTTGCCCGCGAAGTCGTGCTTGTCGATCACGAGCTTGGAGTAATCGCGCCACTTGTCGGGATAGCCGATCTTCTTGCCGAAGGCGCGCAGCTTGCCGACCGCCTGGGCGCGGGTCGAGTCGCCCATCCACTCGAGCGTGTGCAGCCGGTCGTCCAGGGCGGCGACCAGGTGATCGACCATGTCGCGCGCCCGGCGGCGCGCGTCGGGCGTGAACGTCTCTTTGACGTAGGCCTCGCCGAGGGCGTCGCCCAGCATGAAGTTGGCGGCCTGGATGCAGCGCTTCCAGCGGGGCTGCTGCTCTTTCACGCCGCTCACCGCCTGCTGATAGCGGAAGCTCGCGTCCACGAACGGGGTCGAGAGCCAGGGCGCGAGGTGCCGCGCGAAGTGCCACCGCAGGTACGCGCGCCAGTCGGCGAGCGGGGCGGCGGTGATCAGGCTGTCCACCGCCCGGAAAAAGCGCGGCTGGCCGATGTTGATCGCGGTCGTCGCGGGCGCGCCCGCATCCCGCAGGAACGCGGGCCAGGCGAGGTTGGGGGTGAGCGAGTCAGCGGTGGCGAGCGTCAGCTTGTGATAGTTGGCGTTGGGGTCGCGCCGTTCTACCCGGGTCAGGGACGCGCGGGCGAGGGCGGTCTCGAGATTCAGGATCTCGTGCGCTTCTGAGTCTGCGACACCCTGCGCGTCGCCCAGCAGGCCGAGCGTGCGTGACACGTACTCGAGGTAGGCGGCGCGCAGGTTACGGGCGGTCGAGTCGTCGCGCACGTAGTAATCGCGGTCCGGGAGGCCGAGCCCGCCCTGCGACGCGGCCGCGATGACCAGCGCGCTGTTCTTGAAGTCGGGTGTGCCGCCGAAGTTGAATAGCGGGTCCCACCCGTGGTGGTGGCCACGGGCCAGGGCGCGTGTCACGTCTTCACGGGACTTGATCCCATCGAGACGGGCCAACTCGTTTTTCAGGGGATCGGCGCCGGCGCGCTCGATGGCGGTCGAATCCATGCAGGACCCGTAGAACGCGCCCAGCTTCTGCTCGGCTGTCTTGGGGTTCGCGGGCGCTCCGGCGGCGAGGCGGTCGACGATGCGGTGCAGGGTCTGGTTGTTGCGCTCGACCAGCTCGGTGAAGCTGCCGTAGCTCGGGTACTCGGGGGGGAGCGCGGTGCGCGCGAGCCAGCCACCGTTCGCAAACCTGTAGAAGTCCTGACATGGGGCGCAGGTGGTGTCGAGGTTGGCAGGGTCGAGGCCGTGGTGGGCTTGGGCCGCGAGCGGGGCGGCGAAGGCAAGCAGAGCGAGCGCGAGCAGACGATGACGGCCGGACATCCGGATCTCCTGGAGAAGGCGGGGATGCAAAAAAGCTACGCGTGCGAAGGCGAGGACGTTGGGGCGGCGGTGCGCCCGGGAGCGAGCAGCGGGTCTCCCTCCGCGACAAAACAACACAGTCGCTACGGGAGACCCGCTGCCCGCTCCTCATCGCGCCGCTCCACAAATGCCAGGCTCAGTCCGCTTCCTACGAGAAACAGCACACCGGCGATCAACATGCCCCGATGCAATCCCGGCATGAAGTGCCCCCGGCCCCCGATGAGCGCCCCTAGCAACGCGATCCCGATTACCCCGCCCACCTGGCGGCTGGCGTTGAGCACGGCCGAGCCGATGCCGGCCCGCTCTTTGGGGGTGTGGTCGATGGCGGCGTGGGTCATGGCGGGCATGGCGAGCGACGCGCCCACGCCCATGGCGAGCATCGGTCCCACCACGCTCACGAGCGCGGCGTGCGGTCCCACGAACGCGAGTCCCACGAGTCCCGAGCCCCCAATCCCGAGTCCCAGCGCCATCGGCAGGCGCGCGCCGCGGCGCGCGGTGATCTGGCCGGACGCGAAGTTCATCACGCTGATCACCGCCGTCTGTGGCAGCAGCGCCAGCCCCGTGGCGAGCGGCGAGCGATGCTGCACCTGCTGGAAGAACAGGCTCATGAGAAACAGCTCGCCGTAGAAGCCGAAGCTCAGAATCGCGCCCACGGCGTTGGCCGCCGAGAAGGTGGCGTCGCGGAACAGCGTGGGCGGGAGCATGGGATGCTCGGCGCGCCGCTCGCCCAGGTAGAACAGCACGCCCGCGACGACAGCGACCAGGAGCGCGAGAATCACCGGGGCCGAGCTCCAGCCCCACACGCCGCCCTGGATCAGTCCGAAGGTGAGACCGCCCAGCGCCACGATGCCGAGCAGCTGAGCCTTCAAGTCGAGCGCGCCGTGCGCGTGTGAAGGCACGCTCGGCACGTGGCGCAGCGTGAGCACAATGCCCAGCACGCCCACCGGCAGGTTCACGAGAAACACGCTGCGCCAGGTCCAGGCGTGTGTGAGGATGCCGCCCACTACGGGGCCGGCGGCGACGGCGAGGCCGGTGGCGGCGGCCCAGATGCCGATCGCCTGGGCCCGCTCGGACGGGTCGTGATAGGCGTGCCGCAACAACGCGAGCGACGCGGGGACTTGGACCGCGGCGCCCACGCCCTGGAGTGCGCGGAACGCGATCAGAGCGCCGAGATTCGGGGCGATGCCGCACAGACCGGAGGCGAGCGTGAACAGCGCCAGCCCAGCGACGAAGGTGCCCTTGTTGCCGAGGCGATCGCCCAGGGCGCCGGCGGTGAGGAGCAGGCTCGCGAACAGTAGGGCGTAGCCGTCCACGACCCATTGCATGCCGGCGATGCCGGTGCCGAGGCCGCGCGCCATGTCGGGGAGGGCGACGTTGACGACGGTCGAGTCGAGCACGGCCATGAAGTAGCCGATGCACACAGCCACGAGGACACGGGGGTGGCGCGGGAGCAGCATGGGCCGGCACCCATGCAAGGAGCGTGCGCGTTGCTCACCGCCCTATATTCCCGCCCATGCTTTCTGTAACGTTTCTCGGCACTTCAGCGGCTCGCCCCACCGTCGAGCGCAACGTCTCGGCCATGGCCCTCGTGCGCGAGGGGGAGACGCTGCTGTTCGAGTGCGGCGAGGGCACCCAGCGCCAGATGATGCGCTACGGGGTGAGCTTTGCCCTGTCCGAGATCTTCTTCACACATTTTCACGCGGACCATTTTCTCGGCGTGATCGGGCTGATCCGGACGCTGGGGCTGCAGACGCGCGCCGAGCCGATGACGCTGTACGGCCCCAAGGGCGCGAAGAAGCTGCTCGCTCAAGCGCTGCAGCTCGGCGTGGAGAGGGTTCCCTTCGAAGTGGACATCCGTGAGGTCAAGCCGGGCGACGTAATCGGGTCTGACAGCGGGAACAACCACGCACCACGCACCACGTACCATCTCGAGGTATTCGCGACCGAGCATGGCGGGGGATCTGTCGGCTACGCGCTCAAGGAGCACGAGCGGCCCGGCCGGTTCGATCCGGAGAAAGCGCGGGAGGCCGGCGTTCCCGAGGGACCCTTGTGGGGGAAGTTGCAGAAGGGTGAGACGGTCGCACTGGCGGACGGGCGGACGGTGAGCGCCGAGGGGATCGTGGGCGCGAAGCGTCCGGGGCGGGTGGTCGTGTTCACGGGCGACACCCGGCCCTGTGCCGCAGTGGTGGATGCGGCGCAGGGGGCGGACTTACTGATTCACGAGGCGACGTTTGGGGAGGAGGAGAAGGAGCGCGCCAAGGAGACGGGGCATTCGACGGCGCGCGAGGCGGCGCAGGTGGCGCTGGCGGCCAAGGCTCGGCGCCTGGTGCTGTCGCACGTCTCGGCGCGCTATTCGATCAGTGCCGAGGAGCTCGTCAAAGAGGCTCGTGAGGTCTTCAAAGAAACGATCGTAGCCAAGGACGGACTGACGATAGAAGTGCCTTACAGCGATTGACGCGCCGAGCGGCTGACCGACGGGGTCTCCCTCCGCGACAAAACAACACAGTCGCTCCGGGAGACCCCGTCGGACAGCTATCTGGTCAGTGCTTTTCTCAGGTTCTGCAGGAGCCCATCGAACATCCGGTGAGCACTACGGCGTCGATAGAAATGGCCCAGCAGCCAGGCGCGCAGCCCCGACGGGCTCCAGACGTGCTTCATGGTGATGCGGGTGGCGCCGCCCTGGAACTCGAGCTTGAAGAAGGTCTTGGCGCCGCGGCGGTGGATGATCTCGACCCAAGCGTAGGTGGTAGGGCGGATGAACTCGATGACTTCGATGACGCAGTCGGCTTTGCGGCCGTCGCGCTCGAAGTGGATGCGGTGGCGGTCGCCTTTGCCTCTTTTGGATGGCCCCGGGACGGCGGCGGTGCAGTTGGGGAGCCACTCGGGCATGCGGCTCGCGTCGGAGAGGAGCTGGAACACCTCTTCGATGGGAACCCCGACCAACCCGGAATACGTCAGCGAGATCGGGCGCATGGGAGTAATATGGCGGTAGAGGACGGTAGAAGGCGGTAGAGGACGGTAGAGGACGGAAGGGCACACGGGCCGTGATGGCGGACACGCAACAACCTCTCGGACTTCTAGATCCTCTACCGTCTTCTACCGCCCGGCCCGCTGGGGCGCTGATGTTAGCTTTTAGGGGTTGCTGGCCGGGGGCGTCGATTCTAAGTTCCGCTCCCCGACGGGGCTGTAGCTCAGCTGGGAGAGCGCCTGGATCGCACCCAGGAGGTCAGGGGTTCGAGCCCCCTCAGCTCCATTTTCCGTACTTCTCGTAGAGCTTGTTCGTGAACAGGCCGGTCGGGTCGTAGGCCCGCTTGGCCGCGAAGCAGCGATCGATCTCCGGGTACGCGCGCCGCAGCTGCCCGGGGGAATAGAACAGCTGGTAGGGCAGGTAGTAGGTGCCGTTGACCGCCAGCGCGACGTCGATCAAGTCCACCGTCGTCTGCTGCAGCACCCGGCTCTCCGTTTCGTTGAACCCCTGGTTGAAATACAGCACGAAGCCGAACATGTCCTGCTTCGCGTACGGCAACGCCGTGACGTCGTCCTTGTGGACGACCCGGATCGTGACGTTCAGGAGGTTGGCGCCGTCCCGTTGCACCACCGCCCGCAGGCCGTCGACGAACTCGCCCATCCGCTCATAGGGGACGAAGTATTCCTGCAGGATGTCGGTGTCCCGCAGTCGGTTTTCGAGATAATGCATCGAGTCATACATCTCCTGATTGCGGGATACGAGGCAGCCGTCCTTGGGCGTCAGCGCCTGGTTGCGCGGGACGCAGGGGTGCAGCCGCGGCTCGAGGCTCTTCTCGAGGGCCCAGCGGATGCGCCGGCCCAGGCCCCCCGTCTTGGAGAAGTTGATCACCAGGCGCTCGAGCGCGTCGTGGCTGTCGGGCAGGAGCGGCGGAATGCGGCCTCCATAGGAGGTGCGCTCGTAGGCGTGAATCGCCGCTTCCCGCAGGTAGCTCGCGGGAGAGACCGAGAGGCGCCCGTACACCAGGCCCACGGCGTCATTGCCGTCGACGTGCTGCTTGTAGAAGCCGGGGAACTCCCGGTAGTCCATGTAGCTGGTGTGCAGCTCGTAGACCTCGTTGTCCACCACGTCCAAGTCCACGTCGAGGATCACGCCGAACAGCCCATAGCCGCCGAGCACGTGGCGGAACAGGTCGGCGTTGACGGTGGGAGTCGCGGTCTTCACCCGTCCGTCGCTCAGCATGACCCGCAGCGACCTGACTGTCGGCGCTATAGGGCCGGGCACGTGGGCGATGCCGTGCGCATTCACGCTGAGCGTACCGCCCACGGTGAAGATGTTGATGGACTGCATCGCCTTGACCGAGAGCCCCTCTCCGTCGAGCAGCCGCTGCACGTCGGCCCACACCGTTCCGCTCTGGACGTTCACGACCTTGCGGGCCTCATCGAGCCTGATCCGGTTCAGGCCCCGCATGTCGAGCACCAGACCGTCCTGCACGAACGTCTGCCCGCCCATACTGTGGCGCTGACCGGCGGCCGTCACCTTGAGCCCGTTCTCCCGGGCAAACCGCAGCGCATTCCCGACGTCGTCTTCGCTCGTGACCTTGACGATGCCGTAAACGGAGGTACGGTTGAGATGGCTGGCGTCGTTGATGAACCCGCCGCGTTGCGCGAACGGCAGGGCGGGGTACGCCGGATGCGTCGTGATGCTCGTCGGCAACTGGTCCGACGACGGGGGGAAAACGAAGTCGGACTGTTTTTCCCCGGCGGGCGCGGCGGCGTACTGCACCAGCTTCCGCACCGTGACCACCAGCGATGCCACGATGGCGGAGGCGAGCCCGAGCAGCAGGGTGCGTCGCTTGGGACTGAACGCGCGCAGGTTCATGCCCCGGGTTGGGGAAGTGGAGGCTGAACGCCGATGTCGACCAAGTTAGCGACTATCCAGAAGTGTGCAGCCGGGTTCGCCGCCCTGTTCCTCGGCGTGTACCTGCTCGACTATGTCCCGGGCATCATGGATGAGCACGGCCTGATGTTCGGGCTGTTCCACATGACGTGGATCGTCGACCTCGGCCATCTCGCCGCGGGAGCGCTGGGGGCCGTGGCCGCCTGGTCGTCCCCCCGGATCGCCCGGATCTATTTCTACGTGCTCGGCGTCGCGTACTCGATCGACGTCGTCACATACTTCATCTCGCATCTGCAGACCATCAGTCTCACGCACAACTTCCTCCTCAATCTGCCTCATATCCTGATCCTGGGTGCGGCTTTTTGGATCGCGACGAAGGTCGATCGGACGAGCACGCGAGCCGCGGCGCCCGCCTAGCGGCGTTCCTGCGGACCCACGGTCCGGCCGTCCGCGCGCTGGCGCGCAGACTCCGTCCCGCCGCCAAGCTACTGCTGCTGCTGCTCGGCGCCTGGGTGTGCCTCGGCGTCGTCACGGTCTCGGTCATCGAGATCGGATGCCGCGGAGGGGGAGGAGCAGGAGCGCTGGCGCGCCCGCGACCGCCGGTCGACCTGCCGGACTATGCGCGGCCGCAGGCGGACACCTACCTCAGCTATCCCGAGTGGTACATCGTCTGGAGCTACCAGGAAAAGGCCGCGTACCAGGCCACCCACCTGCCGAGTGGATTCCCCTATTTCGGCGCGATCGGCCAGTACTGGAGCGCCTACTGCGCCATGAACCGGCAGGTGCAGGGGCGCTACCCGTTCGACGCGGGAGACCACCTGATGCTCGTGGTGATCGGGACGAGCTTCACCGTGGAGTATGCGCTCAAGGCGGCGTACGAGAACACGGTCGGCAGGGTGAGCGAGTGGCTCAGCTCGCACCAGGCGGTCGAGGAAGACAGCTACGCCCACACGGTGGCGCAGCAGTACGCCGACTTCGTGCTGGTGCGGCCGTTCTACGAGTTTTCCTTCTTGAAGCGGTTCGCGGGACTGTGGCGGGAGACGCACCTGTGGGGGCCCCACCCGCTGCGGAAGTGGGAGCGCAAGCTGTTCCTGAGTCTCGACTACGGCGTCGAGGCGTTCTACTGCGAGCTGATCGAGCTGGCGACGCACCTCACCTTCGGCGTGGCGGGGAGTGATACCTACGCGTCGATCGCACATGCCGCGGACTCGGCGTTCACCGCGAACCCCCGGGTGCGGCGCGTACGGCCCCTGGGACCGGACTCCTTTCTCGTGATCATCCCCCGCTACCAGGAGTTCACGCCCACGGCGCTGAGCCTGGCGCAGCGCGGTGTGCGGTTCACGGACATCGCGGGGAACGGAACGATCGTGGTGTCGCTGCTCGCGCCGCGCTCGTTCACTTGGGATGCGGACGAGGGGACCATCCTGTTCGCAGTGGACGTCCTCACGGACCCGCAACGCCAGCAGCTGGTCGTGCAGGGGCCCGTCGCATCACTCCACGCGCTGCTGGGAGCATGGCGGCGGCGCGGCCTGGAGGTCGAGCACATCTACGACTACTGAGGGGCCGCCTTGTCAATCGCCCCCGCGAGTGCCATCGTCACTGATTCACGTGCGGGGCGGTGTGGTGCGGGGAAAGATCCCGCTGTGGCTCAAGGTCGCGTACACCGCCTTCGTGGCCGTGCTGGTGCCGTACTACTGGCACACGTACGGGCCGGTGAACTTCCTGTGGTTCTGCGACATCGCGCTGCTCGTCACGCTCGCGGCGTTGTGGCTCGAGAGCCCGTTCGCCCTGGTGCTGCTGCCGCTGTGCTACTTCTTCACCGCGCGCCCCCCGGCGCCGGCCGCCAATCCGACTGCCGCCGTGAACTTGAACTGGGTGTTCGGACCGGGGGAGAACGCGATTCAGACCTGGATGGCGCCGGGGCTCTACCTGGCACTGCAGCTGGCGTTCTGGCCACTCGTGATCTATGTGCCGAGTCACCTGATCTTCCGCAGGCTGTTCCCGAGACCGCAGGGAGGCGCACCATGAATGCACCAGGGAGGGCGAGTCCCGGTCGCGTCGCACTGTGGCTCGGAGCCGTGGTCTTCGCGGCGCTGCACGGGTTGGGGATCTACGCCTACGTCACCCGCTACGTGCTGAAGCACGTCTGGCTGTGGGGCAACCCGGACTACATGCTGTACCTGTACGCAGCGTACTTCCACCTGCACATGATCGTGCTGGCCGGGCACCTGTACGTCTGGGGTCCCTACCTGATACGGCGCCGCTACCGCGCGCGCTGGTGGTCGCTCTACTACGTCAGCTTCGCGAGCGCCTACGTCTTCACGCTGATTCCGCTGCTCGCGGTGCAGCGCGTCGCGGCGCTGGACGGAGCGCTCGCGTACTGGGTGATTGTGGTCTACGCGCTGCTGCTGCTCGGGTATGTCGCCCGTTACCTGATCGGGTCGCGGGCGCGCGCGACGCTGGTCGCGCTGCACGTGTTCTCGGGCTTCCCCATGGCGGCGCTGTTCTTTCTGAGCACGTCGCTGCTGGGAGCGATCCTGATCCTGCACGTCGGCGCCGCCTGGTACCTGGAGCGGGCGGGGCTGGGAGAGGCGACGCCGGCGGAGCCGGTGCGTTCGGGCGGGAGCCTCGTGCCGGTTCGCGTGGTCAATGCCGTATTGGTCGTGGTCATCGCGCCGGTTACGCTGCTCAACTTTCAGCTCAACCTGCTGTACGGCCGGCACATCCTGCTCGGGATTCTGGACAAGGCGGCGTATCCGCCTCCGGCCGACGCGAAAACGGCGACGACGGCGGCGCCGACCCGCGATCAGCTCCGCTTCCGCAGCACGGACGGCTCCTGGAACAATCTGGCTCACCCGGAGATCGGCAGGGCGGGCACGCCGCTGGGTCGCTACCTGCCGGCGGTCGCCGCCACGCCGCAGGACGTCTATCGTGAGCCGTCGGTGCTCAAGGTGAGCGAGCGGCTCATGAAGCAGAAACAGTTCATTCCGGCCGCGACCTCCAACGGAACCATCAGCGCGCTCGCCTTCGCCTGGGTCAACTTTTTCGTGCACGACTTCTACGCGCGCGGCACCGAGTTCTCGCGCGCGGCGATCGCCCAGTACAAGCTGCCGGTCGGTAACGGCAGCTTCGTCTACATGAGCAAGCTGCCGGAGTATCCGGAGGGCAAGGCCGGGTCACACCGCTCCGGTGCCACCCACTGGTTCGATGGCTCGCAGGTGTACGGGTCGGACGAGGCCTGGGCGCAGCAGCTCCGCACCCGGACCGACAATGGGACGGCGGGGGCGAAGCTGCGGGTGTGTGACGACGGTCTGCTGCCGAAGTACCGGCCGGGGCAGGGTCCAAAGGGGGGCGGGCCCCTCGACCTGTTTTGCGGACCCGGGGGGAAGGGCGGGCCGGCCGTGTTCCTCACGGGCGACTCGCCGCGCTCGTCGCTGCATATCGGCCTGCTGCTGTTCCATCATTTGTGGGTGCACGAGCACAACTACCTGGTGGACCAGCTGGCGGCGCGCTATCCCGCGATGACGAACGAGGAGCTGTACCGTACGGCGCGGCTCATCGTGGCGGCGGAGATCGCCAAGGTGCACACGGTCGAGTGGACGGCGCAGATGACCTCCGATCCGGTGTCCGCCGAGTTCGTGCGCCGCATCTGGGACACGCGGGTGGGCGATCCCAAGTCGTACCGGCCGGACCGCGCCTTCGCGGTGTCGGAGGAGTTTCTCGCGTCGTACGTGCTGCACGAGATCGTGCCGCCGCAGTTCAGCATCGTCGACAGCGCGGGTCGCGAGGTCGAGCGGCTCGGCTTCGTGCAGGATCTGTTCGGCCTGGGAGGGCAGCAGAAGCTCGAGCAGTACGGGCCGGCGCGGCTGTTCGATTCGTTCGGCCGCAACCCGATGGGGTTGATCTACCCGTTCAACGTGTCCGAGCAGTTCCGGCGGTTCCGCGGGTTCGAGCCGCTGGTGGGCACGCACCCACCCGACGACGCCGGCTATCTCGATCTGGCGGCGATTCCCCTGGCGCGGGAGCGCGACGCCCGGGTCCCGAAGTACAACGACGTGCGGGAAGCGGTGAACGAGCAACGCCTGCAGAGCATCGACGAGATCTCGAGCGATCCGGAGGTGGTCGCGGCGTTGAAGGAGCTGTACAAGAGCGTCGACGACATCGAGTACGGGGTCGGCTTCAAGGCCGAGAGCCGGCCTTCCAGCTGGGGGCTCACCACCACGCAGGTGGCCACCTTCCTGCCGGTGGTCGTGTACCGCCTGCTGGCCGATCGCTTCTACACCAAGGACTATCGGCCCGAGATCTACACGCAGTACGGGATCGACCGGCTGCGCACGGTCAAGCTGTACGACATCATCAAGCAGCACTTCCCGGCGGTGGTGCTGCCGCGCGATCGCGCTGCGCGCATCTTCTTCCTGTGGGAGCGCTAGCGGTGCGGATCCGGATCCCGTACGTGATCGACGTGATCTTCGTCTCCGATCCGGAGCAGATCAAGCGCATCGAAGCATCGGGTGACGTCGACCGCCTGCATCGCTACGCCACCGCGGCGCTGCCGTGGTGGGTGCGGTTCTATTTCGGGGCCACGCGGTTTCACGACGCGGCGCGCGACCTGTGGTTCCTGGCCCTGGAGCCGGCGTCCGACCCCGGCTACGAGCGGCGGCGCGCGTACCTGAGCGAGCGGGTGGCGACGCGGTATACGCGGGCCGACGTCGACAAGGTCGCCCGGCTGCTGCAGGCGCGGACGGACGACGAGGAGCTCGCCTACGAGCTGGCGCAGGTGGTGGACCGGCGGTTCGTGGGCGAGGAGATTCCGCGGTCGATCACCACCGAGGCGCGGCGCACGCTGCAGACGTTCGGCGAGGCGCTGCTGCCGTGGAAGTACGTGCGGGCGCGGCGCGCGCAGCGGGACGTGACGGATTACTGCGCCCACGCCGGGGCCGGAGGCGGGGGCGGGGACGGGCACGTGGTCGACGTCGCTCACAACATCGGCACGGTCGCCAAGACGTTGACGCGCGCGCTGCGGATGGTGGCGGCCGACCTCGAGACGCCGGTCGAGCGGCTGTTTACGGCGCACCCGCTGACGCTCGAAGCGCCCCGCATTGCCGTGCGGTCGTCCCGGCTCGGCGGCCTGCTGCGGTCTTCCATGAGGCCGGGGTGGACGGTGGTGATATTCAAGATCGGAGCGGCCGCGACGGAGACCAGGGACCTGTTTTTCACCTTCGGGAGTGGCGGCCCCGGGCGGGCCTGCGTATTCATGGATTTCTTCCTCGCATTCGCGGCCGATGTGCAGGGGGCGTTGCGCGGGATGCAATCCGCGCGCCCGCCTGAACCGTCCCGCTGAGTCGGGGGGGCTGGGGGCTGGGGGCTGCTACCAAAGGCGCGGTGACGCGACTATTTTGGCGGTGCTGGGCTTTGCCCCTTGGTGTAACTGGCAACACGCCTGACTCTGGATCAGGAGAGTCCTGGTTCGAGCCCAGGAGGGGCAATCTCGACCGGCGGGCTGTACGCCCGCCGGTCTTCGTTTGCCCCTTCCGGCCCGCGCTCGCTGCGCTATCGCGTCGAGCCCAGGAGGGGCAACCTACGCTCGAGATCCCTGCTGCATCTGTATACTGAGACGCATGAAGTCCTCGGCAGATCGCGCCCTCATCGAGCGCTGGGTGGCCACTTGGAAGGAGGCTGGCCCCGCGCTCGCCGCGCAGAAGCGGGCGGAGCTCGAGCAGTTGAGCACGCCGCGAGCGCTCGCGGAGCTGGCGGCCGCGTTCGAGCACGCGCGGCGACACGCGCCGCCCTCGGATACCTCCGGCTTGGTCGAACAGCAACGGTTGTTCCAGCTGCTGCCGCGGTGATCGAGCTGTTCCGCGAGGCTCAGGCCATCCAGCGGTTCCTGTCGGACCGTGGATGGCCGTTCTGCTTCATCGGGGGGGTGGCGTTACAGCAGTGGGGAGAGCCGCGCGTCACACGAGATCTGGCCCTGACCGTGTTTACAGGATTCGGGGGCGAGACGCCCGTCGTGGACGGGCTGCTGACGCACTACGCGGGACGCCGCCCGGATGCACGCGCCTTTGCGCTGCGCCATCGCGTAGTGTTGTGTTCGACCTCCACCGGCATTCCAGTAGATGTTGCTCTGGGGGCCCTGCCCTTCGAAGCTGACATGATCGCTCGTGCCCACGATGTCGAGTTCGAGCCGGGCGTGGCGCTCCGGATCTGCTCGGCTGAGGATCTGTTCGTGCTCAAGGCGTTTGCCGACCGACTGCAGGACCGTGCCGACGGGGCGAGCATCGCCCGGCGGCGGGCCCGCACCCTGGACTGGGACGCCATCATGGCGCGGCTCACCCCGCTGATCGAAACGAAAGGAAGCAAGGAAGTCCTGAAGACCGTGCGCACCCTGCGCGATGAGTTCAGCCGCTAGGGAACTGACTCAGCGGCCGACAGCGAAGCCCGTGCGCACGAACTCGAGCTCATCCTTGCCACCGGGCGATGCCGACACCGTTTCCACGCAGACGATCACGGGCGTGCTCGCCCGGCCCCCGGGGAGGCAGCGGATGCCGAGGTAGCGATACTCCTTGGTCTGCGCCCAGAAGCGGTACTCGCGGGTCGGCCCGGTCCAGGTCACCGAGTCCTCGAGGACGTTCAAACCCGCGGCGCCCCCGGTGCCCTTGCGGACGCCGCGCGCGAACCCCCGGAACACGGCTTCGGTGATGCGACCGGCCTTGGTCGCGAGCAGGATCACGACGCCGCCCGTGCTGTCGTTCTGCAGGGCCCAGCCGCCGATGTTGGGTTGCCGAGTGAACTGCTTCTCGAGCTCCTGCTGCAGCGGTTGCGACGGGTGGAACCGGACGCCGGGGTTGGGCAACGCGAACGCGAACGCCGCGTGGCGGATGGAGTCCGGACCGACCTCCAGCCCCTGGCGCTCGGCAGCGGTCATCGCGCGCGACGCGGCCGGACCCGAGGCGTTCAAGCCGAGGTTGGCGATTTGCAGGAGAAAGATGACCGCAACCGTCCAGAACACCAGGCGCGCTCCGGCGCCCGGCGCCCGCGCCTTGCCCATCAGCCGTGCGAGCAGGACCACCACGCCCCCGATGAGCAACGGAGCGAGCGCCGCTCCCACGACCCTGCCTGCGTCGTAGGCGGACCGGTTCGCGTCGCCGCCCGAGGCGGTGCTCCACCCGACGGCGAGCAGCGCGCTCAACACCATGAACGCGAGCGTTCCCACGATGTATTTCATTGCCACCTCCCCTGGATCCCTACCGCCCACCCTGTCGCTTGGCGCGGCGCGCGTAGTGTCCGCCTATCAGCCGGATGCCGATCGCGAACAGCACCACGGGGCCGAATGCCAGGAGTAATCTCATCATCACGAACCTTCTAGCTCGAGCATGGCGCCGTACCACCACAATAATAAGCCGAGCACGACGCTGATCCCAAAACAGTAGTCAACGGCGATTGAGCGCAGCCGGAGGGACCGTCTCGGGCTCGACTCCCTGACAACCGCCCCACCCCACTCCCCGGAGTCGCCCTCGACGGTCCCTCCGGCTCCGCTAGCGGATGCCGTGCCGAGCTCGTTTGGCTCCCCCTTCTTACTCGCGCTTGAGCGTGTCAGCTTCACTGCCCCGGCACGAGCGGCACGCGCGTCAACGTGAACAGCTGCGCGTTGCGTGCGGGATTGATCGTGAGCCGCGTGTACGAGGTCGGACTGCTGCTGCCGTCGACCACCAGCCGGGTCACGTTCGGTGCCACGGGTGTATTGGGGTGCAGCGTGAACAACGGACTGCCCGGCGTGAACGGCGTATCCACGCGCCAGACGTGCGAGTCGCCCTCGAGCAAGAGGACGGGGCGGCCGAACTGCGCCGCCAGGGTGCCGATCTGCTGCACCACGGCATCGTAGCCCGCGCTGAAGGTGGCGGCATCCTTCACCCGCTCGGCGGGATCCCACATGTCCGCCTGGAACGCGAGCACCACGCCGCGCGCATTGCGCTCGGTCGCGGTGGCGAAGGTGTGCGCGATCAAATCGCTGTCGGCCCGGGTGCGGGAGGCGAATTCGTCGGCCTGGGAGGGGAAACTCGCCCAATCGGCGGGCATGTCGGCCGGCGTGACGAGCCAGGGCAGCGGCGCGCTGCTCCAGGGTGCCAGGTCGTTGAAGCTGCCGGTGATGTTGAGCGCCGCGAACACGACGTCGCTCTCGCTCCACCACACGTTCTCCACGTACTGGGAGTGGCTGGGGTCCCTGGCCTGGGTGAACACCGCCCGGGGCGCGCGGCCGAGCGTCTGACCGGGCACGGGGAAGAACAGCGTCCGGATGGCCTGCAACCGCTCGGTCGGTGTGTAGAGTCCGTTGTGCTTGGCAAAGACGTGGCAATCGGTCCACTCGTTGTCGCCGATGGTGTAGACCAGCGGATCCTCGAAGGTGTCGAACAGGCCCCTGATGGTCGCGAAGTACGTATCGCTGCAGTCGGAGTTGCTGCCCGACTTGATGTCGCCGACGTGAATCACGAGCTGGACCGCGGGATCGTGGTTGATGAGGGCGATCAGCAGCGGCAGGGAATCCAGCTTGCCCTGGCCGTACGGCATGTCGCCGATGACGGCGTAGGTGGCGCCCGCGTCGTCCTGCGCGCCCGGCGCCGCGACATTGGCGTTGGGGGCTAGGCCTGACGGCGCGGCGGGGAACTCGTGGCTGCAGGCGGCGGCGGTGAGCGCCACGAGCCACAAGGCGGCACGGAGCGAGGACTGCTTGAGCATGGAGCGTTGCCTCCGGTCGGGGTGAGGGCGAGCGAGGGTCCAGATCGACACGGAGGAACGAATCAGGCGGCGGCAACGGTTGGGTCACCGTGCGGTACCGCGCCCGTATCACGGGGCGCTGGGATAATGGTGCGTGGTGCGTGGTTGCTGACGATGGTGGGAATGGCTCAGCGGCGACGCAGTGCATCAAGGTCACTATGCTGTACTTGCGTTGCTATACGTCGCTACTTGGCGCCGTGGGGCTGCGCCGTGACCCGCGTGCCCGGGCGCGGGGCTTCTCTGGCATCTCGTTGCGCTCAAGCGTGCTGGGGCACCCGAGTAGTTCTTCCTACCTTGACGGCGGCCGCGTGCAGGCGGCGACTCAGGGCCTACCCGTTACACGCGCAGCCGGGTGGCTGGTTGCAGGTGTCCGTCTTCAAAATGCAGCTGTCGCCACACGCTTTCCCAGTCGTGCAAACCTTGCAACAGCTCGGCCCCGAAGAATTGCTGCATGCCGTAGCCAATGGCGGGCCGCTCGCCGCTGCAAGCGTCAGAGCAAACGCGGCGACAAGGCGGATCTTCCGCCAAACAAACTTCGCTGTAGGCACGTTCATGGGCGTCTGCATCCCTCGCGCTCGACCTTGTCCTTGGCCTTCGCTTCTTGAGTGGTCTGCCACTGCACGTTGCTCGCCGCGTCCGCGCCACCACAGGCAAGCGGCACTCTGTGGTCTACCACGTGCCCGGGCCAGCCGTGTGGATGCCCGGTCTCTCGCATAAACTCGTCCTTGGCGGCTTCGCTGCGTTTGATGCGGCCCCCCGAATTCGGCGTGGCCGCGCGAGGCGCCGTGGTCCTGCCGGGGGACGATAGCTTCGGGGAACTCGTGCGTGGTGAAGGGCGGATTTCGTACCCACCCTCGCCAGGCGCTCGGCGGTTGTGTGGCGCGACGTAAACCCCATCCTTGCGGGTATAGCCGCGCACATGCACCCGTTCATCCGAACCGCCGCGACTCCTGTTGCCACTGCTCGAACGACCACTGCCGTGGGACCCGCCGTGCCCTCCGTGCTGAGCGCCTGCGGGGGCTGCCGTGGCGAGGAGTGTGAGGACAGTAGTGAGAAGAAAGCCGAACCGCATGGACCAAGTATGCCGTGCAGGTTTCGCGTCAGTTAGGGCGAAAATGCGGCAACGAGGGGTCGGAATGCGGCACCTAACTGTCCTGATGGAAGGAGCAGCATGGCCTCGACGCCGACCCATGCCCCCTCGTCGTCCCAACGAGAGCCGTGCCTTATTCTGTGCGAGGCTGTCCCGGGTCAGACCGAGCCTTGGCAGACCCGGGCGCTACATGAGAGCGCACGATGCGGTATCTTGTTGTCGGGCCTCGGCCTAGCTGCGTCCGGCATCGCCCCCGTCACTCAAACTAGAGGCGGAACCGACGCCATGGGATCATCGCGCCTGCTCGTAGCTGACCATCAGTTCATTCTCGCCACACGAGATACTGGGTATCGAAGCCTCGCCAACGCGGTTGCCGAACTCGTGGACAATTCCGTTCAGGCGGAGGCCACGTGTGTGCGAGTGTTTGTTCGCGATGCGGCAAGACCCGCGGACTCCGATGTGGCTATCGCAGTTCTCGACAATGGCCACGGGATGGATAGGAACACCGTCTGGACGGCTCTTCAGTTCGGCGGGACCGAGCGGTTTGGGGATCGACATGGCCTGGGCCGTTTCGGCATGGGCCTCCCCAATAGCTCGGTCAGTCAGTCCCGACGTGTGGAGGTCTACTCGTGGCGCACCCTTGACCAGGTTCTCTTCAGCTACCTCGATGTCGATGCAGTAGCCCGTGGCGAGCTTCGCCGGATTCCTCCACCGGCCCGACGCGCTCTCCCAAAATGGGCAGCGTCAATCGCAGCGCCGTCGGGTACGCTTGTGTTGTGGAACCGTTGCGATCGTCTCACCTTTCGCCGGGCCCCAACCATCGCTCACCGGCTGAGACGACCACTCGGTCGGATCTATCGAGAACTGATCTGGAGGGGTTTGCGCCTGTTCGTCAATGACGATCCAGTTGCACCCGTTGACCCATTGCACTTTCACGCGCCAATTGGAGAGGCCGCAGCTGTCCCGTATGGCGCGCCGCTCATTTACGAGTTGGAAGGGCCCGGCGCCAAACGCACGTCAACCGTAACGATAAGGTTTAGTGAGCTTCCGATCGCATTGTGGCACGACTTACCGGTTGACGAAAAACGCGCGCGCGGGATTGTTGGTGGTGCAGGTGTCTCCTTCGTGCGAGCCGGCAGAGAGATCGACTACGGCTGGCACCTGATGGGCACGAAGCGGAAAGAGAATTACGACGACTGGTGGCGCTGTGAAATCACATTCGCGCCCGAACTGGACGAGCTGTTCGGCGTGACCCATAGCAAACAGGGCGTAACGCCGACGGCGCAACTAGAGGCCGTCCTTGCCCCGGAACTAGAAGCGATTGCGCGAACCCTCAACGTTCGGGTCCGTCGTGCTTTTGAGGCACTCAAGAGGCGGGAGCCCAGCCGAGCCACGGTTACCGCTGGGCGCCAGGAAGCACTGCTTCCGCCCCTTCCCACGATCAACCAGCCGAAGGGCCGGGCCCGACGTCAACACGCGTACTCGATTGTCGCCGAAAGACTACGGTGCCACGCATTCTTCAAAGCAGCAACGTTTGATGGAACCTTGACGGTCACGTTGAACAGTAGCCATCCGTTCTACGAGCGGATCTACGCTCCAGCGCTTGCAGCTCGGGACGAGCAGCGGCGCCACGACTTGGAATCTCTGATCCTTGCGGCCGCCCGCGCAGAGTTGACGTTCGAGCGGACAGCCGATCGAACGAGGCTGGAGCGGTACGGCGCGGCCTGGGGAGATGCGCTGGCGGCGTTCTTGGAACGGCGGGTCTGACGTGGCGATCGAACGTACGTCCCTCAAGCCGAACGTTTACAAGGACGCCTCGGCCCGACGTGTTCTGCGCAACTGCGTGCGTCAGTTGATCGCCCTGCCATCCAGCGCCAAAGCAGAGGCCATTGCACGCATCCGGGGCGGCGCTATCGACGCGAGTCGTGCGCTGACGCCGCGGGTCGGCCAGGAGACCGCTCTTTGTGCATCGATCCTTTGCGATCTTCGAGCGCAGGGGTGGCGTCTGCATCTGCCATCACGCGCGATCGAAGTTGGGCCTCCGGCTGACGAGGGATCGGTCGAAGAACGCAAGGCGCAGATCCGAGCGGCCCATCTCATCGAACGAGATGCTCAGCTCTCCCAGCCATCTGTGCGCCGGTTTGTCCGCGACATGGAACGCCGCCGCTTGCACAAGGCGCAATGGCATTCAGTGTTTTCGCTCATGCGGGACGGGCGAGAGCTTGGTGCGGCTCTGCGCCGCGCCGCCGCACTCGCAGACCAGGGGCAGCGGGCGGTTGCGCTTCGGGAGTGCGTCGACGCCTACGTCCAGGTCATAGAGTCCGACGGCGTCTGCGAGTTCACGGGCCTCCGGCTGCTAGATGTTTGGCGATACTTCCGACACACGTGGAATACGGCCTACCAGAGCACACCAGGCCGCAAGGTCTGGCTCTTAGTTCGGGACCGCGCAGCGCCCAATCATCCCGTTATCGGCATCGGTGCGCTGGGTAGCGCGATTGTGCAGCTCTCGCCGCGCGACGCGTGGATCGGCTGGCGTGCTGACGAGTTTCTCGCTCAGCTGCAGAAGCGACCGACCGTCATTTGGGCCCGCTGGCTCAAGAAATCCCTCAGGAGTCTGATCGGCGAACTGTACGTAACCGACTTCCGGGCAGAGCGAGTCCTGCGTACTGGAGAGCTGACGAAGCCGGGGAAAGAGGTTGTTCGGCGACTTCGGGCCCTTGCCGCCGAGGAGTGGCGCGCGCATCGGCTATATCCCGCCAGTCGCTCGCATAAGAAGGCAACGAATCGTGCGCGAGACGCCGATTGGAAGGGTGAAGCGCAGCAGCATCTCTTTCGGGCCAAACGCGCCGAGCACCTGGCCGAGCTCCTCGAGGCCCGGCGAGCACTGCTTCTCGCCAAGTTTCAGAAGCCTACGGCGGCGGCGCTGAAGCGGATTCTTGGGAGCGCGGCATCCAGGCGCGCGATCATGACCGTCTTGAGATACATGAAAGCCGCGCACGTGGGTGTCGATATGATGGACATTACCATCTGTGGCGCTGTTGCACCCTACAACGCGTTGCTCGGTGGGAAACTGGTGGGCCTGCTCCTCGCAAGTCCGCAGGTCGCGGCCGCGTACAATGAGAGGTACCGCAAGGTCCCGAGTATCATTGCATCGTCCATGGCGGGACGATCGATCCGCCGTAGCCCCAAACTGGTACTGCTCGGTACGACCTCACTCTACGGCGTGGCGTCGAGCCAATACAACCGGTTAAAGATGCCGGTCGAGCGCGCAGGTGGCCGGCGGGGTGACGAGCTCGCCTTCGTCCCTGTCGGCAAGACCGTAGGCTTTGGATCGTTCCACTTCTCGCGCGAGACGATGTCCCAACTTGAAGTGTTGCTGGCTCAGCAGGGCTCCGGTCGACCAGTCAATAGCATCTTCGGCGAGGGCGTGAACCCCAAACTGCGGAAGGTGCGTGCGGGGCTGGATCTCATCGGCCTGCCTTCGGACGTTCTCCTCCGGCATGGCAGTCCTCGGATTATCTACCAAGTTCCCCTGGCGAGAAACTTCCGAGAGGTACTGCTGGGCCTTGCTTCGCGGGCCACGCCCATTATTCCCGATCGATCGGACTCGGTTTCGCGGTTAGTCAGCTACTGGCGTGAGCGGTGGCTGGCCCAGCGTATCAACAATCGTACGGTGCTGGAGGAAGTTGAGCGCCACACACTGGCGTACCCCGTGAAGCATGGAGCGCGGGTGCCGCTGCCAGCGGTGTCGAGCGAGAGCGGCCCGCTGTTCGCGGAACTGACCCCGTCAGATGTAAACAGAGCCCATTCGGCAATGGCCGTCACGCGGCATGGAGCCGCTGACCAACCTGCGCGAGCCGCCGCCGCAGCGTCGCCCGCGTGAGCCCTACCATTCGAGCTGCTTCCTCGAAGCCGACATCCCAGAAGCGGATGATCTCAATGGCCATTGCAACATCCGGTGTCGCCACCGCCTGTGCTCGATCGATGTCGATCGAGCGGTCGAGCTGCTCCACCTCGTCCTCAGCCTGAGGCTGATGGTCCTCCTGCAGCAGTTCGAGGCTGACAATAGTTAGGTCCCGCCGTCCGCCTCTGGGGTCGGGGCGTTTCCGAAGACGGTGAGCGTCGCGGGCCCGCGCCCGATGACCTGGCGCCCGATAGGCGGCGCGCACGCGATCCGTGGCGCCCTTGAGGAAGGATGCGACGTAGTGACGCGCTGACTCGCCGTCACGATGGTATGCGTCGGCGCCCCGCAGGAATACGGCGGCCCAGACTTCCGCCGCGACTTCAAATTGCAGGTCGGGCGGCAGGGAGGGAGTGCGACGCCGAACAACGACTGCGAGGTAGGGGCGGAAGCGGCGCGTCAAATGCGTCCACGCCGCTTCTTCGCCCCTCAAGGCTTGAGTGAGCAGCTGTTCATCGGACTGGTTGTTTGAAAAGAAAAACGGTGCAGTGGTAGCCATGAGGCCAAACCTTTCTGTGTATGCAAACGGCCTGTTGGTGCGCCCGTAGGCGCGTCTTCGAAGGCCGAATGCAGTACACAGGGGTCATGGCGGCTCGTGGCCGCACTGCACCGCCTTCAGTTGTATGGCAAAAGGTAACCGCACTACAGAGAACCGCAAGCTCGGGCGGCCAGTCGGAGTCGCAACTAGCCGCCTGATAACGAGCTTACGCGGCTGCGTCGCCCTCCGCCTCAGCTTCCTCCGGCGGGAACTGCTGGGCCAGGGAGCGGAGCGCACTCGCCAAGAACGCCGACCAACGCTCGACACGCTGTGCTCGGTAGAACTCCAGCGTCTCGGGGTTCGTCGTCTTCAATTCCTCTCGCGCCAGCGCGATAAGGAGTACGTCCACCGCCTCCTTCGCCACCTTGCCACCTTGGATTTCGAGGAGGGTGGCGTAAACCAACTCGAAAAAGGGATGACGCTTGTTGATGAGCACGACAACTTGTGTGCCTTCCCACCTCGGGGTGTAAAACGGGCCATTCGCGTCGTCTACGTAGTCAACTCGGTAGCGCTGAATCCTCTGCTGCGCTACGTACGCCTGGCGGGCCTCCTCAACGGACTTCCGGCTGCTCGCGGCGAGCTCCTGGATTTTCCGTTCGAGATAAAGGTTGGCTTCCTTCTTCTCGCTCTCAGGCACCGCAGGTAGTTCGCCAATAGAGACGTCCGCAGCCTGTGCTGCCAGTTCAGCCGGAGACGGCTGGCCACCTTCGGGCTTCAGCGCAGCCCGCAATCGCTCCTGCTTCGCCTTCGTACGCTCTTCACCGTGCTTTGCCTGCTCTCGACGGAGGAGCGCGTCCAGCCCTTCGGAGGCGAGCAGGCGCCAGAAGTCCTCTATCGGGCGTACCGTCTGCTTGTCATTCGTGATCCGGAATACCTCGTCGAGGGCCGGCTGGAAGCGAACCTCAATCCCCCAGTGGTACGCGTAGCTTTGGAGGAGGGGCCAGTCGCCGAGACCGCTAGCAACGTCGCTAGGCCGACGGGGGAAGACATCCACTGTCTCGATCTCCCGCCCCGCTCGGAGGAACGCCATGCCGCGGCGCGACTTACGGATCTCGAACCGCGCCTTCGCGAACTCATCGATCGGCGGCACGTTCTCCTTCCCCTCCTTGCCAACGGCGAAGCCCAGGGGAAAGCGCGCGACACGAACGTGGAGCGCCCCAGCCGCAATCAGGTTCGGATCATCGAGTTGCTTGGACGACTCGATCTTCCCGAAGCGCTTCTCGCCCGTCTCGGGGTCGCGGTAGTATCGCACAGACCATGGCCCTTCGTCATAAGCGAGGATGGCACCGCCCTCTTCGGGCTTCCGGTAGTAGCGACCAGTCGGTTCGAGGAACAGCGGGTCGACCATCTGGACGCGTACCCCCTCGACTACCAGCTCAAAGTTCTTGAGCAGGTAGCGGTAGGTTGCACCGAAGTCGTCGAGCAGATGCTCTTTGAGGGACCCGCCGCTGTTATAGGAGAGCCGGTCCGGCTCGACCCAGACGACCACCGTCCCGTGCTCGAGCGATACCTTGTTGCGCTCGAGGTAGCCCTTCACGAACGGCGGCAGGTCCGACTGCACGGGAGGCGGCACCGACTGACTGGAGCCCTCCCCGGCGTAGTCGTTAATGTCGAGCCACGCCTTCATAAATGGCTCTGATCCACTCGTGCGAGTGTAGACCTCCACGCGCCGGGTCTGGTTGATGGACGCGTTCGGAAGGCCGAAACCGAACTTTCCGATGAATTCGGGTTCGTCGAAATGCGTGCCGCCTCCCCAAGAGAGGGCGAACCGCGCCATCTTGGCGAACATGCCGGAGCCGTTGTCGATGAACGCGACCGATGTCACCGCGTCCTTACGCTGGTATTGTTTCCGGTCTCCCTGGTGGGGGCGTTCCAACACAACGTGGACCTTCGTTGCGCCGGCTTCGATGCCATTGTCCACGATTTCGCGCGCCGCTGCAGCAGTGTTGCGGTAGCCGCTACGCCGTTGTGACTCGAGGGCGCGGTGAGAGTTGAAAAGCGGGTACTGAAAATCATCCCCGAGCTTGTCAGTGTATTTCTTCTGACGCTCGAGTTCGGTCAACAGGCGGGTGTCCTGGGACATAGAGATCTCCTTTTCATAGGCGGCTCGTAGGCCGCGGGTTCGGGCCTTCGTGGGGCGACGTGCCCCACAACGTAACATATGGGCGAGAATTATGGGTTTTGTTCAAGACGAGGCCAAGGTCGAGTAACGCAACGCGAGGCGGCAACTTGGACAGCACGTGATTCGGCCGGCGGTGTGCGACACCGCCGACCCAGAGCTCGGTTACTCGACGGTGTGATTCTCGATCGCGACCGAACCATCCTCTCACCCAATGGGTCAAGCTCAACGAATTACTGGTGAGTCTGGTGTAGCTCATGAGCGAGATCGAAGCCGGCGCCCGTGACCGTACCTGCAGAATTGCAATGGACAACAGTGGATTCGTAAGTGGAGGTGCATGGGGAACCTCGACGCAAGTTCCAGTCGTGCGGCACCCTCCGGCGCCGCGGCAGACGGAGGCATTGCAACATTGAATGATGGAGCTTCGCCTCAGCCCGGCTCGGGTCCTCCGTCCGTCACTTGCTCGGCCTCTCTTTACCTTCCTCCAGCCTCTTAGATTCTTCCAGCTCTGTAGCTACGCCCCTCCAAACACCATCCACCTGTCGAGAAATCATCAGACTAGATAGTGTGAGAGCTAGAATAACAAGGAGGAACGACCACTCTGCGAAAACGACTGCCGCCGTGCTGCCGACTTGAAACAGCTTGCCAAAATCCAGCGTGAGCTTGTCGTGCCATACGATGGCAATCTGAACAATAAGAGGCAGCAGAATCAGGCGCCTGGCGATGCTGCTACCCTCACGCGGCAGTAGGAAACGCGGCAAAAGAATGACCAGGCCAGCCATCCGTACGGGTGACTGTCGTTCATCAGATCGATCCAGTAGCGGCGGCACTGTGAGCACCTGCCTTGTCGAGAGGAGGTCGTAGCACATTCGAAGCTGGCGTCGTGCGCGGGCCTGACGAAAGGCAAGGGCCAAGTCGTTTTGCTCTCGAAGAACGCTCACGACAAACCAAAGTAGTAGGACGCTGAAAGTGAAACCAGCGAGCATTCCCAGGTCGTTAACGTCAAAAACAATCCCGAAAAAGGGCGCTCGGAGTGTGAGTACATAATCCGTCCGGGCTCGTTCAAGCGAAAACAGCCAGTCTCGAACCTCATCGGAGCGACAGAATCCATACTTACTCACAAAGTCCTGTAGCGCCGGGTCACTCGGGCCCCTCTGACACGGTCTCTGCGCATTAGCGGCAGTTGAGTCCCAGTCCTTGAGCGCAGCCTGTGCGGTTCGAATGCGCGACATGATCCATGCGGCCTGCCTCGAGTTCCAAAGACCTCCAAAGGCTACGACGCTAGTAACGATGATGACGATGATCACGAACCGACCTCTGTTGCCAGAGGCAGCTGCCGCTTCAATGTAAGGTTGAATCTCGGAATACTCGGCCATATCGGAATCCTCGATGGTGAGGCACTCTTGCGAACGTCGCTCCGTGAGCCTTGGCGGTGTAGGGCGCTTTTGCGGCACCATAGGGCGGAAACGCGACATCTTGCTGCCACGCGACTCCGTCTCTGAAACGTGAGGGTCCGGGTTGCGACCGTCAGCGCACGAGCTGAGGACTCGTTCCCCCTCCCCGGAAGGGGGAGGGGGCCGGGGAGAGAGGACGTGTCGACTCGCCTTTTCCCGCAAGCCGATATTGCGCCCATGGCCGTTCGGCTGCTAACGGGTCCCTTCATCGATTCCGCGACCAGGGCTTTCGCCGCACTGGTGATCACCGCATGCGGCGAGAGCTTCGGCACGCTGCCGCTACCCCCGCGCCCGCCGGCGCCTCCGATCGTCACCAGACGAGTGTACGCCTACCAGCAGTACAACACGAGCCCGCCAGGCTCAGCAACCTTCGGCCCAGGCGACACCGTTCGGTTCCGGGTCGAAGTCCACGCCCGACGACAACTCACGTGGCTCGGACTCGTGATTAGCGGCACCGCCTCGGTTCGAGGCTCCATCGCGGTTCCCTCGACGATCGACTCGACATTGACCAGGGTCGTGAAGGGCCTGTTTCCGGCGGGCACGCGCGGTCTCTTCACCCTGACGGCATTCGCACGCGACGACGCCGGGGACTTTGGCGAGGCGGTCCTCGCCGGCAATCCGGTGTCCGTGTACGACACGGTTACCGCCGTGGTGACGGCTGGCTGGGCGGCACCGCTCTACCTGGTTGACTTGAACACGAGGCGGTGTCCTCCTCCTTTCACTCTCCACCGTAATTGAGAGCCGCCGGCAGGAGGTGCGCGTGTCGTGGTCAACCGCCCCAAGGTTCGCGCTGGCGCTCGCCGCCGTCATTCGCTCCTTCCCGCTGGCAGCGCAGGGCCTCCGCGAGAAGAGCGGCATCGCGGGCAGTCTGACATTACCGACGAGCTTCGACCACCAGGCTGACACTGCGGGCGATGGCTTAACACCCGGCGTCTCCGGCTTGGCGGTCGTCGACTTGAAGTTGCCCAAGACTCCAGTCGGTATTCGCTCGACGTCAGTACCGGCCACAACTCCGCGAACGACAGCCTCAAGAGCCACGTGTCCGCCGCGGTCGGTGCCCCGACCGACGCCAGGATCAGGCTCACGGGCATCTTGGTGAATGCGACCTACAACCTCCAACCGGCGTCCGCGGCGCGCGGCTACTTCCTTGCGGGGATCGGCTTCTACGACGTCAAGTACCCGGCTCCACCCCGTCGACCGAACAACCACCGAGCCGTTATCTTGTCTCAAGGATTCCCGGGCACTTGAATCGCCCACTTTGCGCGATTCTGGCTTGTGACTCGCCGCGCGGTGACCCATCCTTGGTGGACTTGACTGCATGGCGCAGGCCGGACACAGCCGGCGTTGGATCTTATTGGATGAGACTGGGTTAAGCGCGACAAGTGCCTCGGTGTCCCGAAAGGACCGGAACTCCTATGCGTGAGCGACCAAACCACCCGCACTCCGACTCTCCGGGAATCACGGCCGTTCGCCAACGAGGGGAGGAAGGCCATGAAAAAGATGCTATCCTCGACTCGCTTGCCCGGCGTTTCAATGTCGCGCAATTCGTCAGCTTCGATCCGGCCCTGAAGCAGCGATACGCTTGGATCCGAGGGTATTCGCCGAACCACGAGTTCGACTCCGTCGAATCCGCCGTCGCAGCCATTCTGGCTGCCTCACCAGAGCGTTCGGTAAACATCCGCAGCTTCCAGCCGGACAACCCCAAAGGCCGCGAATTCATCTACGGTCAGACAAGCGTGCCAGCCGTCGTCAGCCAGCTCCACCGGCTCGCCGCCGAAGACCTGCTGACCATCGTGAACGAGACGGTCGACGTTAACGACGGCGGCGTGTCGGGAGTGGCGTACGGCGACGCGATCGAATTCGCTCCCAAGGACACGCCCAGATGTGTCGAGAAGCCCGGCACTGCTTCCGTCACTCGGCGGGTCGGGCTGCGGATCTTCGAGCGGGTCTATCACTTCAAGCCCGCGCTGCCAGATCGGCGAGAGCTGCGTGTCGAGTTTAGCCTACACCCACTCCGTCGTGGGTACCAATACGACCACACGATCATCTGGGAGGTCGAAGAGGTCAGCTCACCTCCAACTGCTGTCGAGGTGTCATGGCCCAACCTGTTCAGTCGCTTCGTTGGAGATAAGGCGTACGGGTTGCTCGTTGCGGATGCGATCGGCCTGCGTGTTCCCCGCGCGGTTGTTATCCCTCGCGGCCTTGCGCCATTTACGATCGGGAGTGAGACGGGACTGGCCGAGACGTGGATCCGAACGTGCCCGACTGAGCAGGTGCCGGGTCGTTTCACGACCCGACGCGGGTGGCTCGATCCCTTTCGGCTGATGCAAGACGAAGATCCCACGGGAGATGCTATCGCCTCAATCTTGGCTCAGGAGGGGATCGAGGCAAAGTACTCGGGAGCACTAATTGCGCAGACTGATCGTGAACCACTCGTCGAAGGCGTGACAGGCTACGGTGACGAGTTCATGGTGGGCCGCCGCGCCCCTGAATCACTGCCTGCGTCGATAGTGGGTGATGTGCATGCCACGTATAGACAAGCGTCCAAGGAACTGGGACCGGTGCGCTTCGAATGGGTGCATGACGGGCGATCCGTCTGGATCGTACAGTTCCATAGCGGCGCTAGCGCCACTGCTGGACGGGTCATCTTCCCCGGTGAAGCGGCTCGGTACCACGAGTTCGACGTGAAAGGTGGGATCGAAGCCTTGCGGAAGCTGATCGATGCCGTGAAGGGATCCGATGACGGCATCGTGCTAGTGGGGCGAGTGGGCGTCACGAGCCACTTCGGTGATCTGTTGCGGCGGGCTCGCGTTCCGTCACGGATCGAATACCCGGAATCCTGAGCCATAGAGTGGTACAGCGATGTCAGTCCTGAGGGAGGGGATCTCTTCATGGGAACTCGAGCCGTCGCCCTCATGTTGGCAGGCACCGTTACAGGTTGCATACGGTCGCCGCTGCAGCCAGTGGTCTCGTTCGTGCACGCCACCGACCTCCACCTCTTCGAGGAAGGCGATGCGGCCATCCCCCCCGCGGTCCAGGATTATCAGGCAAGGTTAAATCGGCAGGCGTTCACCCTCCTCCTGCAACGCCTCTCGTCGCTTCCCGACCAGCCCCCGCGGTTCCTGGCGATCACCGGTGATCTAGGTCTCGACCCCGCAGCAGGTGGACCGACTCCCGTGGCTCGGCAGCGCCACCGCCGCGAACAGGTCGACGTGCTCGCGAACCTGCTCCGAGCAAGCCCTATTCCGGACATCTACGTGGTCGCGGGCAATAACGACGTCGAAAGCGAGAGCACTGCCGACTCGGCGGTCCTTCGAACCACCGGCGTCCTCGCGGAAGTCCAGGAAAAACTCAGCGATAGCCCGGTCACGATCCACGATCTGACGGCCTGCTACGCCGCTCGGGGTTCGCCACCATCCTCGTGTTCAGCCGACGTGGCAGGAACCAACCTGCGGCTCATCGGGTTTCCGTCGTTTTCCTTCAAGAACGGCAGCGAGCGGGCATATGATGCGAACCGCCTGAAGCAGGAGGCGGCGGTGGCTAAGTTCGCCGGCATGGTGGCGCGCGCGGACTCGGCGGGAAAGCAGGTCGTGGTGCTCACACACATTCCCGACCTGGACGACCCCTATACGCTGGCGCAGGATCGGTTCGCTGGTCGGAAACCTGTGCAAACCGGCAACACAGGTCGGCCGACGTGGTCCGCCTGGAACGTGAGCCCGACAGTGTTCCAACGCTGGAAGGAGATCGTGGCGTCACGAGCAGTGGTGGCCGTCCTCGCGGGGCACTTCCATGACTCGCACCGTGAGATCTACTACCCGCCCTACCGGTGGTCCACGCGGTCACCCCTTCGCCCCGATCCGGCGAGACTGTTCCTAGCTCCCCCCCTTGCGGTCAAGTTGCAAGATGCGTCACCGATACAGGCGCGCGGGTTCGCGCTTGTGACGCTCACGAACGACGGCATCAGGCGACGCCTGTACTGGTACGACGCCCCGACGTCCTCGTTCATCCCGGATGCCCCGATTGGTGAACCTGCTTCCGTCTCGCCGCTGAGCGCGGCCGCGCTCTGGTTCTGGAACCTCGCCGACGCTCTGACCCCGCTTGCGAGATCAGTGGTGCTGGCCATTGCGTTTCTAGCAGCGTTCCTCACCGTCGTGGCCGTGTGGAAGATTCCCCCGACCGAAACCCGTCTGGCCGCGCCAGCACCTGCTACAGCGGCAGGTGGCGCGACCACCACGCCGGGCGGAGCGGGTGGAGGGGCCGCGTCCAGCAGCGGATCGGCTGCAAGCAGCGAGACGCCCTTCACGAACAACTTCGGCCGCACGGTCATCACTGGGCTCGGCGGGATGCTGGTGGTCACGTTTCTCGACTCGTTTTGGCAGGAGTCCGGCAACGCTGCGAAGGCCTACTATGTTGTCTCGTTCGTCCTATTCTTCTTGGTGCTCCTCGTCGCTTCCGGGGTATTTCGGGGCGTGGTCGAGGGGTTACGAAGTCGTCTCGTTGGAGAGCCAGGATTCACACCGCTGCCTCCGAGGAGCGGGTGGAGATCGTGGAGCGAGCGAGTTCGGCATGCGCTCAACGCGTGGTTGCGACGATTGTGGACCTGGCTCCTATCGCTCCGCCCGAGTATCCTCGTCTTCCTCGACACACTGTTCAACGTCGTCCAAGGAAAAAACCAGCTAGCCACCAGAGCGCTAGGAAGCACGATAATCGATCTGCAGGCCTCACTCGTGAGGACCACGGACCGAGTGCGCGAGCACATCGATCGCGAGGTGCGCTCTGCGTTACGGGTAGGACCGTTGGACGAGAACGATGTACGCGTGAGCATCAGCATTCTTTCGCTCGACTGGTCGCGTGTTTTCTACGTTTCGCGGGCGCGAGGCAGCCTGCGGGGATCGTTCGACGAGCGCTCGGTGGCTTGGGTGGCTGTCGTCTCGGGTCAAGCAAGATGGTGGAAGGAGACGTACATGGAGCACAGCGCTGAGATTACACTGTTTAACAATGTGGGTGGTGAGTTGCCGCGGCCGAAGCAAGAGCTCAAGCTGAGCGAGTATTTCCAGGCGCGGGCGGACCGTGATTATCAGGCATTCATCATCCTGCCCGTGCCCTGGCTCCGACGCGGGCTATCGACGGGCTTTCGGCGAGGTGGCATTCATATCTCGTTTCGCGACTGGAAACATCTGGACGCGCTCTGCACGCCTGAAGGCTCTTTACAGGCCTTGGGCGCAGCTGCAGACGTGACTCGGCCGGCATACGATAGCTGGCAGCACCTTCTCGATCCGGCCGCGCAGACAGGCGGACCTAGGATCGCTGCGGACGGTCTGCGAGTCATTCTGAGACAGTCAGCTGATGTAGTCGGCGAAATCTTGCGCCGCTTCAACGACGCAGTCTTTGAGGAAATGATGACGTGTCAGTCAGCGGACTGACCGACGAGACCACCGCTCCGAGACCATTGTGATAGAAGCTGCGAACACTCGCGCGCACCCGGCCGAAACAGCCATCGCTCTTTCGGCGCTCGACTGCGCCCTCAACGACCAAAAGGCCACCTACGCGAGCAGCGAGCTCACTACGGGGAAACGCGCCTATCTCTTGATGCGCGAACATGGCGTTCGGGAGTCGGCTTCGCTCATGACGAAGCTCGGCGAGCAGGCATATCATCGGCAGCTCCTCGAGGTGAACGTCGCGGCTGCCAAACGCTTCGCGGCTCGCTTGCGCGAGCGCCTCGGCAGTGTGCTCGTGATCACCCCGGCACCGTTCGTCGCACCGAGATGGGGTCAAAAAGAATACCTGGCCTTCTGGGAAACGTTGCTCCGTACCCGCGTAGCCAACGTCTTCTTCAACGACGATTGGCAATACAGCAGCGGCTGCGCGTTCGAGTTCGCGGTTGCTCACGACGCCGGGCTCCCGACCTGGGACGCGCAGGGCGCCTCCCTCAGCCTCGGTGCCGGGATAAGCCTGATTGAGCGGGCGGTCGCCCAGATGGCCGCGGATGGCATCGCGCTGAACGCCCTCCCGACCAATCTTGCACGACTCCGGGAGTTGCATGGAGCCGCTACGAAGGAGTGATCCCGTCGGAACCAAACTCAGCGTCCAGCTGCGCTCTCACCTTCGGTCAGGCACACCGCCAATCCCGTCGAGGCAAGTGGGTTAATTCAGACGAGCAGAGTAACCGAGCTCACAGGTGCTGCCTTCACTCAACGTAACCACTACCAGCGTCGGTAGTTGTGAGGGCTGCTCCCGCACACGAAGGCCGCGCTGCTTGATCTCGTTCGGGGGGATGCCCCGATCGAATTTTCGGGAAAGCTTGCGCCGACCATGCAGTCTCCTGTCCCGGTGGTCGGGAGACTTGAGGAGGCACTCCTACTACCTCAAGACCGGGCACTCGCGCCCCCAAGGTCTGGGCTCTGGATCCAGCAGTGCAGGTTCGAATTCTGGAGGGGCAACTCACCATCTGCGCGGTTGCCGATTCGAGCTCGCTGCAACCCTGCGCGCCGGCCGAGATTGTGGGGGATGCGGAGCGAGTGACTAGCGCCGTTCGCTGAGGCACTCCCACCAGGGCCGACTGAGGGATCGGCCAGATGTAGCACTTCACGATCCTACTGTACGGCGCCTGTCATCGCCGACTTCAGATTGCACAGAATCTGGAGTGAACCCCTCGAAGTGGCCATGTCGGGGGTCGGGATTGACTTTTGAGGTGGTCGGAGAGCCGACTCAAAAACCATCCCTCCGATTCTTTCTTGCTTCGGCATTCGTTCTCCCGGAGCGGCAAGTCCGATTTCTCGTGCAAGAACGACCTTGCGTCGCCTCTTGGAGACGACCATTGTAGCGGTGGGTCGACTGTTCCGGTCAGGAATCGGGTCACCGTTTGTAGACGGGTCGACATAAGAGGGGGGCGCGAAACCGTTCACCTGAGTTCGCGAGGTGTACGTGGCTACGAAGGAGCAATATGCTTTCTTCCGAGCTCTCTATGACGAGGAGGAGCACACCTACGATCAGCTTGAGGCGCGCGCTAGGCTGTATTTGACGATCATATCGTTGTTCCTTGCGGCTCTGCTCCTCAAGGCGGACGAAGCCAAGCGGAGCGCCGAGGCGCTGGGCCTCCCATGGTTCCTGCTCACGACAGTGGCGCTGTTGCTCGCCGGAGCCTTGCTCCTGGTTGTGATCGCGATGCGTATTCGAACCTATGAGGGACCTGCGGACCCTCAGGCGATCATCGAGGGCTTCGCCGATGAGCCACCAACCGATGACACCTTCTTGGACGAACGCATTGTTGACCTCGCTGTTGCAACGAACAGAAACTCGGTTGCCAACAACAAGACTGCTACTACGCTCCAATATGCGAGTTATTGCCTTGTCTTAGCGATGTTCATACTTCTCGTCGGGATCGCATACGGATTCCGATCGTAGGGAGGACCTGTGAACGTCCCAAGCTCCGAGCCCCCTAAGCAGCCTTCGCCGGATCCAGCTAAAGCACGGCAGCCCTCTCCCGTCCCCAGTGACGCGCCCCGAGAGCAATCGTACGGCGAGAAGATGCGCGCCAAAGTCCGCGCCAGGAAGCAGAAGAGTCGTAAGAAGAAATAGGAAGAAGATGGTGTGGCGGGTTGTTGCCCGGTGATTCGACCGGGTGGTCTTGCCCCGGTTTTGTGGACACGGGTTTAGGCAGCGGTGAGCTGCGCCTCGAAGGCCGCCGGGCTCAGGTAGTCGAGCGTGGAATGACGCCGCTGCCCGTTGTACCAGGCAAGATACTGGCGGAGGGCCTCGATGCCGTCGCGGCGACTCGGCCACATCGTGTCGGGGATCAGTTCGGTCTTCACGGTCGCGAAGAAGCTCTGCTCGCGCCCGCCGCCCAGCCGACGACCCGGCGCGACGCGAGATCGAGCACGACCGCGAGATACA